>JBKPLL010000072.1:0-14132 GCA_046731605.1 Actinomycetota bacterium | reverse complement strand
GAAGCTGAACATCATCCCGCTCTCGTGGTGCTCGGCGATGTGGCAGTGCGCCATCCAGATGCCCGGGTTCGTCACGTCGAGCAGGATGTCGACGGTCTCGCCGGTTCGCACCAGCACCGTGTCCTTCCAGACCAGGTTCTCCTCGGCGACGCCGCCACGCGCGAGCACGACGAAGCGGCCGGCGCCATGGATATGGAACGGGTGGTGCATTGGGTGGTCGGAGTCCATCTCGTTGACCAGCCGCAGCTTGACCTGGTCGCCGACGCGGAAGCGCCAGTCGATCGCGTGGTTGGCGGCGCCCGTTTCTCGGTCGATGAAGCTCCAGTGCATGTTCGCGGGCGTCGTGATCCGGTTGACGTCGACCATGTCGTCTTCCCACTCGATGCCGCCAGCGTCGGCGTGCGGCTCGTGACCGTGATCGTGTCCGTGCTCCTCCTGAGTGTGCGCTTCGGCGTGCTCGGTGTGCGTGCCGTGCCCTGAGGTCTGCGCGACGAGCGCAGCCGGCAGCAGCTTCATCCCGCACTTGGGGCAGTGGTCGGCCGTGTCGCTGACGACCTCGGGGTGCATCGGGCAGACGTAGGAGGCTGCGGCGGCGGTCGCCAGGAGCTTCATGCCGCACTGCGGGCAGCGTCCGGGCTCCTCACTGACCACGTCGGGGTGCATCGGGCAGGCGTAGACCACCGGCCCCTCGGGCGTATCCATGTCCATCTCGGCGACGAGCGCGAGCGTCTTGTCGGGCGGCGCATCGAAGTAGGGAGCCAGCCGCGCGCGTTCTGCTACCCACTCTTGGTTGTGGCGGAGGACGTCGAACTGCTCGGCAAGCGACGGCCTCGCCTGCTCGGCGCCGACGTCGATCGTCGCTAGCGCGTACGTCCGTTCGGGCGTGCGGTGCTCGAGTGTCAGTTGCCCCGGCTGCTCGAAGAGCACGTCGACCACGACCCGCTCCGAGGGCGCGAGGATCACCGAGTCGACGAACTCCTCGCGCTCGTAGCGGCCGCTGTCGCCTCCGACGCGCTTCAGCCGCCCGCCCGGAAGCTGGACGTTGAACACGCGCGTGTTCGCGGTGTTGGTCAGGTAGAAGCGAACGACCTCGCCGACCTGCGCGCTCAGCGACAGGTCGGTCTCGCCGGCGACCAGCATCACGTTGCCGAACCGGCCCATCGCCGCGTACGTCGTCTCCTCGCGGCCGAACGGGGCGATCTTGCCGTCCTCGATCAGGACATCGTCGAGCGTCAGCAGCAGCTCGCGATGTGCCGGCGGCCAGTAGTCGGGATCGGCGGGGACGACGAGGATGTTCCCGTACAGGCCCATCTCCTGGCCGTAGTCCTCGCGGATGTGCGGGTGGTACCAGTAGACGCCCGGGTCGGGGAACTCGATCCGATACGTGAACGTCCCGCCCACCGCGATCGGCGCCTGCGTCTCGTGCGTGCCGTCGTAGCGGTTGTCGAGGCGCAGCCCATGCCAGTGCACCGTCGCCTCCAGATCTGCCTCGTTGGCGACGTTGACGACGATCTCCGAGCCCTCACGTACCCGCAGCGTTGGACCTGGGATGGAACCGTTGTAGGCGAGCATCCGCACCGTCGCATCGCCGAGCTGCTTCGTCACCGGTGCGATCCGCAGCTCGAAGAGATCGCCGTCGGACACCTCCACGACCTCGGAATCGACGCCGGCGGGAAGACCGGCGATCTCCGTCGGAAAGTGCTCGGTAGTGGGTGTGCCGGTCATGAGGCAACCGGGGCGGGCGCCATCGGGACGGTGCCGGGAGCGGTGCCGATCGGCGGCTCGCTGCCACCCATATCGAGGCGGAAGGGCGGGTATGCGTCGGTCATCAGCGAGGCGTAGGCTGCGACGCGGAAGACCCAGCGGTTCATGCCGAGCACGAAGTCGTAGAGCGGCTTCGGGTATCGGCTCGTGAAGAGCAGCATGATGCCGGCGAAGAGGACGAGCAGTCCCACCAAGCCACCTGCGCCATATAGCCGGTCGATGCCGGACCCGGCCCAGGCGCCGCCGACAAAGACCGAGATGACGAGATAGTGCGGCAGCGCGAGCAGCCACCACTTGACGAGCACGAGCCCGCGCGAGAGCGACTCGGGGTATGCGACCTCGAGCCGCGCCGAATAGTCGGGGACGTCCTTGAGCGTGAAGGGCGGGTACTTGTCGGTACCGAGTGCGCTGTAGCTGTAGAAGCCGACGCGCCACGACCAACGGAGCACGCCGACGTTGAAGTCGAATAGCCCCCTCGGGTAGCGGCCGGTGAACAGGATCGCGAAGAAGGCGATCACGCTCACGACGACGAAGGCGATCCAGAGGAAGACGAGCACGACGAAGTGCGGGATCGCCAGCAGCCACTTGACAAGCCAGAGTCCGCGGCTGAGCCGCGGCGAGAGCTCGCCCGTCAGTTGGAGCGGATAGGGGGATGTGTTGGTTTCCATGTGCGGAACCTCTCTGTCGCCGATCAGGCGACGGATACCGGTGGCGTGTCAGGAATGTCGTCGCGCAGCTTCGGCCCAGCGCCCAGGCGCGCGTTGTCAGGTTCGCGGGTGGTCTGGACCTCCGCGAACGCATCGATCTGTTCGGCGATGAACTCGGCGTCGTCCTTGATCCAGCCGAGGAGGGCCGAGCCGCGCGTGTACTGCCAGGAGAGACCGAGGAAGTAGAGACCCGGCACGTCGGTCACGCCTCGCCGATGACCGACGGCGCCGTTCGGATCCGTAACGGGAAGCTTGATCCAGGAGTGATCCGGCTGGTATCCAGTCGCCCAGATGACGGCATCGACCTCGAGCTCGCTTCCGTCGGCGAAACTAACCGTGCGGGCGGAGGCGGCGACCGCCCGCGGCTTCAGTGCGACGCCGTAGCGCTTCAGCCGGCGCGGGCTCGAGCCGATCAGGGTCTCGCGGTCGCGCAGCCGGCGCCCGAGCCGCGACTCGACCGTCTTGTCGAGCAGCCGCGTCTTCGTCAGCCACCAGAACAGGTCGCGGCCGAGGAACCTCTGCGGTAGCGGTGTCTGGCGCGAGCCGACCGCGAGGTGAACGCGATGGGTCGCGGCGAGCTCCACCGCGATCTGGAAGCCGGTGTTACCGCCGCCGACGACGAGAACCGTTCCTTCCGGGACGTCGCTCGGGCGCCTGTACGCGGTGCTGTGTACCTGGAACAGGTCCGGCGCGAGGTCGCCGGCGAGCGCTGGCACGCGAGGAGCCTGGAAGGGACCGGTGGCGACGACGACCTGCTCGGCCTCGATCTGCCGGCCCTCGAGCCCGACGATGAACCCTCCGCCGTCGGCGTCTAGCGACTGCACCGCGCTCCCCACCTCGACCGGAAGCTCGAATTCGACGGCGTACTGCTCGAGATAGGCGATCACTTCGTCTCGGCTCGGGTAGCCGTCCGGGTCACCGGCGAACGCGAGGCCGGGAAGGCTGTCGTAGCTGCGTGGCGTGAACAGCGTCAGTGAGTCCCAGCGGCCGCGCCAGGCGGCAGCGATCGAATCGGCTGCGTCGACGATCAGGAACCGTCGGTCCGCGCGCGCCAGGAAGTAGCCGATCGCAAGGCCCGCCTGGCCCGCTCCGATCACCACGACGTCGAAGCGCTCGCGAGAGCCCTCAGCCGGGCTCGTGTTCGGCACGGCCATCTCGGCGCGGCGTTCTGTGAGATTCATTCCCTCGACCCCTTCCGTCACGGTTCTCTTAGATGTGGGGTAGCCTATCAACTAGCTGAACGATCAGCTAGTTATCTTGAGCCGGGAGAGGCGCATGGCCGGACGGGCTAAAGCCGCGGAACGCACACGAGACGCGGAACGGACACGAGAGGTGATCCTGGTCGCCGCCGAGGATCGCTTCGCGCGTCTCGGATTCGACGGCACGAGCCTGCAGCAGATCGGCGAGGCCGCCGGCGTCGCCCGCAGTACCCCCGCCTACTTCTTCGGCAGCAAGAAGGCGCTCTACGACGCGGTGCTCGCTCGCGTCATCGCCCGCGCCCAGGAAGCGATGGCGCGTGCCTACGCGACCGGCGACGGCGACCGCTCAGCCGAGGAGGCCGCCGAGTCGTATGTCAGTGCCTTCCTCGACCTGCTCGGCCACGATCAGAACTTCGTCCGCCTCGGCCAACGCGAGGCGCTCGAAGACGCAAGCGCCATTGCCGAGTTCTTCGGTCGCTTCGTGGAAGAGGCTGTCGTCGTGCTCAAGCCCGCAGCCGAGAAGGCCGGAGTCTCACCAGAGCGCCTCGTCCTCGACCTTACGGCGCTCTGCTGGTATCCGTTCGCAAACGAGCACACGCTCATGCCCGCGCTCGGGATCAAGGCGCGGAACCCAGCCTTTGTCGACGAGCAGAAACGGCACCTCGGACATCTCGTACGAGCGCTGACACGTTCCAAGTCGTAAGCGGTGGTCGCGGCGCTGACACGTGCCAAGTCGTAAGCGGCGGTCGCGGCGTCTGTATTCGCCGCGCTCCCGGCTAGGCGCTCACCAAGGCGAGGCTTGACCGAGGTCTTGAATAGAGCCCTGCGGGCAGCAATAGGGCAGCAAACGTCTGGAACGGCTCCGCTCAACCATGCGAGTCGCTACGGAACAGTCCGGAAAGACCGCATGAACAGAGCTCTCCCGTGCCCTCCGTTGTCCACGTGGCGACCCTCGGAGTGGCCTGTCACGCCGGAGGTCGCGGGTTCGAGTCCCGTCGCTCCCGTTGCATTCCGGCCGCCGGGCTTGGCGGAATTCCCCGCTCGCGCCATAGTCCAGGAAGAGATGGCGCAGCAGCCGGACGGGGCGGTGACGTTTCTGTTCACCGACATCGAGGGGTCGACTCGGCTGATCGAGGAGGTGGGCGAGGCCCGCTACGAGGAGCTCCTGCGGCAGCACAGGGTCGCGCTTCGCGACGCGTTCTCCCGCCACGGCGGCGTCGAAGTCGACACGCAGGGCGATGCGTTGTTCTACGTCTTCGAGGATGCGACTGCCGCCCTGCGTGCGGCCGGTGATGCGCAGGCCGCTCTGGCTGAAGGGCCGGTCGCGGTCCGAATGGGCGCGCACACGGGCGCGGCCCTCCGGGGAGAGAGCGGTTACGTCGGGCGCGAGGTGCATCGCGCGGCGCGGATCGCCGCAGCCGGACACGGCAGGCAGGTGGTGATCTCTGCCGCGACCGCCGCTGTTGCGGACGGTGAGCTGACAGAGCTGGGCGAGCACCGGCTGAAGGACTTCGACGGGCCGATCGCCCTCTTCCAGCTCGGAACAGACGAGTTCCCTCCGCTCAAGACGATCTCGAACACGAACCTCCCGCGTCCCGCGTCGAGCTTCGTGGGCCGCGAGCACGAGGTCGCGGATGTCACGGCCCTCCTGCGGAACGGAGCTCGCCTGGTCACTTTGACCGGCCCAGGCGGCTCGGGGAAGACGCGGCTGGCGATCCAGAGCGCCTCGGAGCTCGTGGGCGATCTCCCGGCGGGGGTGTTCTGGGTCGGCCTCGCCACGCTCCACGACTCCGCGCTCGTCATCCAGACGATCGCGCAAACGCTGGGCGCGAAGGAGGATCTCGAGGCCCACATCAACGAGCGGGAGCTGCTCCTCCTGCTCGACAACCTGGAGCAGGTGATAGACGCGGCACCGGAGCTCGCCGCGCTCGTCGAGGCCTGCCCTAACCTGCGGCTCCTCGCCACCTCGCGCGAATTGCTGCGCGTGCGCGGCGAGGTCGAGTACGAGGTGCTGCCGCTCGCGGAGCCCGACGCCGTCGAGCTGTTCTGCACCCGCGCCCAGGTCGATGAGAACCCGGCGGTCGAAGAGCTCTGCCGGCGGCTCGACAACCTGCCGCTCGCGCTCGAGCTCGCCGCGGCGCGCGTGAAGGTGCTGGCGCCTGAGCAGATCCTCGAGCGCCTCTCCCGCCGCCTCGACCTCCTCAGGGGCGGCCGCGACGCGGACCCACGCCAGGCAACCCTGCGGGCGACGATCGAGTGGAGCCACGACCTGCTCGACGGGCAGGAGCAGCATCTCTTTCGCCGACTCGCGGTGTTCGCCGGCGGCTGCACCCTCGACGCGGCGGAGGAGATCCTCGACGCCGAGCTTGACACCCTGCAAGCGCTTGTGGAGAAGAGCCTCGTCCGCTCGACTGGGGGCCGCTACTGGATGCTCGAGACGGTTCACGCCTTCGCATCGGAGCGGCTCACCGAGGCGAATGAGCACGACGAAGTCGCTCGGCGCCACGCGGAGTGGTACGCGGAGCTGGGAGCCCGGCTGCGAGGGCCGGCTCAGCACGGCAGCTCCGAAGAGACCGCTCTGTTCGAGGAGGAGCTCACCAACTTTCGCGCGGCACTGGACTGGGCGGCGAGCGAGTCGGTCAAGACCGCCTTCGACCTCGTGGCGGACCTCTGGTCCTTCTGGGTCACACGCGCGCTCGCTGCCGAGGGTCTGCGCTGGGCTGCGTGGGTCGTCGCGGCACGGGACGCTGTTTCGCCCACCGATGCGCTCGACGGGCTTTCGGGAGCGGGCGAGCTGATGCGCGCGTTCGGCGACACGGATGCAGCTCTGCGCCTGGATTACGAGCTCGTGCAGATCTTCGATCGGCTCGGCAAGACCAGCGACGTGGCCGCGACACTCGCGGACATCAGCCAGATGCACTCGTCCCGCGGCGAGATCGAACCTGCGCGAGAGACTGCGGGCGAGGCACTTGCGCTGCGGCGAAGCATCGGCGATCCCGGCGGCATCGGCCATGCGCTCTCCGCCCTTGCGACGGTGGAGTTCTTCGCGGGCCACTTCGCCCTTGCGCGCCAAGGCTTCGAGGAAGCCCATTCGCAGTTCCAGCGTGCGGAACATCCGGTGGAGTCCGCCATCACCATGCTGATGGGTGCCGAAGCAGCGCGACGCATGGGTGACCGCGAGGCGGCGAGGGACGGTTTCCAACGCGCGTCGAGCCTCGTCTTCGAATTCGGCGAACGCCGCGCCATTCCCGAGTTCCTGCAGGAGGTCGCTGCGCTGGCCAAGAGTGACGAAGACGCGGTGCGGCTGATCGGCTCCTCGGATCGCCTGGTCGAAGAGCTCGGTGTCCCGCGTTGGGACCTTGAGGACTACGAGCGCATGGTCACCCGCCTCGAGTCGTCGCTCGCCCCGGAAGCCTTCGGTGCGGCTCGTGAGCAGGGGCGCTCACTGACCGAAGAGGACGCGTTGGAGTTGGCGATGCGCTGCCTGGATTGACTGCGCTCACTTCGCGCGCACCCTCCGCGCGATGGAACCGTTATGGAACGCGGCCGTGGCGAACAACGGCGATCAAGCGACACTGCTTGGCCGCTCTCGGGTGGGTGGAGTGGCTCGTGACTAGCCCCGGCGACTAATCGCTACACCGATCCCACAGCTGTCACGGGAGAGGTCGCGGGTTCGAGTCCCGTCGCTCCCGCCTTCGAAGTGCCCGCTAGTACGGGCTTCGAAGTCACGCGTGCAGGGTCGGCCGGTAGGTCAGCTCCTGGATGTGGCCGTCGAGCGTCCGGCTCTCGATCAGCTCGAGGTCGAAGTCGGCCGCTCCCTCGAAGATCGCATCCGACCCGTTCTGGCCAGTGATGACGGGAAAGATCGTCACCTGGACGCGGTCGACCAGGCCGGCGGCCATCAACGCCCGATTCATCGACAGGCTTCCGTGCGAGCGCAACGGCACGTCGGACTCCTCCTTGAGCCGGGCGACGACGTCGACAGCGTCCCCGCTCACCAGGGTCGCGTCCGGCCAGTCGAGCGGCTCTTCCAGCGTGCTCGACACCACGATCGCGGGCAGGTTCACCATGCGGGTGACCCACGGGTCCCGCACCGGGGAGTCCTCGGGCTCGGTGGCCAGAAACCGTGCGAATAGCCGATAGGTGTCCGCCCCGAAGACCATCCGTTGCTCGTCGCTGTAGAGCCCGAGGCGGTGATCGAGCAGCTCCGGGCCCTGCTTGCCCCAGTAGCCGCCCCAGTCGCCGCCGCTGGCGGAGCCGAAGCCGTCGAGGCTGGAAAAGACGTCGAAGGTGTAGGTAGCGGTCATGTGGCTCTCCTCCCGTGCGTTGGTCTCGTCGCTACAGACCGGAGTCCACCGCAAGACTCATCGCGGCCGGAAACTGGGACGGGACTGAGCCGGACGAGGGCCGGGGAGCCTCGAGCTCCCCGGCCCTTGCTCGAGCTATGCAGAGGCGACAACCTCGCGTACTTCGATGCCTTCGAACGTCACCCCCTCGGGTACCGCACCGGGGATCCGCTCCGCGGCCGCGCGCGCGTTCTCTTCCGAATCGAAGAGGATCATCGAGAGTCCGCTCTGACCTTCCCGTGTCCAGTAACCGGCCTGGAAGCCGGGTGCGCTGGAGGCCCGCGGGACGACCTCCTCCTTCAGCCTCTGCTCCGCACCGTCCGGGCTGTTTACTGTCACCCGTACAACCACAGCGTGCATGAGGGCTCCTCTCGGTCGTGTTCGGGGAGCCTAAAGGAGAGCGCGCCGCTCCTTCTGTTCGCGGAAGCGCGAACGCCCGATTTTGCCTGCGTGTCCGGTGCCGCGCCACAATTGTCCGGTGACTTCCACCTCCCCGCTCGAGCTCGAGGCCGACTCGAGCGGCGTCCGTCTTGCCGGCTCGCTCTGGCTCCCGGGCGGCGACGTCGTGGCAGGGGTGCTCATGCATCCCGGCTCGGGGCCGTCGGACCGGGACAACGACGTGCTCTTCCCGCCGATCAGGGAGCACCTGCTCCGAGCCGGGATCGCGGTCTGCTCGTTCGACAAGCGCGGCGTCGGCGGGTCGGGTGGGAGCTGGCTCGAGGCCGGAATCGAGGAGCAGGCAGACGACCTGCTCGCAGCGCTTGCCGTCTTCGCGGCCGAGTGTCCGGGCCTCGCGGTCGGGCTGTTCGGGCACAGCCAGGGCGGCTGGGTCGTCGTCGAGGCAGCCGGGCGAGGCGTTCCCGTCGCGTTCGTCATCACCAACTCCGGCCCCGGGGTCTCGCCCGCGAGGCAGGAGCGCTACTCGCTGACGAGCAAGCTGACGGACGGGCGAGAGGCCCAGGCGCTCGCGGCGTACGACGCCGTCGTGGCGGTGATGCGCGAATGCCCCACTCTCGCGCAGGGAGTTGAGCAGCTCGAGGCGGCGGGCGTTCCGTACCGCGAGCTCCCCGGGGCGGACTTCATGTTCGAGGACGAGGCGATCTGGAGCCTCTGCGCGAAGATCTTCGCCTACGACCCCGCAGCGGCGCTGTCGCGGATCACGGCGCCGTTCCTTGGGACCTTCGGGGCGGCCGACAGGGTGACGCCGCCCGACGAGAGCGTCGCAGCGCTCGAGGCTGCGGTGGGGCCGCAGCTGCTGCAGGTCGAGGTCTTTCCGGAAGGCGACCATCGGCTCTGCCACGGCGACCCGCCGCGCTTTGTCGACGGGTACCTCGACCGGATCGCGTCGTTCGTGCGCGCAGCGGCTCTGGCACACTGACCCGACGATGCGTTCGGGGTCGCGTCTTCTGCTCGTGGCAGCGGTGCTGGCGGCGATCCTCGCCGCGCCGGCTTCCGGCGCTTCGCGCCAGCGCACGGTCTACGCCGGGCTCGGAACCTGGCTCGACATCTACGCGACGCCGTACTGGGTCCATCCTCAGCGGGAGGTCGCGGCGATGGCCCGGAACGGAGTCCGGACGCTCTACCTCCAGACCGGTAACTACGAGCAGAGCCTCGATCTCGTCCGGCCGCAGGCGCTCGGCCGCTTCGTCGACTCGGCCCATGCGGCCGGAATCCGCGTCGTCGCCTGGTACCTGCCCTCCTTTCTCTATCCGGCACAGGACGCCCGCCGGTCGTTGGCGGCGATCCGGTTCCGGACTCCGAAAGGCGAGCGCTTCGACTCGTTCGCGCTCGACATCGAGGCCAGCCTCGTCAAGGGCGTGGCGCTGCGCACGAAGCGCCTGCTGCAGCTCTCCGCACGGCTGAGGAGAACGGTCGGCCACCGCTATCCGCTCGGAGCGATCATCCCCTCACCGGTCGGGATCCGCAGGCATCCCCACTACTGGCCGCACTTCCCCTACCGGGGACTTGCCCGCTACTACGACGTCTTCCTGCCCATGGCGTACGCGACCAACCGCCACGTGCCCGGCAGCAGCTTCACGCGCGCGTACGACGCGGCGGATATCGCCATCATCCGCACCCGCACCGGCAAGCCGCAGGTCCCGATCCACCTGATCGGCGGGCTCGCCAACGCGATGGGCAGGCGGGAGATCGCCGGCTTCATGCAGGCGGTCGCCGATTGCGAGCCGCTCGGCTACAGCCTGTACGCGTACTCGGTCACGAGGCAGACGACCTGGAAGGCGCTCGCCGCGCCGCCGGCCGCCCGCCGATCCTGCAGCTGATCCCGCACCTCCGTAGGATCGCCGCGTGAGCTTCGTCGACTGGGCCCTGGCTCTACACGTCCTCAGCGCGTTCGCCTATGTGGCCGGACTCGTGCTCTTCTGGGTCCTCGTCGTCGCCGTCCGCCGGGTGGATACCCCGGACGAGACCCTGCGCATGGAGCCGATCGTGAAGGTCGGGAACGTTGCCGTCGGGATCGGCGCGGTCGGAACGATCGTCATCGGGCTCTACCTCGCGTTCGCGGTCGACGGCTACGCGATCTGGGACGCCTGGATCATCGCGGCGCTCGTCCTCTGGGCTGTCGCCGGCGCGCTGGGACAGCGCACGGGCGTCGCCTACACGCAGGGTATGAACAAGGCGAAGGAACTCGCGGCGGCCGGGAAGACCGGCCCCGACGAGGGGCTGCTCGCGCTCAACCGCACCCAGAGCGGCCTCACCATGCAATCGCTGGCGTCTCTGGCGATCCTGCTCCTCCTCCTCGACATGATCTTCAAGCCGGGCGCATGACGACCGTGATCGCGACAGTCCGGCCGCACGGTTGGGACTTCCCGCTCTTCCTGCACGTGCTCGGCGCGATGATCCTCGTCGGCGGCCTCCTCACCGGCGCCGCGTGTCTCGGCCTGGCACGCGGCGACGCGAGATTCCTGCGGCTCGGCTACCGGTCGCTGCTCGCCGTCGCCCTGCCCGGCTGGCTCCTGATGCGAATCGCCGCCGAGTGGATCGCCTCGAAGGAGGGCTGGACCGCCGAGGGCGTCCCGACTCCGACGTGGCTCGGCATCGGATTCGCCCTCGCCGACGCAGGCGGGCTCATCCTTCTCATCTCCCTCATCGTTGGCGGAATCGGCGTACGGCGGCTCCGCGCGGGAGAGGGGAGCGCTCTGCTCCGGAGCACGCTCGTGCTTTCGGTCGTCCTGCTCGGGGCGTACGTCGTCGCCGTCTGGGCGATGTCGGGCAAGCCATCCTGATCCATCCGGGCGGGTAGAGCCGCGCTAGGAAGCGGCCCG
The DNA here is from genome assembly GCA_046731605.1 of Actinomycetota bacterium. Taxonomy (GTDB): domain Bacteria; phylum Actinomycetota; class Thermoleophilia; order Gaiellales; family Gaiellaceae; genus Palsa-739. The sequence continues at coordinate 2,835 of JBKPLL010000072.1, read as the reverse complement.
CACCGCTCGGGCCTCCAGGAGATCCTCGAGGGCGTCCTCGAGCGCCTGGTTCACCTCGTCGAACATCCGCTCGTACTCTTCTCGCGGGCGAGGGAGGTGGCGTTCGAGCGCCGAGTAGGCCTCGAGCAACGCATCGCCTGCCGCCTGTGTGACAGCTCCCCCTCGCGGCGTGAGTCGTAAGAGGTACGACCTCCCATCAGCGGCGTTCGGCGCCCGCCGCACGAGCTTGCGATCGACGAGACGCTGGATGTTGTCCCGGAGCGTGGTCATCGGAGCTCCGGACACCCTCGAGATCTCGGTGGGCGAGACCGGGCTCCGGTCGCGCACGTGGGTGAGGATCGCCAGCAGGAATCCGGGTATCCCCACCGGGGCGAGCTGGTGATCGACGATCTGGCCCACGTACTGGGACGTCGTCGCGGCTTGGAGAAACAAGTGTCGGTCTGCCATACCACGATGATACGAACCGTTGCGGATAGTGCGTCGACGCGATAGATTTGCTGCGTGGACGCACTATGCTGAAGCACCGCCTCGCGATCGTGGTGCTCGCCTGCGTTCTACCCCTCGCCTGCGGGAGTGGGGCTGCCGGGAAGAACGCGGCCCTGTCTGGGTGGTGGACCGGCAGCTACAACCTCCACGGTTCCGGCAGGCTGACGTTCGAGCTCGAAGCTCATCGAGCCCTCGCCGCGCTGGGAGCCGGGCACGCCGGAGCGCAGGCGGTGCGGGCCTCCATCTCCCGCGCTCGCGTCCGCCTCGAGTTCCCGGGGCGTCCCGAGCCGCTGGTTTTCGCCGGCACGTACCGACGAGGCCGTATCAGCGGCACCGTGCGCCAGGGCGAGCTGCGCGGCTCGTTCCGAGTCCGGCGTGGTCAGGGCCGGTCTCTGATCGCTCCCGGCTTCTATGCAGCGGGCAACCGGGCCCTCGGCGTGGTCGACGATCCCTACGGGCCTGCCCGGCTCGTCGACCTCGACTCGGGGCAGGTGAACGCGCTCTATCCGTCGGGACGCGCGTTCGCGATCGGGAGCGGATTCGCAACGCGTGCGCCGGTGCGCGGCACAGCCCGGTTCAACGCGAAGGGCGCCGTCGTTTCGGGCCTGCGGGCAGAGCGGCTGAAGACGCACCAGCTCGAGGTGCGGTTCCGCAGCGGTCGCGCCCTGCTCTCCGGGACGTTGACCCTGCCGCCCGGGCGCGGCCGTCATCCCGCGGTGGCGTTCGTGCACGGCTCCGGCGCGACGACGCGCGCCTATCTTCCCGATCTGCAGGCGCTGCTCGTCCGAAACGGAGTGGCCGTTCTCGCGTACGACAAACGCGGCATCGGACAGTCGGGCGGCGCGTATCCCGGCGAGTCGCCGACGCCGGAGACCATCGACGTCCTCGCCCGCGACGCGACCGCCGCCGTCCACTTCCTGGCCGGGCAGCCGGAGATCGACCCCGCCCGCGTCGGCCTGGCGGGCCACAGCCAGGCAGGCTGGATCATGCCGCTCGCGGCGTCCCGAGACGCCGGCGTGCGCTTCCTCGTGATCTTCTCCGGCCCCGCTGTGACCGCCGAAGAGAACGACCTCTACCAGAACCTGACGGGGGAGGGCGACGTCCCGCAGCAGCTCAGCGACGAGGAGATCGACGCGCAGGTCCTGGCCGCAGGCCCGGGCGGCGTCGATCCGATCCCCTGGATCCGCAAGCTGCAGGTCCCGGCACTGTGGCTGTACGGGGGCCGCGACGAGCACATCCCGGCCCGCCTGTCGGTGCGCCGGCTCGAGCCCATCGCAAGCGAGCCGGGCCGGGACTTCTCGATCGAGGTCTACCCGAAGGCGAACCACGCCCTCGTGGAGACGACGACCGGACTGACGTCCGAGATGCTGCGCTCGGATCGCTTCGCACCCGGGCTCTTCCCGGACGTCGCCGCCTGGCTCGACGGGCACGGCCTGCCCTGATCCTCATCCGTGCGGATAGAGCCGGGCCTCGGCCTTGATGTAGGCGTCGGCGCCGCGCACGACCTGGGCGTCGGGATGCTGGTCTTCGAGGTCCAGGAGCTTCAGAGACTGCGCATCCGCGGGTAGCTGCTCGTAGACCGGGAAGCGGAGCGTGACCTCGCCGCCGTTCCCCGTCGTCGTCCACTCGATCGGATCGTAGGTCGTCGCATCCACGACGTAGACCTTCTTGCCGTCGAGCGACTCGAGCCTGATTGCGTCCCGGCCGTCGACGGTGACGTGACCGATCACGCGGACGCGTCCCGAGTGGAGCAGCGAGAGGACGTCGGAGCGGAACTCAGCCGGGATGACGCCGGTCGCCTCCTGCGCTCTCCGGCGAGCCATCTCCTGGGCGAGGCGCTTCGCTCCCTGCGCAGTGGCGATGACCTTCACCGCGCCGGCGCCGTTGCGCATGACGTACGCCGCGCTCACGTGCGTGCTCCCGGTGAGCTGCTCGAGCTTGCTCTTCGAGACGATCTCGATCCTGGGCATCCGAGCCGCGCGGAGCTGCTCGCTCGTCGCGCTGTAGATCGTGCGAGTGCGCGCGTCGTAGAGCTCGTTCGTGTCGCCTTGCGTCACCGACTCCGCGCGAATCCCGTCCGAGTCGTCGACAGCGATCTGCCGCCGCGTGAACGGGGCCACCCGGAGCTGCCAGGTCTCCGAGTGCCAGGTGACCGAGGTCCCGTCCCCGTTCTGCTGGTCGGCATCGATCTGGTAGTGGAGGATCCCGGCGTCGGACGACTCGAGCGCAGCCGCTGCGCGCTGGACGACGGACGGCCCACCGCCGGTGAGCCCGCTCAGGAGCCCGAGCGCGACCGCGGCGGCGATTGCCAGGACGGCGGCGCCGCGGATGGCCACGCGGCGTGTGCAC
>JBKPLL010000071.1:0-17089 GCA_046731605.1 Actinomycetota bacterium | reverse complement strand
GTCGAGGGCGAGTCGGTCGTCATGCGCCTGCTCGACAAGTCGAAGAAGCCGCCGACGATGGAGCAGGTGGGGCTCGGCACCGCGATGCAGGAGCGCCTCGGGCACCTGATCCACCGGCCGACCGGCGCGCTGCTCGTCACCGGCCCCACGGGCTCGGGTAAGTCGACGACGCTGTTCGCGGCCATGACCGAGATCAACAGGCCGGAGATCAACGTGATCACGGTCGAGGATCCGGTCGAGTATCGGCTGGCAGGCCTCAATCAGGTGCAGATCAACCCGCGCGCGGGGCTGACGTTCGCGACGGCGCTGCGCTCGATCCTCCGCTCGGACCCCGATGTCGTGATGGTCGGCGAGATCCGCGACGTCGAGACCGCGAAGATCTCGATCGAGGCCGCCCTCACGGGCCACTTCGTCCTCTCGACCCTGCACACGAACGATGCCCCCGCCGCGCTGACGCGCCTCAACGAGATGGGCGTCGAGCCGTTCCTGACCGGAGCGGCCGTCACCGGCGTGCTGGCCCAGCGTCTCGCCCGGCGGCTCTGCGAGCACTGCAAGGAGCTCTACACGCCGAGCAAGGACGAGCTTGCCACCGCTCGGATCCCCGAGGCGCTCCGCCACGGGAAGATGGAGCTGTTCCGCCGCAACGGCTGCGTCCGCTGCCGGCAGACCGGCTACGCCGGCCGCATCGGCGTCTTCCAGCTCCTGGCGATGAACGAGGAGTTGTCGTCTCTCGCCGCGCGTAAGGCGAGCCACGAGGAGCTCGAGCGCGCCGCGATGAGCGGGGGCATGACAACGCTCTGGGAAGACGGGATCGAGAAGGTCGTCGCAGGCCTCACCTCGCTCGAAGAGCTCGCCCGGGTCACCAGCATCTAGCCCGCGCCGCCGGAGCCGACTAGCGTCCTCCCGTGGAGGTCGGCTGGGACGAGATACGGGCTCGGCGTCTCGCTCGCTCGTCGCTCAGCGACCGCGCGAGCCGTGACCGGCTCGTCGAGGTCGTGAGTGCGGTGTGCGGCGTCCACGCACAGGTGCAGGCAGCGGCCGAGTTGCAGCTTGCGGCCCGGGTCGAGGGAATCGAGCAAGCGGAAGTCCGGGCGGCGGTCTGGGAGGAGCGCTCGCTCGTCAAGGCCTGGACGATCCGCGGAACGCTCCACCTCCATCCGGCGGAGGAGCTCGCGCTCTGGCACGCGGCGCGGCGCGCCGTCGCCGGCCCCGCCGACCGCGGGCTGCCCGCCTGGCGCGATCCAGCAGGCGCGCTTCACCCGGAGCTCGACGCCGACGAGGTCGAGGCGGTCCGCGCAGCCGTCTGGGAGGTGCTGGACGGCCGCTGTCTGCTGCGCGAGGAGCTTGCGCAGGAAGTCGTGCGACGCGTGGGCGACGCACCGCGGGAGCGGCTGCGCTCGGGCTTCGCCTTCTTCCTGGGCGAGCTGTGCCAGGGACCGCCACAGGGCTCGCGGATCACCCTCGCGCGGCCGGACCAGTGGATCGAGGGGTGGCGACGGATCGACGACGAGGCCGAGGCGCTGCGGGAGGCCTGCCGGCGGTTCCTGCGGGCGTACGGGCCTGCCCGGCCCTCCGACTTCGCCGCGTGGTTCTCAGCGGCCTCGTTCAGGGCCGCGGAGGCGCGGGCACTGTTCGACGAGCTGGCCGGCGACCTCGAGGAGATCGACGTCGAGGGGCGGCGCTGCTTCGTGCTCGCCGGCGACCGGTCGTTCCCCGCGGCGACCTCCGAGGTGCGGCTCCTGCCGGAATACGACGTCTACGTGATGGGGTCTCGCGAGCGCGATCAGCTCGTCCCGCCGCCGGTCCGAGAGCTGATAGCGGGTCACGGCCGTGGACGCTACGAGGGTCCGGCCGGAGTGCGTCTCGTCCTCGTCGACGGGATCGCTGCCGGGCTCTGGGAGCGGCGCAAGCGTGGCAGACGGCTCGAGCTCCAGGTCCGGCTGGCACGGCGTCTCGGAAAGGCTCAGCGCACCCAGCTCGAGCGCGAGGCCAAGCGTCTCGCCATGTTCCTCGGGCTCGAGGCCGTGCTCAACGTCGACTGACCCGACCTACTTACTTGCGGCGGCTACGAACGCTGAACTTCGCCGCCCGGCTCGCGGCGGCGAGGTCCTCGAGAGAAGTCGGCGGCGGCGTGAACCCGCCTTCAGGAGCGGGCTCCGGGGCTTCCGGCTCAGGCTCGGTCGCCTTAGCCTCCGCCACGGGCTCGGCGGGCGGTTCCGGCGCGGGCTCGGCTGCCTCCGGCGCCTCGGCGGTGCTGACGTTCGCCGCGGCGAGCAGCTGCTCGGCGTCGCGGCGGGCGCTGTCCGAGATGTCGCGTGCCCGGACTCCCGCCTGTGCCAGGAGCTCGTCGGCGGCAGCCCGGGCTCCTTCGGCCGTTTGCGCCGCCTCCGCACTCGCTGCGGAGAGCACGCCCTCCGCCTGCGAACGGGCGGCCTCGAGGGTCGCGTCGGCCTCCGCCCGGGCGGCGGAGAGAATGCCGTCCGCCTCGGACCGGGCAGCCTCGAGGGCGGCCTCGGCCTCCGTACGGATGCCTGCCGTGGCACCCTCGGCCTCTGACCGCGCGACGGCGAGAATGCCGTCGGCCTCCGCTCGCGCCTCCGTGGTCAGCGCCTCCGCGCGCTCACTCGCAGCAGCGAGCGTCGCGGCCGCCTCGGCCTCGATCGCCGACAGGCGCACGCGCTGCTCCGCGAGCTCCTGCTCGGTCTGCACGAGCTGCGCCCGCGCCCCCTCGAGCTCTCGCTTGAAGTGATCGAGCTGCGTCTCGCGCTCGTCGAGCGCCAGCCGGCGGAGCCGGACCTCCTCCTCGGTGCGCGACAGCCGGTCCTTGGCCGTCTCCTGCGCGTCCTTCTCGATGCGGTCGGCGAGCTCGACTGCCGCACGGACGAGCTCGAGAGCCTCGAGCCGCGCCGAGCGGTTGTCCGAGGTGAAGCTAGGGCCGACACCGGGATCGGCGCCGTCGGGGTCGGGAGGGAGCCGTTCGAGCTGAGGGAGCGCGATGATGTCGGCACCGGGCTCCGCGTCGTGCTCCAGGAACTCGCTTTCGTCCCGCTGCGGATCCACGGTTTCCTCGCCTTTCAGGCTTGAATCTCGCAGCCGAGGTAGACCAGGGCCTCGACAGCCTCGGTCACGAACGTGCTCGCCTGCTGTGGGTCGGCGAAGCTGTACGACCGCGGCTCTGCGCCATCCTCCCGGGCCTCGACCTCGACGTCGACGACGCAGGCGTCGCCGAGATCGCGCGCTCTCATTGTCACGACGGGGCGCCCGTAGCGGCTCGCGCTGCGCACGAAGAGCTCACGCGGCTCGGCCTCCTCGGCGTTTGCCCGCCCTGGCCTTCTCATCAGCGTGCGTCGGTGACGGCCTGCGCGACCACGCTGCGATCGACGAAGCCCTTGAGCTCCGAGGTGACCGCATGCCGCCGCGTCACGACGAGGACGGCCGGGGTGTCGACGACACCGAGCTTGTGCAGCAGCGGAATGCCTGCCCGCTGGTGAAAGACATTGATCGACACGAAGCCTGCGTTGCTCGCAGCTGCGCCCGCCCTCGCCTCGGCGCTCGCGAGCTTGTCGAGATCGGAGCGCGGCGAGAACAGGGAGACGACGACCACGGAGTGGTTCTGCAGCGCCCGGGCCACCGAGACCGGCATCCCGTGGGTGGCGAGCTTCCTCGCCGGCGGCGAGGCAGTGTGGGTGTGCGTCTTGCTCGGCGTGCTGGACGTCGGCGTCGTCGAGACCGGCGTGGAGCTGGCGGTGCGCGGCGACGTGGTGGTGTGCTTCCGAACGACCATCCAGTACCCGCCGGCGAGGACGACGACGCCCACGAGGAGCGCGACAAGCCGGAGCTGGCGGGAGGTCAGCGTCTCGTTCATGAGCCTCCTATCGGCAGTCCCGCCGCAGCGGGCCTCCCTGAAACGGGGGATACGCCCGAACTACGTTGGACCAAGAGAAAGGGCGCGGTCTCCCGCGCCCTCTTCAGGTGGTTCGCTTAGCTCACCTACGACTTACGGGCAAGGTCCGTTGTTGGCCGTGACCGTACCGCCCGGCCCGACAACGTGCGAGGTGGCGCCCCCCACCGTCGACTCGAGGCAGTAGCCGTCGATCGCCTGGTTCTTCGGCACGACCGTGGACGAGATGCCGTTATCGATGGCCTGCAATGCCGCGAGGTCCATCCCGACGTACGTGTTGTTGTCCGAGAAGTACGCCTCGGCATCCGGAATCGCCGACCGAACGTTGGCGGCGGACGCCTTCTGCTCGGCGCGATCCTTGAAGCCGAGGTAGGACGGGACGGCGATGGCAAGCAGGACGCCGATGATGATCAGCACGACCAGGAGCTCGATGAGCGTGAAGCCGCTCTCGTCCCGGGCGTTGATGCGCTGTCTGAGGGAATGCATGCAGTTCTCCTTTGTTTGGACGGGTACCCAGACCCGGCCTCTATCGGCAGCGCTCCCGGCGGCTCGCCCCCCCCGAGCGAGTGATTCTGTTCACCAACCCTCCCCCGCAGCGGGGGATGCCCATCTTGCGGTGACCGGCGCTCCCCCTCGATCGAGTGATTCCCGGCGGCTCGCCTAAAGGGGCAGACACGACCCGCCGATAGCTCGGTTCGCATGACGCCGCAGCCCTTCTCCATCGACACGCTTCTCGAGCGCGCCGCCACCGAGAACGCCTCCGATCTCCACGTCACCTCGGGATCGGCGCCGCTGCTCCGCATCCGCGGCAAGCTCGCGCCGCTCGAGGACTTCGAGCCTTTCACCCCGGAGGAGACGCGCGACCTTCTCTATCGCATCCTCTCGACCGAGCAGCAGAAGCGGCTCGAGATCGACCGCCAGATCGACTTCTCCTACTCCGTCCCCGGCGTCGCCCGCTTCCGCGTCAACGTCTACTTCCAGCGCGACAGCCTCGCCGCAGCCTTCCGTCTCGTGCCGCAGCTGATCAAGTCGGCCCAGGACCTCGGCCTGCCGGAGGTGCTCCTCCAACTCGCGCGCGAGCCGCGCGGCCTCGTCCTCGTGACCGGCCCGACGGGCTCCGGTAAGTCGACGACGCTCGCGACGATGATCGACTCGATCAACGAGAGCCGGCCGATGCACATCGTGACGATCGAGGATCCGATCGAGTTCCTCCATCAGCACAAGACCGCGGTCGTGAACCAGCGTGAGGTCGGCGCCGATGCCAAGGGATTCTCCGAGGCGTTGCGCGGTGCCCTCCGCCAGGACCCCGACGTGATCCTCGTCGGCGAGATGCGTGATCTCGAGACGATCTCGACCGCGCTCACCGCGGCCGAGACCGGCCACCTCGTGCTCGCGACCCTGCACACGCAGAGCGCGCCGAGCACGATCGACCGCGTCATCGACGTCTTCCCCGCTGCCCAGCAGGGGCAGGTCCGGATGCAGCTCGCCGCCTCGCTCCAGGGCGTGGTCACGCAGACGCTGCTCCCGTCCGCGGACGGGCGCCGGCGCGTGCCCGCGCTCGAGGTGCTCCTGCCGGACGACGCGGTCCGGAACCTCATCCGCCAGGGCAAGACCGAGCAGATCTATTCGATCATGCAGACGAACACGACGCGCGGCATGCAGACGATGGAGCAGTGTCTCGCCGATCTCGTGGTGCGCCACGTGATCACGCAGGAGACCGCCTTCAACGTAACGAGCCGGCGCGAGGAATTCGAGGCGCTGCTCGCGCGGAGCGGCGTCGCACCCCGTACCGACGAACACCTCCCCGAGGCCCTCCGCGGCCTCCGAGTCGCAGGAGCCGCACAGTGAGCCTCACAGACTTCCTGAAGAAGGACCTCTCCTTCAAGCGCAAGCCGTCACCGACTGCAGAGGCCACCGCGCCGACGCAGGAGAAGACAGAGAAGAAAGCACCGAAGCCCAACGCCTCGAAGCGCGCACCGAAGCAGGCGAAGACAGCCGCGCCGCGTTCGAACGGCAAGCAGAAGCAGGTTGTCGGGCTCAGCATCGGCGCGTCCGAGCTGGCGGCGGCCGTCGTCGTGAACAACGGCAGGCCGAAGCTCGTCAAGGCCGCCCGCCACACGCTTCCGCCGGACGTCGTCGCCGCAGGTGAAGTGCGGGACTCCGAGGCGCTGGCCAACGAGATCGCCGCCTTCTTCTCTGCTGCGGACCTGCCGCGCAAGAACATCCGCCTCGGCATCGGCAGCAGCCGGACCGGGGTGCGTGTGTTCGAGCGCCCCTCGGTCGACGATCCGCGCCAGCTCGCCAACGCAATCCGCTTCCGCGCGTACGAGACGCTCCCGATCCCGATCGAGGAGGCCATGCTCGACTACCACGTCGTCGAGGACACGACGGCTCAGGACCGCGTCCTGCTCGCCGTCGCCTACCGCGACCTCGTCGATCGCTTCGCAGCCACCTGCGCCGCGGCGAAGATCGAGCTCGCCGGCATCGACATCGAGGCCTTCGCGTTGTTACGCGCCGTCGGCGGGGACCCCCTCCCGGCCGGCGAGCGCGCCGAGGCCGCCCGCGTCGCCGTCTCGATCGGACACGATCGCACCACCGTCGCCGTCTCGGACGGCCGGGTGTGCGAGTTCACGAGAGTCCTCGACTGGGGCGGCGCGCGCGTCACTGAGGCGATCAAGCGCGCTCTCGAGACCAACACCGACGAGGCCGAGAAGATAAAGCGGACCCTCGACATCGCCGCCGACGCGTCGGAGGAGCCGGGCGACGAGCGCACCACCCGCGCCGTCGAAGCTGCTCGCCGCGAGGTCAGCAGCCTCGCACGCGAGCTCGCGTCCTCTCTCCACTTCTATCAGGATCAGCCGGACTCCCTGGGCTTCGCCGAGATCATCGTCACCGGCGGAGGCGCTCATCTTCAGGGGCTCGCCGCGCAGCTCGAGGAGCTGATCGGCATCCATGTCCGTGTCGCCGACCCGTTCGCTCGCGTCGGCTCGGGGCACGGCATCAGCTCCGGTGGCCAGGACGGCTCTCTCGCCGTCGCAATCGGACTGGGAATCGAGGACTGATGCGCGCGGTCAACCTACTCCCCCGCCAGCAAGTCGAGCAGAAGCGCGAGCGGTCGAACCCCGTCGGCCTCGTGGCCGGCATCGGCGGCGCCGTCGTCCTGCTCGTGCTCGTCGGAGGCTTCTTGCTCGCGAACCGGAGCGTCGACCGGCAGCGCCAGGCGCTTGCAGACGCGAAGGCCATGCTCGCCGCGACCCCGGCCAAGACGCTGTCCGCCAAGACGCAGGCCTTCCGCTCGACGCTGCTCAGCCAGCGTGAGGAGCGCAGCCTTGCGCTCGCCGCCGGACTCGGCAAGCGCGTCTCGTGGGACCGGATTCTCGGCCACGTCGCCCAGGTGATGCCCAGCGACGTCTGGTTCACGAGGGTGAGCGGAACCGTGCCGCTCGAGGCGACGACTACAGCCGCCACGACGGCCGTGACCGGGCCTAGTGCGCTACCACCGACGCCGACCCAGCTGACGATCGCCGGCCAGACCTACTCGCAGGCCTCGGTCGCGCGGTTCCTGGCGCGGCTCCAGGTCGATCCCGACCTCAAGAACGTCCAGCTCCAGACCAGCCTGCCGGACCAGTCGATCCCGGTGGTCGATTTCACCATCGTCGCCAACGTCCGCAACGGAAGGGGTGCCTCGTGACCGCCCGCCTCGCGAGCCTGTCCGACGGCAAGAAGGTCGCGCTCACCGTGGGGGCGCTCCTCCTCTTCGCCATCGTCAGCTACTTCGCTCTCATCGCACCGAAGCGCTCCAGCGCCGCCAGCCTGAAGAAGCAGACGGCCGCCGTGCAGGAGCAGATCAATGCCAACCGCTCGACCGGATTCATGCAGGCCCTGCCGGCCGTACGCTCGGCGAACATCTTCGGCCTGGCGAAGGCGATGCCGAAGCAGGTCGAGATGCCGAACGTGATGCTGCAGCTCAACCAGCTCGCTTCGGCCTCCGGGATCACGTTCGACCAGGTGACTCCCACTGCCCCCGGCTCGGCCGCGAGTACGGCGGCGACGGTCGCCGACTCGACCTCCCCGTTCGCCGCGCAGCCCATCCAGGTCACGTTCACGGGCAGCTTCTACAACATGATCTCGTTCCTCCAGCGCCTCCGGAACCTGGTCCGGGTCGAGCACGGCCACCTGCAGGCGCAGGGCCGTCTCTTCGACGTCAGCGATGTCGAGTTCTGCCTGCCGAACAACAACAGCTCGAGTTGTGCGACGCAGCCGCCGAAGCAGATCAACGTTCCGGTGTCGGGCGCGCTGGTCCACGTGACGCTGACGGTCAATGCCCTGGTGCCCCAGCCGCCGCAGGCGGCGACGGCTCCCGGCAGCACGGACACCACTTCGACCTCGACCACCACGACGACGACCGGCACCACGACGACCACGTCGAACTCGACTTCAGCAGCGCCGAGCACGAGCGGAGGGACTTCATGAGCCGCAAGACGAGAATGCAGGACATCCGGGAGGCGAAAGACCGGCGGGCCAAGAGAATGGCCATCGGCGGAGCGGTTCTGCTCGCCATCGTCCTCGCCTGGGAGATTCCTCACTTCCTCGGTGGGAAGAAGTCGGCGACGCCGGCCGCCACGACGACCGCTGCGGCAGTCGACTCGACGACGCCCGGAACGACGACCCCCGCGACGACGGCGACCGGCGCTCCCGCCAGCGCGACGCCGGCGTCGACTCCGAGCCCGAAGCTAACGAGCTCCGACCTGCCGCCGCGCCGTTCGAAGAGCCAGCTCGCGAGCTTTTCCACGTTCGCCAGCAAGGATCCCTTCGTCCAGCAGGTGACCGCCGACACCGGGACCGGGACGACGGGAACCAGCTCTTCCACGTCCACCGGAACGACGTCGAGCACGACCAAGTCCAGCAGCAAGCCCGTCTTGACCGCACGCACGCTCGCGCAGAGCGGCGCGGTGAGGATCTCGGTGAACGGGAGACCGGAGTCCGTCCGCGTCGGCACCAGCTTCCCGAGCTCCAACCCGATGTTCAGGCTCGTCTCCGTGAGTAGGGGCAGCGTGAAGATCGGCATCGCCAACGGCTCGTACTCGAGCGGCGCGCAGACGGTCTCGTTGCGTCTCAACAGCCCGATCACGCTCGTCGACTCGACGAACGGCGTCCGCTACAAGCTGCAACTGCTCGCGTGATGAGTGCAGGCGCCGTCAAGCTGCGCGACGAGTCGGGCATCGGCCTGGTCGAGCTACTCATCTCCCTGCTCGTGCTGAACATCGGGATCTTCGCGACGATGGGCGCCTTCACGTCGGGCGCCGTCGCGATCCGCCACGCAAGCCGCGTCTCGACTGCGGCCGCGCTTGCGGACAAGAAGATCGAGGCGTTCCGCCAGATGTCCTACTCGAACCCGAGCTTCGCCGTCGGCACGACGACGGCCAATCAGACCGGCGCCGACGGCCTGACGTACAGCGTCACCACGGCCATCACGAGCGGTAGTCAGCTGACCACCGGTTCGTACCAGGGGAGCACGGCCGTCAAGGTCGTGACGCTCACCATCAGGAGCCTCGGCAGGATCGTCTACGGACCGGCCAGCACGACGTTCTCGCAGTGCGCAAACGACATGACCACGTCTGCTTGTGGTGGGTCGTAATGGCCGGCTTCGCCTACAGCGCAATCAGCATCGACGGTCTCGAGACCGTCGGCGAGATCCACGCCCCGGACCTCGAGGCGGCACGCGAGCAGCTGCGCATCCGCGGCCTGCTGGCGCATTCGCTGCGCGAGCTGCCCGCGAGCGGCGAGGACAATCTGCGGACGGCGTTCAAGAAGATCAAGCCCCGCTCGATGCAGATCTTCTCGCGCCAGTTCGCGACGATGATCGAGGCAGGCCTCAACATCGTCGCGGCCCTGGTGATCCTCGAGGAGCAGACCGACGATGTCTATCTGGCCGAGGTGATCGCCGAGCTCCGCGCCGACGTCGAGGGAGGGCTCCTCCTCTCGCAGGCGATGGCGCGTCACCCGAAGGTGTTCAACGAGCTCTACGTCTCGATGGTGCAGTCGGGCGAGGCCTCGGGCCTGCTCGACCACGTTCTCGACCGGGTGGCCGAGCAGATCGAGAAGGAGACCAAGATCAAGCGCCGGGTCAAGGGCGCGATGGTCTACCCGACCGTGGTCTTCACGTTCGCATCGCTCGTGCTCGTCGCGATGCTGATGTTCATCGTCCCGATCTTCGCCAAGATCTTCACTGACCTCGGCGGCCAGCTGCCGCTGCTGACGCGCGTCGTGGTCCACGCGTCCAACCTCCTCCGCAACCAGTGGTACATCGTCTTCCCGCTGATCGCGCTCACGATCTGGGGCGGGCTCCGCTACAAGCGCACGGAGTCGGGCCGGCAGGCGTGGGATCGCCTCAGGCTCCGGATCCCCATGCGCATCGGCGAGACCGTGCTGAAGGTGACGATGGCGCGGCTCCTGCGCACGCTCGCGACGCTCGTCGCCGCAGGCGTCGACATCATCAAGGCGCTCGAGATCGCGGGTGCCACGGCCGGCAACTGGGTCGTCGAGCAGTCGCTGGCCGAGGTGCGCGTGAAGGTGCAGGAAGGCGTCCCGATCGCCGAGCCGCTGACGAACGATCCCCTCTTCCCTCCCATGGTCAGCCAGATGGTCAAGATCGGTGAGGAGACGGGAGAGCTCGAGCAGATGCTGAGCAAGGTCGCGGACTTCTACGAGGACGAAGTCGACAGCACCATCCAGTCACTGACCTCGATCATCGAGCCCCTCATGATGATCGGCGTCGGGTTCATGGTGGGCATCATCATCATCGCGATGTACCTCCCGATGTTCAAGATGATGCAGCTGATCGGGAACCAGTAGCGGTCCCGTCGCCGGCGACGGCAGCAGCTCTCGACACGGCATAGATCGCGCGGATCGCGGCGAGCTCCCCGCCGCGGGCCGCGGCAGGGTCGGAGAGGCTTCCCTGGAGGAGCTTCTCCAGCACCCGGAAGGTGACGGGCAGCCGGGCGAGCGCGTACGTCGTGCGCGGGAACCGCTCGAAGGCGGCCTTCGCCCCCCAGCCCGCGCGCGTCAGCGGCACGATTCGCCGCTCCACCGCGGCCTGGTACGCGTCGAGGTTGTCGGCGCGGCCGGCGAGCACGTCGAGCGCGGCGTTCGTGACGAGCTTGGCGGAGAGGAATGCCTCGTACATCCCGTCGCCCGAGAACGGGTCGACGAGCCCGGCGGCGTCGCCGATCACGGCGGTGGTGCCGCGCGCCAGTCGCGTCCGCGACAGCCGCATGGGCAGCCGGTAGCCGCGGGTGTCGCGCGCCGCGTCCGGGTCGATCCCGTACGCCTCGCACATCCTCCGCAGCTCGGCGCGCAGCTTCGGCGCCTCCTCCGCGTTCCCCCCGACGCCGACGTTGAGGTGGTCGCCCTTCGCGAAGATCCAGCCGTAGCCGCCGCGGATGACGGCGATCTCGAGCACGATCGCGCCCGCGTAGCGCGCCTCGAAAGGGAAGTTGGCCTCGAGCGCAACGCCGTGCACGACGCGGTCCGCGAGCTCCAGTTGCTTCGCCGACGAGCCGTTGCAGCCGTCGGCTCCGATCACGATGCGCGCGTCGAGCTCGCGCGCGTCGGCCGTCTCCCCTTCCCGCACCTCGGCGCCGGCCTCGGCCGCTTTCTGGAGCAGGAAGTGGTCGAGCCGCTTCCGCTGGGTCATGTAGGCGATCGGGCCGCGTGCGCGGCGCGTGACGTGGTTGCGGTAGCGCAGGCCGCATTCCATCCGGTCGACGACGTCCTCTACCACCGGCTCGATCGAGAACGGCAAATGCCGCAGGGCCCGGCCGGTCACGCCGCCGCCGCACGGCTTGTCCCGCGGGAACGCCGCTTTGTCGAGCACGAGGACGCTCGCGCCCGCGCTCGCGAGGCGGAAAGCAGCGGTCGATCCGGCCGGCCCGCCGCCCAGAATGGCCACGTCGTACGTCGGCATCCGCCGCAGGCTACGTGACAACACGTGCATGGAATGTCCGCAAGGACACGATCCCAAGCCCGATCGAGCCGCCGACCAGCGCGAGCATGAACGCCCAGACCGGCATGTGCGGCAATTCGGGCGTCAGCGACGACCGCAATCCCTCCGTCATGTAGACGAGTGGATTGAGGAGCACGAGCACCTTGAGCCACATCACCGGAGTCAGCGCCGCCCACGGGTAATAGATGCAGCCGAGGAACGTCAGGGGCAGGACGACAACCGCGAAGAGCAGCGTCACCTTGCGCGGGTCGAGCACCGTCCCGATGAAGAGGCCCATCGCCGCGGCGAGGAAGCAGGCGAAGATCAGCGCGACCGCGAACAGCGCCGGGTCATGCACCTTCACGCTGGGCGCCTCGCCCGGCGCGTGCACGAGGTAGACGATCGGAAAGACAACGCCGGCGGCGATCAGCGCCTGCACCGCGCCGGCAAAGATCTTCTCCAGCCCTACCACCCACACCGGAACCGGCGCGAGCACGCGGTCCTCGATCTCCTTGCTGACGCTGAACTCCTGCACGAGCGGCAGCGCTACCGCCTGGATTCCCTGGAAGTTGATCGCGATCGCGATCAACCCCGGCACGAGGACGGTCGAGAACGTGACGCCGTCCGCCACGCTGTGGAAGCCCTGGCCGATCTTCGGAAAGACGTACGCGAAGACGAACACGAACAGCAGGGGTTGCATGATCGTCCGGATCAGGAACTGGCCGAAGTTGCGCCGCAGGACGCGGATGTCGCGGGCGAGCAGCGCGCCGAACGTCTGCAGGTACGCCCTCACTCCCGGTACTCCCGGCCGGTGAGGTTGAGGAAGACGGTCTCCAGGCTCGGCGGCAGGCTGGTGGCGTCGCTCACCGGCAAGGCGAGCTCGGCCGCCTCTTGCACGAGCTGCGCGAGCACTCCTTCGGAGCGCCCGGCGTGCACGCGGACGATTTGGCCGTCCCGTTCGACCGAGCGGACCGCCTCGAGCCGCTCGGCGCGCTCGGCGAGCGGAGCGGGATCTCCGTCCACCGTTACCGTGATCAGCGTCTCGGCTCCGTGCCTGCGCTTCAGCTCGGCCGGCGTGTCGACCGCGAGCGCTTTGCCGTGGTCGATGATCGCGACCCGCTCGCAGAGGACGTCCGCCTCCTCCATGTAGTGGGTCGTGAGGAGGGTCGTCTGCCCGGCGCGGTTGAGGTCGGCGAGGATCCGCCACAGGTTGATCCGCGTCTGCGGGTCGATGCCGGAGGTCGGCTCGTCGAGGAACAGCACCTGCGGCTCGTGCACGAGCGCGCGGGCGAGCATCAGCCGCTGCGCGAGGCCGCCCGAGAGGTGGAAGACCATCGCGTCGGCCCGCTCGGTGAGCGCGAACTGCTCGAGCAGCTCGTCGGCGCGGGCCCGGGCACGCGGACGCGGAACGCCGAAGAAGCGGCCGTGGTAGTAGAGGTTCTCCCAGACCGTGAGCGCGCGGTCGAGCGTATTCGCCTGCGAGACGACGCCGATCCGGCGCTTCACGTCGGCCGCGTGGCGGCTCACGTCGAGGCCCGAGACGAGCGCGCGGCCGCCGGACGGGACGACGGTCGTGGTCAGCATCCCGATCGTGGTGGACTTGCCGGCACCGTTCGGCCCGAGCAGGCCGAAGAACTCCCCCGGCCGCACCTCGAGATCGAGCCCGTCGACGGCGACGAGCGTCCCGTACACCTTGCGCAGCTCCTCGGTACGGATCGGCGCGTCCCCCACGTCGAGAACGTATCCGCAGCGGCCGCACTACAATGCGCTGCCCCGGGGGTGTGCCCGAGCGGCCAAAGGGAACGGGCTGTAAACCCGTCGGCTCAGCCTACGGAGGTTCGAATCCTCCCGCCCCCATCGGGACTGTTCCAGTATCAGTTCCAAAAAGTAGACAGCTCTCAGCGCGCCCTAGAACAGGGCTCTGGACGGACACCGCCGTGCAGCTCAGATCCGCTGGGCTCCCTTTGCGGAGTGACCGTCAGTCAGTCGCTGGCACTGCGCGCACGCCGCGCTGGTGCTTGAAGCAGTAGATCCGCCCCGGAAGGGAAGGGCCCCGGAAACGATGCAGAGACCCGCTAATTTGCGCCGCATTCCGGGCTACGGTGAAGCAGTGAACGCAGAATCACGGATCATCGCGGCCATTGCGAAGGACGCACACGACCAGGTGATGGAGACGGGAATGGCAGGCTACTTCGACGAGAGCCCTACCGCCTTCGCAGAGGCTGCCGGAGCCGACGAAAGGGACGGGCGTCGAGCCTGGCAGCGGATGCTCGACAGCGGCCTGCTGTACGAGCGCTCTCCACGTTTCTACCGCGCAACGCCGGCGCTTCTCCTCCTCCACGAGCAGGCGGACAGGCAGGAGGCATACCGACAGAACAAGGTCAGGCGCGGATTCTGATCGGGATCACCGTCGGCGCCGGTCACTTCCACCAGCTGGAGGTGCCCGAGCAGGTCAATGCGATGATCGAACGCTTCCTGGCTATCGCCGCCTGACCAATCGCCTACATGCGCTTGGGATGACACTACGCCTCCGAACACTCGCGCAGCCGAGCGTCCTCCGCGAGCGGGCCCGCTAGGCGTCGTACTGGCCGCCGAGCTCGGCTGCCTGGGGCTCACCTTTGTGCCCGGCTTCTCGGAGGATCGGCGGGACCTCAGGGTCGGAGACGAAGTTCTGCCAGCCCGACGCATCCCAGTCGAAGAGCACCCAAACCCGGTCGTTCTCATTGGGGTCGCGAAACACGGTCGAACCCTTGGAGCCGTGCTGCTTTCGTTTCTCAGCGCCTTTGGTTGAAAAGGTATTCAGGAAGCGGTCGAAATCCTCGACCTTCGTCGTTGCCAAGATCATTTCTCTCCTCCTCTTTGCGAAAATCGGGCGCGGTTTCTGCGAGGTGCCTCCAGAACCGCTCGTCTTAGGTGATGGCCGTCGCTGGGTCTGTGCGGCAGCACCAGGGCCACCCGGATCATGTGCGCCCGTGGGCTAGGACCAGAACTCGTCCCAAGCGTAGAGGTCCTCGAAGTGCTCTCGACCGTCAGTCACCTTGCCGTCCTTGAGCTCGAAGACGATGCAGTTGGCAACATCGAGGTGCTTGCCGTTTCTGTCCGCCGTGCTGCGCTGGATGCCGACGACGCGGTTATCACCATCTGCCGCAATGTGCTGCAACTCGGCCCGGAACGTCCCTCCGGTTTCCTGCGCGAGCTGGCCAAAGTACGCCAAGGTGGCGCCGCTGCCCTGGTAGTCGCCTGCCATCGAGCTCCGGCCCGGCAAGTGCCACACGGTTTCATCCATGAGCTCGGTGAGTGTGTTCATATCGCCGGTATTGAAGGCTTCATAAGCCCGCTCCATGATCGCTACGTTCTCCTGCGGTTCCATGGTTCTCCTATCCGCTGCTGTGGGGGTGGTCCCTTGCAGAACCTCATGCTTGAACCAGGCGCGGGTCTCGCTGCGGCCTGAGGAAAGCGCTCGCGCTCAACCAGCACAGATCTGTGGTCCCCGCAGCACGAGCCTGAACTGCTGCGGTCACCGTGGCCGACCGCTCTCTGCCCCTCTGACTGAAGACGTCGCTCGAAAAGCGAGAAGAGCTAGAGGCTCACCGAGCGATTACGACCTTAACACCTTTTCCGATCGCCCACTCGGATCTCGTGGTCGGTTCCTCGCGGGCCGATTCTTCGCAGGCCGCTACTGCCGCGCCATCGCGACACTCAGGCGTTCCTCGGGCGTGATCAGGTGGTCCGCGTCCTCAGCGTCGTCGCCGAGGTCGATCTGCACCCAGTTGACCGTCCCGGTGAAGACGCTGCTCTCGCCCTCGTAGTCGTCGCTGACGGGAGATGCGGTGTCGCGCCCGACGTCGGCGGTTTCGTCCGCTGAGAAGATCAGCGGCACGGTTGCCTCGACGCGTCCCCCACCCACCTGGTGGCCGTCAAGGTAGAGGGTGACGGTGCCTCCCTTACCGGGGCCGCCGCCGTCATATCCGAAATCCATCCGCACCTGGTGCGTTCCGGGCGGGATCGCACCGTCGGCTTCGATCTTGAAGCGCTGCAGGCCGAGCAGGTTGTAGCAGTACTTCGGACGTCCATCCTTCGTGTACAGGCTCCAGCCACCGAAGGCGCCGCCCTGGGCGAGGATCACGCCGTCGGCGCCTGTCTGCGGGACGACGATCTCCGCGGTCACCGCATGGGACTTGTTCTTGATGTTGAGCAGGCTGCTCTCGGTCAGGCGGCCCATGCCGCCGAAAAGCAGCTGTGAGTTTCCCTTCACGAGCTCCGGCCGGCCGACCAGCTCGGCGTTGAACCGCTCGATGCGGCGGTCGTCGAGCGGGAGCACATTGTGCTTGCGGGCCTCTTCCAGCCAGAGCTGCTGCAGCTCCGCGAGCTTCTCAGGCATCTCGACTGCCAGGTCGTGAGCCTGGCTCCAGTCGCCTGGTTCGTAGAGCTCCCAGACGTCTTCGACGAACGGCGGCAGGGCACCGGCGGTTATCCAAGGTGTCGAGTGACGGGTGACCCCGGTCCACCCATCGTGGTAGATGCCGCGGTTGCAGAACATCTCGAAATACTGGGTGTTGCGGCGATCGCCCTCGTTCGCGTAGTCGAACGAGTACGCCATGCTCACGCCCTCGATCTGATGCTGATCGACGCCGTTAACCGTCGCCGGGTGCGGAAGTCTTGCAGCCTCGAGCACGGTCGGGGCGACATCGATCACATGGTGGAACTGCGTTCGCACCTCGCCGCGCGCCGTGAACCCACTTGGCCAATGCACAATCGTGCCGTTGCGCGTTCCACCCCAGTGCGATGCCACCTGTTTCGTCCACTGGTAGGGCGTATCCATCGCGTGCGCCCAGCCCACCGCGAAGTGGTTGTAGCTCGTCGGAGTGCCGAGCTCGTCGATGTGAGACGCGACGAAATCAGGCGTCTCGAGCGCCGCGGCGCCGTTGAAGATGAACATTTCGTTGAATGTTCCGTTGATCGTGCCCTCGGCGGAGGCTCCGTTGTCCCCGATGATGTAGTAGACGAGCGTGTCCTCGAGTACGCCGAGGTCGTCGAGCGCGTCGACCAGTCGCCCGACGTGGTGGTCGGTGTGCTCGAGGAAACCGGCGTAGACCTCCATCTGGCGCGCGAGCACCGGCTTGAGCTCGTCGGGCATGTCCTCCCAGGCTGGGATCTCCTCGTGCCGCGCCGTCAGCTGCGCATCCGCCGGGACGACCCCAAGT
>JBKPLL010000070.1:0-57984 GCA_046731605.1 Actinomycetota bacterium | reverse complement strand
CCGCTTCCTCGTGCGCTGTGCCGCGCTCGCGGAGCGGCTCGTGCGCGGGCTCCACGTTTCGGCGGCGCACCTCGAGTCGCCGCTGCGCCTGGAGGTCGACGCCGGCGCGGCCCGCAGCGGCGAGCTCGGCGCCGAGCTGCGGCGGCTCGGCGCGGCCGAGGTGGAGCTGCGCCAGGAGCTTGCAGCCGCATCCGAAGCCGTGTCTGCTCTCGAGGTCGAGGCCGCGCGCATCGAGACCGAGGCCGACGAGGCACGGCGGCGGCTCGAGCAGGCAGCCGCCGACGAGCCGGCCGAGGGAGACGACCGCGAGCAGCTCATCGCGACGGTCGAACGCCTCGAGCGCCGGCGCGAGACGCTCGGCCAGGTCAACCCGCTCGCGCACGAGGAGTACGAGGCGGAGAAGGAGCGCATGGAGGAGCTCGCCGCCCAGCGGGCCGACCTCGAGGCGAGCCTCGCCGAGCTCGAGAAGCTGCGCAACGAGCTGACGGAGACGGTCGAGCGCCGCTTCGCCGAGACGTTCGAGGCCGTCCGCCGGCACTTCGAGGACGTGACGGCGACGGTCTTCCCCGGCGGCGAGGGGCGGCTGCGTCTCACCGAGGCCGACGAGGACGAGGAGGAGCCGGGAGTCGAGGTCGAGCTCCGTCCCGCCGGGAAACGCGTGCAGCGGCTCTCGCTCCTCTCCGGTGGCGAGAAGGCGCTCGGCGCGATCGCCTTCCTCTTCGCGCTGTTCCTCGCGCGGCCGTGCCCGTTCTACCTCCTCGACGAGGTCGAAGCCGCGCTCGACGACACGAACATCGGGCGCTTCGTCGAGTTGCTGCGCCGCTACTCGGACCGGGCCCAGTTCGTCGTGATCACGCACCAGAAGCGGACGATGGAGGCCGCCGACGTGCTCTACGGCGTGACGATGGGCGGCGAGGGCGTCTCCCAGGTCGTCTCGCGCAGGCTGCCCCGGGAGGAGGCCGAGGCGGCGAGCGCCGCCTAGTGCTCTTCGACCCGGCCGAGTTCGAGCCGCTCACCGCCGCGGGTTGGGACGAGGCGAGAGTGCGCGACGGCATCGCGGCGATCGCGGCGGACGCAGACGCCGCGTTCGATCCGGACGGGCTCTGGCCGGTGCACGAGTGGGACGGGTACAACGCGCCGCTGCCGCTGAAGAACCTCTACGTCGGCGCCGCCGGTGTCGTCTGGGCGCTCGACGAGCTGCGGCGGCGCGACCTCGCGGAGACGTCGCTCGATCCCTCCGCCATCGCGCTCGAGGCGCTCGAGCGCTGGCGTGCCGAGCCGGACTACATTGCGGGAGAGGTGCTGCCTGAGCCGCCCGAATCGGCGCTGCTCACGGGAGAGACGGGAATCCTGCTCGTCTGCTGCCTGCTCGGCCAGCCGCTCGAAGGCGACCTGCGGCGCTGCATCCGCGCCAACCTCGCCAACGAGGCCGAGGACCTGATGTGGGGCACCCCGGGGACGCTGGTCGCGGCTTCCGCGATGGGCTGGGACGATCTGGCACGCGACTCGGCGGACGCGCTCGCGTCCCGCAGGGACGCGGAGGGCCTGTGGACGCAGCGACTGTGGGGGACGAGCTTCCGTGGGATCGGCACCGTGCACGGGCTCGCTGGCAACGTGCGGGCGCTGCTCCAGGTCGACGATCCCCGGAACGAGGCGTTGCGCGCGGAGTCTGCGGCCGCGCTTGCGCGCGCGGCGACGCGCGACGACGGAGTCGCCAACTGGAGCGGCGAGGGCAAGCTCCAGTGGTGCGCGGGCGCACCCGGAGTCGTGTCCGCCGCCCGCGACTACCTCGACGAGGAGCTCCTGCTCGCCGGCGCCGAGCTCGTCTGGCGAGCGGGCGCACCCGGCGTCGAGAAAGGCCACGGGATCTGCCACGGCACCTCGGGCAACGGCTTCGCACTGCTGGCGGCGTTCGAGCGGACGCGGGACGAGCTGTGGCTCGAGCGCGCGCGCCGCTTCGCGGTGCACGCGCTCGCCCAGGCCGCGCGCATGCCGGGGCGCTACTCGCTCTTCACCGGCGGTGTGGGAACTGCACTCTTCGCAGCCGCCTGCCTCGACTGCGACGCGCGCTATCCGGTGCTCGAGCGGCGCTAGCTCTGCAGCGGACCACGTACGATCGCGCGATGGACGAACGCCTCGAGCGCTATGCCGAGCTGGCCGTCCGCGTCGGTGCGAACGTCCAGCCGGGGCAGGAGGTCTTCGTCCACGGTCTCGTCGAGCACGCCGACCTCATCCGGGCGCTGACGCGGCAGTCGTACCGAGCCGGCGCGTCCTACGTCAACGTCCGGTACGACGACCAGCACGTCCGGCGGGCCATGATCGAGCTCGGGCCCGACGAGGCGCTCACGTACTCGCCGGAGTGGCTGAAGACGCTCATGGAGTCGATGGGGGGGAACGCCCTGCTCGGCACGAGCGGCAATCCCGAGCCCGAGCTGCTCGCCGACCTCGACGGCGAGCGCGTCGGACGCGCGATCCCCGTCGAAGCAGCCGAGATCTCCCGGCGAGTGCAGGGAAGCCACAAGGTCAACTGGTGCGGGGTCGGAGCGCCGACGGAGGGCTGGGCGCGCCAGGTGCTCGGCGAGCCCGACGTCGAGGGCCTCTGGGAGCTCATCGCCTTCTGCTTCCGGCTCGACGAGGACGATCCCGTCGCGGCCTGGCGGGAGCATCTCGATCGCCTCGACGCCCGGGCAGCGGCGCTCACGGCGCTTCGGCCCGATGCGCTGCGGTACCGCGGGCCGGGCACGGACCTGACAGTCGGCCTCCTCGACACCGCACGTTGGGGCAGCGCCCGCTTCCGCACGGCCGGCGGCATCGACTACATCGCGAACATGCCGACGGAGGAGGTCTTCACGACCCCTGACTCGCGGCGCGCCGAGGGCACGCTGCGCTCGAGCATGCCCCTCAGCCTCGGTGGTCAGCTCATCCGAGGCCTCGAGCTGACGTTCGAGGACGGGCGGATCGTCGGGGCCGACGCGGATTCCGGCGGGGACATCGTCCGGAGCCATCTCGCAACGATCGAGAACGCCGATCGCCTCGGCGAGCTCGCGCTCGTGACGAAGGAGTCGCGGGTCGGCCAGACCGGGAAGCTCTTCTACAACACGCTGTTCGACGAGAACGCCACCTGTCACATCGCCTACGGCTTCGGCCTCACGTACGCCTTCGACGGCGAGCCGGACGAGGGGATGAACGTCTCGAACGTCCACGTCGACTTCATGGTGGGCGGGCCGGAGCTCGAGGTCGACGCGCTCATGGCCGACGGCGCCGAGGTACCGCTCATTCGTGGCGAGGAGTGGCAGCTCGCCGCGTAGCTGGGCGCAGCTGTTGGGCGAACCGGACGCGGCGCCCGGGCCCGAGGAGGACGGCGGACGGTTCTTCTCGCGCCTCCGCGACTCGCTCACCAAGTCGCGCCGTGCGCTGACGGGCGAGCTCGCCGCCGCGGCGTCCTTCGATCCCGGCGACGACGCCGACTGGGAGCGGCTCGAGGAGGCTCTCATCGCGGGCGACGTCGGAGTCCGCGCGACCGCCGAGCTCGTGAGGCGCCTCGAGGCGCGCGGCGAGCTCGCGGATCTGAACGGCGCCCTGGCGGAGGAGGTGACCGATCTCTTCGGCGAGGCTCCTGTCCTCGACGTCGCCCACGACCCGGCCGTGATCCTCGTGGTCGGGGTCAACGGCACGGGCAAGACGACGACCATCGGCAAGCTGTCGGCGAGGCTCGCAGAGCACCGGCGCTCGGTCCTGGTCGCCGCCGCGGACACGTACCGGGCGGCGGCGGAGGAGCAGCTCGGGATCTGGGCGCAACGGGCCGGCGCGGACTTCGTGGGCTCCGAGCGCGGCTCGGATCCGGCCGCGGTCGCCTACGACGCGGTCGAGGCCGCGGTCGCGCGTGGCCGCGACGTCGTCGTGGTCGACACTGCCGGCCGTCTCCACACGCAGACGAACCTGATGGAGGAGCTCGCGAAGGTGCGCCGCGTGCTCGCCGGCCGGCTCGAGGGAGCGCCGCACGAGACGCTCCTCGTCGTGGACGCGACGACCGGCCAGAACGGTGTCCAGCAGGCGAAGCTCTTCGGCGACGCGGTCGGCGTGACAGGCGTCGTGCTGACGAAGCTCGACGGCTCGGCGAAGGGCGGCGTCGCGATCCCGATCGCCTACGAGCTTGGTCTACCGGTGAAGCTCGTCGGCGTCGGTGAGTCGCTCGAGGACCTGCAGCCGTTCGACCCGCACGACTACGCCCGCGCCCTCGTCGGCTGAGGCGCTCAGCCCGCTGGGCTGATGACGACGATGTAGGCGTGGATGGGATTGTCGGCCTCGATCTCGATCCTGTCGACCACGAACGTGCCCGAGGCGTGATCCTTCTTCGCGTTTTCCCAGGCGTCCTCGATCGCGCATTGCAGAGACGCTTTCTTGTCGTCCTTGTCCCTGGACTCGCCCTTCCACGGGCCGTTGCCCTGGTTCATGCGCATCTCCTCCTTTCGCGGCAGACCCTACTCCTACGGCGGCAGCGTGCCTAGGCGAGCATCGCCGCGCGCTCTGCCCCGACGACGTTCCCCTTGCGCTCGTAGACGGTCTGCGCCTGGCCGGCGACCTGCCGGGCCTGCGGCGAGCCCGCCTGCCGGAGGACGCGCGCGAGCGCGAGCAGCGTCGTCGCCTGCAGCTCGGGGAAGTCGGTAGGAGCCGCGAGCTCGACCGCCTCGCGGGCGAGGAGCTCCGCCTCCGCCGGCTGTCCGGCGGCCGCCTGGATCTCGGCCCTCGCAACACGCCACATCGCCTGTGTCACGATGTCGTCCTCCCAGGAGTGCGACTCCGCGAACCGGGCGAGCTCATCCGCGTCCGCGGAGCGACCGTCCTGCGCGAGCACCGCGGCGAGGAACGCCGCGAGCGTCGGCCGGAGGTGCACGTCGCCGATCTCCTCGAACATGCGGTACCCGGTCCGGAGCTCTCGTTCGGCGGCCTCCACGTCTCCGGCCAGCAGCTCGATCGTCGAGGCGTCGATGGCTCGGAGCGCCCGGTGCTGCACCATTCCCAGCTCGTCCCAGAGCGTCTGCGCCCGTGACCACTGCGCGCGCGCCTCGCCGAATTCGCCGCGCATGGCGAGCAGCACCGCCAGCGAGCTGAGGATCGACGCGGTCAGCAGCCGGTCGCCTTCGCTCTCGCGCAGGAACGAGTGCGCCCTGTCGATCGCGGCGTCGACCGGCGTCGGCCCGAGCTGGATCGCCTGCATGAGCGACGCCGCTGCGCGGGCCGCTTCGCGGGCGTCCCCCGCCCGCCGGGCGTGCTCGAGTGCGTGTTCGAGAGCGGCTGCGCGCTCGCCCCAGCGGCAAGCATTGACCGGCGGCTCGCTCAAGAGGTGCCACGCCTTCGCGACCCCGGCGTCGTCACCGAGTGCCCCGAGCGCCGGAATCGCCTCTTCGGCGATGCGCGTGATCTCCTCCGCCGGCGTTTCCGCGTTCGTGAAGATCCGGAAGAACTCGCGCTCGATCAGCGTGCGCAGCTCGAGCCTGCGTTCGCCGTCGGAACGGGCGAGCGCAAGGGCTTCCTCGAGCGCTCCCTCCGCGGCGGCAAACGAGCCGGACCGCATCAACGCGATCGCGAGGTCGAGGAGGGCGTAGCCTCGCGGGTCGCTCGCCTGCGGCATCAGCGCGACGCCGCGTTCGAGCAGGTTGACCGCCGCCGGGACGTCGTCGCGCGCCAGGGCGTGCCTGCCGGCGGCGGTGAGCAACTCGCCGGCCCGCTTGCCGAGTGAGCGCGCATGGTCGTCGAGCGGCCCCAGCTCGTCGCGATAGCGGTAGGCCCGCTCGAGGTGGTAGCCGTGGATCTCCTCCCGTTCGTCGTGGAGCTCGAGCCAGCCGGCGAAGCGCTCGTGCAGGTCGGCACGCACGCGCTTGGGGATCCCGGCGTAGGCGGCGTCGCGGATCAGCACGTGCCGGAACCGGAAGCCGTCCTGACCGGGAACGCTCGACACCGCGGGTTCCACAAGCTCACGGCGTACGAGGCCGAGCAGCGTCGTTCCGAGAGCCTCGTCTCCGCCGTTCAGGGCCGCCACGGCCCCCGGCCAGAACTCCTTGCCGACGACGGCCGCCCTCTGCAGCACCTCCCGCTCCAGGGGATCGAGGCGGTCGAGCCGCGCGGCGAGCAGTGCCTGGATCGTAGGCGGCAACGAGACGAGCTCGGCCGCCGCACGCGCCTCCTCGGAGAGCATCGCGATGAGCTGCTCGGTGTAGAGCGGATTCCCCTGCGCAACCTCGGCCACCCGGCCGCGAAGCTCCGGCGAGAGGATGCCACCGGCGTCGAGGGCGTCGAGAAGCTGCGTCGCCTCTCCGGACGAGAGGGGCTCGAGCCGCACGTGCACACCCTCCCATTGGGGCCGCTCCTCGAGCAGCTCAGGGCGTGCGACGCAGAGGAGGAGGATGGGGGCGTCGCGACTCCAGCGGCTCACGTGCTCGACGAGGTCGAGCAGCATCGGCTCGGCCCAGTGCACGTCCTCCAGCACGACCAGGAGCGGTCGCTCTCGGGCGAGGAGTTCGAAGAAGCGCCGGACGGCCCAGAAGAGCTCCTCCGGCGGCGCGGTTCCGTGGCCGCCGAGTACGCGAAGGCGTTCGACCACGAGCGCGGCGTCGGGATCGTCGCCGACCGCCTCCGCCACGGCTCGGTCGCCCCCCAGACGTTGCATGAGCTCCGTCAGCGGCCAGAAGGTGATTCCGTCGCCGTAGGCGAGGCAGCGACCCACGGCGACCGTCGCGTACTCGCCGGCCTCTGCGACGAGCTCCGACACGAGCCGCGTCTTGCCGACCCCGGCCACTCCGAGCACCGTCACCAGTCTGCACTCGCGGCCGTCCGCGCTCGCGGTCAGCCCGTCCCTGAGAACGCCGAGCTCAACTGTTCTGCCGACGAGAGGCGTGTCCCAGCGGCGGGCGAAGGAATCGGCGCCGGCGATCGCGCCGAGCACGCGCCAGGCCGCGACCGGGGCACTCTTGCCCTTCGCGTCGACCGGAGACACGGCCTCGAGCCGCGCGGCGTGGCGCACGAGCCGCTCGGTGACCGCGCCGATGAGGATCTCACCGCCGCCGGCCGCCTCCTCGAGCCGCTTCGCCGTGTTGACGGCGTCGCCCGTCGCGAGAGTCGCGGCCTCGTCCCCGGTGACGACCTCCCCCGTGTTGATCCCGATCCGGATCCGCAGCTCAGGCACGGCGGACGCCGAGAGCGAGGCGTTCAGCCGGCTGACGGCTTCTTGCATCTCGAGCGCCGCCCGCACCGCCCGCATGGCATCGTCTTCGTGAGCGCGGGGGAGCCCGAACACGGCCATCACGGCGTCGCCGACGAACTTCTCGACGATGCCGCCGTGACCCTCGACGGCGGCCCGCATCTCCTCGTACCAGCGGCCCATCAGCTCGCGCAGCGGCTCGGGGTCGAGCTGCTCGCCGAGCGCGGTCGAGCCGGTGAGGTCGCAGAAGAGGACGCTGACGGTCTTCCGGGCTACGGCGGTGGAAACCATGGATGCAGTGTGACGCTCGGACTGCGCGGTTTCCAGCACGGCTACCCTGCGGCCGATGTTCGACGCGCTCAGCGACAAGCTCCAGAGCGCACTCGGAGACCTCCGGGGGCGCGGCGTCCTCGACGAGGAGGCCATCTCCCGCGCGATGCGCGAGGTGCGCCTCGCGCTGCTCGAGGCCGACGTCAACTTCGGCGTCGTCAAGGAGTTCGTCGCCCATGTGCGCGAGCGCGCGCTCGGCGAGGACGTACGGAAGAGCCTCACGCCGGGCCAGCAGGTCGTGAAGATCGTCCACGAGGAGCTGACCGAACTGCTCGGCTCCTCCGACTCCCGGCTCGCGTTCTCGCAGCGGCCGCCGACCACGATCCTGCTCGCGGGCCTGCAGGGCTCGGGCAAGACCACCGCCGCCGGCAAGCTCGCGCTGCTGCTCGAGAAGGAGGGGCGGAAGCCGGCCCTCGTCGCCGCCGACCTGCAGCGGCCGGCCGCGATCGACCAACTCGTCCAGCTCGGCGCGCAGGTGGGCGTGCCGGTCTACGCCGACGAGCGCAGCGACCCGGTCAAGGCCGTCCGCGACGGCATCGCGCGGGCCAGCGCCGAGGCGCGCGACGTCGTCGTTCTCGACACCGCCGGCCGCCTGCACGTGGACGAGGAGCTGATGCACGAGCTCGCCGCCGTCCGGCGCGAGGCGAAGCCGACGAACGTCCTGCTCGTCCTCGACGCGATGACCGGCCAGGAGGCCGTCAACGTCGCGCAGGCGTTCCAGGAGCGGATCGACTTCGACGGTGTCGTCCTGACGAAGCTCGACGGCGACGCGCGCGGAGGGGCCGCGCTCTCGGTACGGGCGGTCACCGGCCGGCCGATCAAGCTCGCCTCGGCGGGCGAGAAGCTCGCCGACCTCGACTGGTTCCACCCGGATCGGATGGCGTCGCGGATCCTCGGCATGGGCGACGTGCTCACGCTGATCGAGCGCGCGGAGTCGGCGATCGAGGACGAGGAGAAGGAAGAGCTCGAGCGCCGGATGATGAAGGGCGAGTTCACGTTCGACGATTTCCTCTCGAGCTACAAGATGATTCGCCGCATGGGTCCGCTCCAGGGCGTGCTCAAGATGATCCCCGGCCTCGGCAAGCAGCTCGAGGGCCTCGACCAGGTGGACGAGAATCAGCTCAAGCGCGTCGAGGCGGTCATCCTCTCGATGACGCCGCACGAGCGCCGCGTGCCGCACGTCATCGACGCCTCGCGCCGCAAGCGGATCGCCGCCGGCTCCGGCACCACCGTCGAGCAGGTGAACCAGCTCATC
Source organism: Actinomycetota bacterium (assembly GCA_046731605.1). GTDB lineage: Bacteria > Actinomycetota > Thermoleophilia > Gaiellales > Gaiellaceae > Palsa-739. The sequence continues at coordinate 49,201 of JBKPLL010000070.1, read as the reverse complement.
GAGGCGCGGAAGCAGATGGCGAAGATGATGAAGATGGTCGGATCGGGCAAGATGCCGCAGTTGCCCGGCATGGCGGCGGGAGCGCCTACCATCCCCGGGTCGAAGCCCAAGCCGAGTGCGACTCGCAAGGCGAGCAGCAAGCGGAAGAAGAAGAAAGCGAGAAGGTAGGCAGATGGCAGTCAAGTTGAGGCTGACGCGGGTCGGCTCGAAGAAGAACCCGATCTACCGCGTCGTCGCGGCCGATTCGCGCTCGCCGCGCGACGGCAAGTTCATCGAGATCGTGGGCCGCTACAACCCGCAGACCGATCCGTCGCTCATCGACCTCGACGAGGCGAAGGTGCGCGGCTGGCTCGAGAAGGGCGCGCAGCCGACCGAGTCGGTGGCGAAGCTCCTCAAGGCTCAGGGAATCCAGTAGGCCGTGGCGGAGCTCGTCGCCGAGCTCGCCCGCCGGCTCGTCGACGAGCCCGGCGCCGTGCGCGTCGAGGAGCTCGAGGACGAGGACGGCACACTCGTGCTGCGGCTGCACGTCGCCGAGGACGACATCGGCAAGGTGATCGGCCGCCAGGGTCGGCTCGCCCGCGCCCTGCGCACGATCGTTCGTGCCGGCGGAGTCGAGGCGGGACGACGGCTCCAGCTCGAGATCGTCGACTGATGCCGCCGGTAGCGGCGCTGTACGACATCCACGGCAACCTCGCCGCGCTCGAGGCCGTCCTCGCGGAAGTCCCGGACGACGCGACGATTGTCGTTGGCGGCGACATCTGCGCCGGTGGCGAGCAGCCGTCCGAGACGCTGACGCGGCTCCGCGGACTCGGTGACCGCGTCGCGTGGCTCAGGGGCAACGCCGACCGCGAGCTCTATCCCGGCGAGGAGGGCCTCGCGCCACCGGAGTTCCTGGAGGAGGCCCGCTCGCAGCTGAGCGAGGAGGAGATTGCATTTCTCCACGATCTGCCGCCGACGCAGCGAATCGGCGACGTCCTCTACTGCCACGCGTCGCCGCGCAACGACCTCGACATCTTCACCGAGCGGACGCCCGAGGCGCGGATCGCATTCCTCTTCGACGGGCTCGACGTGGACACGGTCGTCTGTGGACACACGCACACGCAGTACGAGCGCACAGTCGCGGATGTGCGCGTGGTGAACGCCGGCAGCGTAGGCGCCGCGTACGAGGACGAGCCGGGCGCGTACTGGCTGCTCGACCTCGTCCACCGGCGGACGCCGTACGAGGGCGCCGAGCTGAAGGCATCGCGCGAGGAAGCGGTTTCAGAGTTCACCGAACGTGGGCTCTGATCTGGTGAAGGTCGGACGGGTCGGGAAGCCGCACGGACTCGACGGCGGGTTCTTCGTGGAGCGAGCGAGCGAGCGGGAGGGCGTCTTCGCCGAGGGTGCGACGCTTTACGCGGGCGGCATGCCGGCGACCGTCGTCGCCTCGCGCCACGGCGCCGGCGGGCGGCCGGTGATCCGCCTCGACCGCGACGTCGACCGCGGTGCCGAGCTCGCCGTCGAGCGCGCGACGCTGCCGGGCCTCACGGACGAGGACGAGTTCTACGTCTTCCAGCTGGTCGGGCTCAGCGTGGAGGAGGAGAGCGGACGGCAGCTCGGGCGGGTGCGCGAGGTGCTGGAGTACCCTGGCAACGACGTGCTCGAGCTCGACTCCGGTGCGTCACTGCCCCTCGTCGAAGCGTGCGTCCGGCAGGTGGATCTCGCCGGTGGGCGAATCGTTGTCGCCGTGGGGTTCGCAGACCCGGATTGACCAAGCCCAGCCCGTGCGTATCGACGTCTTCACACTCGTTCCCCACGCCTATTCCTGGCTGACCGAGCAGCGCCCCGTCGCGAGCGTCCTCGGCACGGAGCTCGAGCTGCGGCTCTTCAACTACCGAGACTCTACGCCGCTCCGCGCGGGGCAGGTCGACGACGAGCCGTACGGCGGGGGAGCGGGAATGGTGTTGCGGGTCGACGTCGTGGCCGCCGCGCTCGAGGGCGCCTACGCGGGGAAGCCCCCCGGCCCGGTGATCGCGCTGTCGCCGAAGGGGCGCCCGCTGACCCAGACGGTCGTCGAGGAGCTCGCCGCGTTGTCCGCGTTCACACTGCTCTCCTCGCGCTTCGAGGGCTTCGACGAGCGGATCGTCGAGCATCTCGCGACCGACGCGCTGTCGGTCGGCCCCTACGTTCTCTCGAACGGCGACCTGCCGGCGATGATCGTCCTCGACGCGGTAGCGCGCCGGCTGCCGGGTGCGCTCGCCGAGGGATCGGGCGAGCTCGAGAGCTTTTCCGCGGAGCTCGGCGGGGGTCTCGAGTATCCGCACTTCACGCGGCCGGCCGAGTTCAACGGCTGGTCGGTTCCCGAGGTGCTGCTGTCGGGCGACCACGCGCGTGTCGAGGCCTGGCGGCGGGAGCAGGTCAGATGAGCGACGACCGGGGCAGCTACCGCCGCGAGCTCGACGACGAGGACGAGAAGGACGACGGCGACCTCGGCCGCGAGGAGACGGGCGGCTGGGCCGAGGACGAGCCCGAGACGGGCCACTTCCGGAGCCGCTGGCCCGAGGACGACGACGAGCCTGAGCCGGGGAAGGAGACCCCGAGCGGCTGGCCGACGTCCGGCTCGACCTGGCAACGGCCGGACTACGGCGAGACGCGGGGCGACTGGCAGCGGCCGGACGGGCCGGGGTACGGCTACGACGGGTACAGGCAGACGGAGGACACGTTCGCCGACGCCGACGCGGCGGAGCGCTATGCCCCGCGGCACAGCCGTGACCCGCTCGCCCGCCTCTTTCCCGGCCTGCCGCGGGGGGTCCGGGTCACGCTCGACTGGATCCTCACGATCGCCGGCGCGATCCTGATCGTGCTCGCGCTCAAGGAGTGGGTCGTCAACCCGTACCGGATCCCGTCGTCCTCCATGGAGCCGACGCTGAACTGCGCGAAGGGCCCGGCGAGCCCGGGTTGCCTCGGCGACTCGAGCGACCGCGTGCTCGCCTGCCGCATCTGCCTCGACTTCGGCTCTCCCTCGCGCGGCGACATCGTCGTCTTCAACACGCCGACCGAGGCCGCACTCAAATGCGGCGAGGGCGGCACGTTCGTGAAACGCGTGATCGGTCTCCCCGGCGAGACCGTGCACGAGAACGACAAGGGCTTCATCCTGATCAAGAAACCCGGTACCCCCGAGTTCGTGAAGCTCAAAGAGCCGTATCTCCCCGCCCAGAGCCGACTCGCGGACAGCCAGCATTACGGCCAGACCTGGACGGTCCCGCCGGGCTCCTATTTCATGATGGGCGACAACCGCTCGCAGTCGTGCGATTCGCGCACCTGGGGCGCCGTCCCCAGCGACAAGCTGATCGGCATCGTCTTCTTCGTCTACTGGCCGCCCGACCGAATCAGCTTCAAGTAGCCGGATCGGATCGCGCTCCATTTCGCTACGCCATTCCGCTACTCTGGGCCGTCGGCCGTCCGGCCCTCTTTCCATGAGCAACGTCATTCAGGACCTCGAGCGCGCCCAGCTGCGCAACGTGCCGCGCTTCAAGGCGGGCGACACGGTGCGGGTGCACTTCCAGGTCATCGAGGGAACGCGTCGGCGCGTGCAGGTCTTCGAGGGGATCGTGCTCAAGCGGCAGGGAGCCGGCGTGCGCGAGACCTTCACCGTGCGGAAGCAGTCGTTCGGCATCGGCGTCGAGCGGACATTCCCGCTGCACTCGCCGAAGATCGAGAAGATCGAGGTCGCCGCGATCGGCGACGTCAACCGGGCCAAGCTCTACTACCTCCGCGGCCGCGTCGGCAAGCGTGCGCGTGTGCGCGAGCGGCGGTACGGAGCAGGGTCGGAGCTGCCCGCGGCGGTGGAGGCAACGCTCGCCGAAGCCGAGGAAGCGCCGGCGGCTGCCGAGCCGGAGGACGCCGAGGGGCCCCAGTCCGAGGCGGAGATCGTCGAGGCCGAAGCGGAGCCGCTGGACGAGGAGACGGCCGAGGCCGAGGAGCCGACGGCCGAGGAAGCACCTGCCGACGAGCCGGCCGAGGACGCCCCCGCGGGCGAGGGCTCCGAGCCCGAGGCCGCGGCAGAGCCCGAGGCTGTGGCCGAGCCCGAGAAAACCGCCGCCGAGTAACAGCTTTCCGGAATTTGCGGATCGCCGGGCATCGTCGCCCGAGGACGCCGATATCCTCGCCGCGAGGTGAAGCGGACCGGCCAGAAGCTCCTGCGCTTCGATCGACGTCTCGGCGCGCGGTTCGTCGCCGGCGCCGACGAGGCGGGCCGCGGCTCACTGGCGGGCCCGCTCGTGGTGGCCGGCGTTCTGCTCGACTACGGCTCGCTGCGCGATCACCGCGTTCGGCCGCTCGGCTTCCTCAACGACTCGAAGCAATGCTCGCCGGAGCGGCGGGAGGATCTGTTCCGCGCCGTGGTCGCGTGCGCGGAACGCGTCGCCGTGCGCGTGATCCCACCCGGGGACATCGACCGCAACGGCCTGCACCGCTCGAACCTCGCCGGCTTACGGGCGATGCTCGAGGCGCTGACGCCGCCGGCCGAGGCCTGCCTCGTGGACGGCTTCCGGCTCGGTCCGGCCGCTCCGCAACACACCGCAGTCGTCGACGGCGACGAGAAGAGCGCGGCGATCGCGGCGGCGTCGATCGTCGCCAAGGTGACACGCGACCGCCTGATGCGCCGCCTCGACGCCGTCTATCCGGCGTACGGGTTCGCGCAGCACGTCGGCTACATCACGCCCGGCCACTCGGCTGTCGTCCGCGCTCGCGGCCCCTCCGCGGTGCACCGGCTCAGCTTCCAGGCGCTCTGCTACGAGGGCGACGTGGAGGCAGTTGCCTAGGGCCGGTTCCGGCCTCGCGGCCGAGCGCCGGGCTACGTGGTGGTATCGACTGCGCGGCTGGCGGATCCTCGGCGAGAACGTCTGGGCAGGCGGCAACGAGCTCGACCTGATCGTGCGGCGCGGGCGGACGCTGCGCTTCGTGGAGGTCAAGGAGAAGCGGGGCTCGCGGTTCGGCGACCCGCTCGAGATGGTGACCGCGGAGAAGCGGCGACGGCTCCGGCGGGCCGCGGAGACCTGGCTCGCGACACGCCCCGAGCTGGCGCAGCTCGCCGTCGGCTTCGACGTGATCGCCGTGCGCGACGGCCGCGTGCAGCGAGTGCCGCAGGCGTTCTAGGGGCGGTGTCGAATCCCGTCGCGTGGCCGTCACCCAGGACGAGCTGTACGCGACGCTGGACCTCGACCTCTCCTGGTCGGAGGCCGAGCTGCCCGAGCGCGAGCGGACGAAGCACGTCCACCGGCTGCACCCGTACCACGGCAAGTTCATCCCGCAGCTCGTGGAGGTGCTGCTCGGCCGCTATCTCGCGCCGGGCGAGCGCGTACTCGACCCCTTCGCCGGCTCCGGGACGACGCTGGTCCAGGCGCTCGAGTCCGGGCTCGACGCGACGGGCGTGGACATCGCCGCCTTCAACTGCCTCCTGATGCGGGTCAAGACGGCTCCGTACGATCTCGTCGAGCTGGGGGAGGAGCTACAGGACGTCGCCGAGCGCGTCGAGTCGCTGCCGCGACGAGGGCCCCGGGCCAGCGGCTACCTGCGCTGCTGGTACGCGGCGCGCGCCACCGCCGAGCTCCTCGCCTTCCGCCAGTTGATCCCGGAGTACCGGCACGCCGACGTCCTGCGCGTCGTGCTCTCCCGCGCCGCACGCTCGGCGCGCCGGGCTGCTCATTTCGACCTCGAGGCGCCGAAAGAGCCGCAGCGGGGCGAGTACTGGTGCCACAAGCATCGGCGCGAGTGCCGGCCGGTCGAGTCGGCGGCCGCCTTCCTCCGCCGCTACACGCTGAACGCGCTGGCGCGGATCGAGGAGTTCGCGCGCGTCCGCGATCCCGACCGCGAGGCCGCCGTGCTCCATGGGGACGCGAGAGAGCTCGATCTCGGCGGGCCGTACGACGGGATCCTGACCTCCCCGCCGTACCCGGGCCTGATCGACTACCACGAGCAGCACCGCTACGCGTACGAGCTGCTCGACCTCGACGACCGGCGAGAACGGGAGATCGGCGCCGCCGCAGCCGGGACGTCGCTCGCATCGCTCGAGGCGTACCGGGCAGGAATCGCGGCCGTCCTGGAGCGCGCGAGCGCTGCGCTGCGCCCCGACGCGCCCGTGCTCGTCGTCGTCAACGACCGGCGCGACCTCTACCCGGAAATCCTCGACCGCGCCGGGCTCCAGCTCGAGGCACGTCTCCGTCGGCACGTCAACCGCCGTACGGGCCGGCGAGCGGGCGAGTACTTCGAGGACGTTCTCGTCGCGCGGGCGTCGGGATGAAGCACCTCGCCCTCCCTGTCTCCGACCAGGAACGGTCGCGCAGCTTCTACGAGACGTATCTCGGCTTCGACGCGGAGCCCGCGCGCCGCTACGACGGCGGCGTTCTGATGCTCTACAACGCGGACGGCTTCTCTCTCGCGCTCGGTCCGACCCAGGAGCCGATCCGCCTGCCGGCGTTCCTCCATTTCGGCGTCCACCTCTCGAGCCGGGAGGACGTCGAGGCCCTTCGCGACCGGCTCCGCACCGACGGGGTGCCGATCGCCGAGGAGTGGGACGAGCCGGAATACGTCAGCGTGAAGTTCCGCGATCCCGACGGGTACGTGATCGAGGCTGCCTGGGAGCCGCACCTCCGGTAGGCCGGGCAAACCGACGATCACAGACGCGCGTAGTGACCCGCGTGACCATCCTTCGGCGTGTCCTAGGAGCTCTGCTCTGCCTGACCGGCGTCGTCTGGATCGGTCAGGGGGCGACCGTCATCCAGGGCTCGTCGATGACCGGCAGCGCTTTCTGGGCCGTGATGGGCGCTGTTTGCGTGGTCGCCGGACTCGTTCTGCTTGGCTGGCCCTGGCACCGCTCGAGCGCGGACGCCTAGGCACTCCCGGTGAGGTCACCCTACCGCCGCAAACTCGGCAACTCCGCGTAACGGCTCCGCCCCTAGCGTCGAGGCGTGATTGCACGTGCGGTCACGCATGCGCTTGTCGGCCTCGAGCCGCGTCGAGTCGACGTCGAGGCGCACGTGCGCGACGGGATCCCGGGCTTCGCGATCGTCGGCCTCGCCGACCGCGCCTGCCAGGAGGCACGAGAGCGTGTCCGGAGCGGGATCTCCGCGGCCGAGCTGAGCTTCCCGCCGGGGCGGATCACCGTCAACCTCGCCCCCGCGGAGCTGCGCAAGGAGGGTTCGGGCTTCGACCTACCGATCGCGCTCGCGCTTCTCGCCGCGTCGCAGCAGCTTCCGCGCAGCGCGCTCGAGCGCACCGCGGCGGTCGGCGAGCTCGCGCTCGACGGCCGGCTGCGCCGGGTCGGCGGCGTGCTCGCCGTGGCCGAGGGTGCGCGGCGCTTCGGGGCGGAGCGTCTCCTGTGTCCCGCCGACTCCGCCCGTGAGGCAGCGCTCGCCGGCGTCGCGGCGATCCCGATCCGGCACCTCGCCGAGGCCGCCGCCTACCTGCGCGGCGAGCTCGAGCTCGAGCCCGAGCCTCCGCTCGCGGCCAACGGCCACCACCCGGCTGCGGCGCCGAATCTCGCCGACGTCCGCGGACAGGAACGGGCCCGGCGCGCGCTCGAGCTCGCCGCGGCAGGCGGGCACAACGTCCTTATGGGCGGGCCGCCCGGGACCGGGAAGACGATGCTGGCGCGGCGGCTGCCGGGGATCCTGCCGCCGCTCGACTCCGACGCCGCGCTCGAGGTGACGCGGATCCACTCCGTGGCCGGCCTCGTGGACGACGAGCGGCCGCTCGTCTCGCATGCGCCCTTCCGCGCGCCGCACCACAGCACGTCGACCGCTGCGATCGTCGGCGGCGGCCCGCATCTGCGGCCGGGAGAAGCGAGCCTCGCCCACCGCGGAGTGCTCCTCCTCGACGAGCTCGCCGAGTTCCAACGGCCGGCCCTCGAGGCGCTACGCCAGCCGCTCGAGGACGGCTTCGTCTCGGTTGCGCGCGCCGCAGGTCGCGTCGTCTTCCCGGCCAGGTTCATGCTCGTCGGGACCATGAACCTCTGCCCCTGCGGCGGACGCGGCGACCCCGCGGCCCGGTGCAGCTGCTCGGCGCAGCGGCTCGCGCGCTACCGCGACAAGCTCTCCCGCGCGCTGCTCGACCGGTTCGACCTCGTGCTTGCGATGCCACGCGTCCGTGGCGAGGAGCTCGCCGCGGCGCGGGGTGAGAGCTCCGCCACGGTGGCCGCCCGCGTCGCGGTGGCACGCGAGCGGCTCAGGACGAAGCCGCCGTCACGCGACCAGGAAGCGGACGCGCTCCTGCGCCGCGCCGCTGACCGCCTCCATCTCTCCGGGCGGGGCTACGCGCGCGTGGGGCGCGTCGCCCGGACGATCGCGGCCCTCGCGGACTCGGATTCGGTGCGAGCGGAGCACGTTGCCGAAGCTCTCTCGTACCGCTCGCCGGAAGAGCTCGCCAGTGTCTGAGCTCGTGCTCGCTGCCTTCGCGTCCGAGACGGGCACGCATCTGCTCCGCGCACCGCGCGGCGAGCGCTGGCGCAGCTTCGAGCGGCGTTTCGACGAGCGCGCCTATCTCGAGCGGCTGGCGGCCGGCGGGTACCGCTTTCTGCCGCGCTCCTCGCCGGAGTTCCCGCCGCTCCTACGCGCGATTCACGACCCTCCAAGCGGCCTCTTCCTCCGCGGCGCCGCCACACCCGAGCTGCTCGCTCGGTCCTCCGTCGCGATCGTGGGCGCTCGCGCAAGCTCGGGCTACGGCGTGTCGGTCGCGCGCAGCCTCGCGCGGGAGCTCGCGGCCGCCGGGCTCGCCGTCGTGAGCGGCCTGGCGCGCGGCATCGACGCCGAGGCGCATCGCGGAGCCCTCGACGCGAACGGGACGACGGTGGCCGTCCTCGGCTGCGGCATCGACCGCGACTATCCCGCCGCCCACGCCGAGCTCGCGCGCCTGATCGCGGAATCCGGTCTCATCATTTCGGAGTACGCGCCCGGCGTCGAGCCCGCGCCATGGCGGTTCCCCGCACGCAACCGGATCGTCGCCGGCCTCTGCGCGGCCACGGTCGTCGTCGAGGCGCGCGAGCGCAGCGGCGCGCTCATCACGGCGGATCTCGCGCTCGAGGAGGGGCGGGAGGTGTTCGCCGTGCCGGGCGAGATCACGAGCTCACTCTCGGCAGGCGCGAACGCGTTGCTCAAGCTCGGCGCGGCGCCGTTGACGAGCGCCGCCGACGTCCTCGCCTCGTTCGGGATCGAGCCAGAGCCTGTAGAGGCCGAGACCTCGCCGCTGCTCGAGCTCTTGCCCGCGAGCGCCGACGAGCTCGTGCGCAAAACGGGGCTCGCAGCCGGCGAAGTGGCTCGCGCGCTCGTCGAGCTCGAGCTCGAAGGCCGCGTCGCCGTGTGCGACGGCGTGTACCGTCGCGCTTCGTGAATCCGTACTGGCTGGACGAACCGAGCCCTCCGCGGCCCGAGTCGAAGCTCGACGGCCGCGCCGACGTGGCGATCGTCGGCGCCGGCATCACGGGGTGCTCGGCCGCGCTGCGCCTGGTCGAGGGCGGTTTGCGCGTCCGCGTGCACGACGCACGCGAAATCGCCGGGGGCGCGAGTGGGCGCAACGGCGGCTTCGCGCTCGCCGGCGGCGCCGCGCGCTATGACGTCGCCCGCGACACCTACGGCGCGGACCGGGCGGCCGCGTTCTGGCGCTGGACCCACGATGCGCTCGACGGGCTGGCGGAGCTGGCCGGCGACGCGCTGCGGCGCACCGGCAGCTACCGGCTCGCCGGCGACGAGGAGGAGCGCGAGGGGATCCGGCTCGAGTACGAGGCGCTGCGCGAAGACGGCTTCGATGCGGAGTGGCTCGACGACGTACCCGGCGCCGCCGCTGGTCGCTTCCACGGCGCGATCTCTCACCCACATGACGGCTCGATTCAGCCCGCACGGCTCGTGCGGCGCCTGGCGGGGGCCGCGACAACCGCGGGAGCGGAGTTCCGCGAGCACGACCGGGTCGAGGACCTCGAGGCTCTGGACGCAGATCGCGTCCTCGTCGCGACCGACGGCTACGGGCACGGTCTCGTTCCAGAGCTCGCCGACCTGATCTGGCCTACGCGGGGCCAGGTGGTCGCGAGCGAGCCGCTCGACCGCGTCCTCTACGACCGCCCGCACTACGCGCGGCAGGGCTTCGATTACTGGCAGCAGCTGCCCGACGGCCGGATCCTGCTCGGCGGCTTTCGCGACACCTCGATCCTCGACGAGCTGACGGACGTGGAGGAGACGACGCCGGCGATCCAGTCGTCGCTCGAGTCGTTCCTGCACGAGCTCGCCGGCGAGGAGGTGGCGGTGACGCACCGCTGGGCCGGCATCTTCGGGCTGACGCAGGACATGCTCCCGCTCGTCGGGGCCGTCCCGGGCCACCGCGGTCGTGTCTGGGTCGCCGGTGGCTACTCGGGCCACGGCAACGTGCTGGGCTTCGCCTGCGGTCAGCTCGTCGCGGACGCGATCCTCGGCTGCGAGTCGTCGCAGCTCGAGCTAGTCACGCCCGAACGCTTCGAGCGGTGAGGCGTGGCGCGGCTCGTAGAGGAGCACGTCGACGCCGCCGGGGAGGAGCATCGTGATCGTGATGCCGAAGCTCTCCTCCTCCTGCTCGCCGCGGAACTCGATCCCACGCGCCCGGAGGTCGGCAATCGTCTGCTCGAGGTCGTCGCACATGAAGCAGATCTGGTGCGTCGTCGCGCCGTCCGAGGGGTGAACGCCGAGCTCCGCCGGCGGCAGCTTGAAGATCAGCCAGCCCGGGCTGTCCTCGACGTGTTCCCAGCCGAGCACGTCGCGCAGCACGGCGCGGAGCGCGTCCGCCTCGGGCGTGTAAAGGAGCATGTGCGTGCCGGTGATCGTCATCAGAGGTTCTTGACGTCGGCGACGAGCGTGGTGATCGACTCCTTAGCGTCGCCGAACAGCATCACGGTCTTCGGGTTGTAGAAGAGCGGGTTCTCGATCCCGGCGAAGCCTGGGTTCATCGAGCGCTTGAGCACGACCACGGTCTGCGCGTCGTCGACGTTGAGGATCGGCATGCCGTAGATCGGTGAGCCCTGGTTGTTGCGCGCATCGGGGTTGACGACGTCGTTCGCGCCGACCACGACCGCGACATCGGTGCGCGAGAACTCGGGGTTCGCCTCGTCCATCTCCTTCAGCTGCGGGTAGGGGACGTTCGCCTCGGCGAGCAGGACGTTCATGTGCCCCGGCATGCGTCCCGCGACGGGATGGATGGCGTAGGAGACCTCGACGCCCTTCGACTCGAGCAGGTCGGCGAGCTGGCGGACGTCGTGCTGCGCCTGCGCGACCGCGAGGCCGTAGCCCGGCACGAACACGACCTTGTGCGCGTACGCCAACATCACGGCCACGTCCTCGGCCGTGGCGCTCCTGACCGTGCCGCCGTCACCGGCCGCCACCGCGGCTGCCGTCTCGGAGACCTGCCCGAACGCGCCGAAGAGGACGTTCGCGATCGAGCGGTTCATCGCCCTCGCCATCATGAGCGTCAGCAGCGTTCCGGACGCGCCGACGAGCATGCCCGCCACGATCAGGACGTTGTTCTGCAGCTCGAAGCCTCCGAGCGCGACGGCGAGCCCCGTAAAGGCGTTGAGCAGCGAGATCACGACCGGCATGTCGGCACCGCCGATGGGGAGCACGAAGAGCACGCCGAAGCAGAGCGAAGCCGCGATCGTGACCCAGAGCAGCCACTCCTGCTGGACCCCGCTGACCAACGCGATCGCGCAGCCCAGCGCCGCGACGAACAACGCGCCGTTGACGAATTGCTGACCCACGTATGTGATCGGACGCCCGCCGATCAGCTCCTGGAGCTTTGCGAACGCGATCATCGAGCCGGCGAACGAGATCGTGCCGATCAGCGCGGAGAGCACGATGCCGAGTGAGATGTCGATCTTGGGCGTGCCGGGATCCGGCAGGATCCGGTGCAACTCGGCGAGCGCGATCAGCGCGGCTGCGCCGCCACCGACGCCGTTGAACAGCGCCACCATCTGCGGCATCGCGGTCATGCGGACGCGGCGCGCGGCCACGGCGCCGAAACCGCCGCCGATCAGCATCGCGATTGCGATCGCCCACCAGCTCGTCGAGCCGACCTTGACCCACGTGACGACGATCGCCAGCACCATCCCCGCCGCGCCGATCTGGTTGCCGCGCCGTGCGTGCGCGGGACTCGAGAGGAAGCGCAGCGCGAGCACGAACGTCACGATCGTGATCAGGTAGAGGAGGTTCGAGAGGTTGTAGCTCACGTCGCGTCGGGCTTCTTCGGCCGCTCGCGGCTCTTGAACATCTCGAGCATCCGGTCGGTGACGACGAAGCCGCCGACCACGTTCGCGGCCGCCAGGACGACGGCTGCGAAGCCGACGATCCACGTGAACGCGCTCTTGTCGGGCTGGCCGAGCACGATCATCGCGCCGACGATCACCACGCCGTGTATCGCGTTCGTCCCCGACATCAGCGGCGTGTGCAGCAGCGTCGGGACCTTCGAGATCACCTCGATGCCGAGGAAGATCGCGAGCACGAGGATCGTCACCTCGAAGACGAGCAGCGTGTTGTGGCTCATGCGGGCGCTCCTTCCTGCTTCCCGGCGACGCAGGCGCCGCTTGTGATCTCGTCGCTCCAGTCCAGCGTGAGCTCGCCCCCCGGCGCGAGGTGGAGGAGGAGGGCCTGCACGTTTCGCGAGTACAGCGTCGAGGCGTGGTACGGCATGGAGCTCGGGATGTCCCTCAGGCCCACGAGCGTCACGCCGGCGCGCTCGACGATCTCGCCGGGCTCGGTCAACTCGCAGTTGCCGCCCGTCTCGGCCGCGAGATCGACGATCACAGATCCCGGCCGCATCGCCTCGACGGCGGCGGCCGGGATGATCTTCGGCGCCGGCCGGCCGGGGACGGCGGCCGTCGTGATCACGGCGTCGAAGTCCGCGATCCGCCCCTCGAGCGCCTGCTGCTGCGCTGCCATCTCGTCCTGGGTGAGCTCGCGCGCGTAACCGCCCTCCGCCTCGGCCCCGGTCACGCCGAGGTCGAGCCAGTTCGCGCCGAGGCTCTCGATCTGCTCGCGCACGACGGGGCGGACGTCGAAGCCGGTCGTGACCGCGCCGAGCCGGCGGGCCGTCGCGATCGCCTGCAGGCCGGCCACCCCAGCCCCGATCACGAGCACCTTCGCCGGAGGAACCGTGCCGGCCGCCGTCATGAGCATCGGGAAGAAGCGCGGCAAATGCTCGGCGGCGAAAAGCGCGGCCTTGTACCCGCCGACCGTCGCCTGCGACGAGAGCGCATCCATCGGCTGCGCGCGCGTGATCCGCGGCACCGACTCGAGCGCGAACGCCGTCACGCCGCGCGAGGCGAGCGCGTCGACGCCTGCCTGGTCCGAGAGCGGCTCGAGGAAGGCGATCAGCAGCTGTCCCGTGCGGAGCCGCTCGCGCTCGTCGGGCGACGGCTTGCGCACCTTGACGACGACGTCCACGTCCCACGGGTCGCCGACCGTCGCGCCGGCCTCGCGGTAGGCGTCGTCCGGAAAGGAGGCGGCATCCCCGGCTCCCTGCTCGACGATGAGTTCGAAGCCGCTTGCGGCGAGCTTCCCGACGGTCTCGGGGACGAGCGCGACGCGCCGCTCGCCCTGCGTCGTCTCGCGCGGAATGCCGACCCTCATTCGGCGCGTAGCCTACGCGTCTTGACGCACTTCTTCACGAGCCACGGGCTGCCGCTCCTATTCGCCGTGATCATGCTCGAGTCGTTCGGGCTTCCGCTGCCCGGCGAGACTGCTCTCATCGCCTTCGGAGTCCTCGCGTCGCAGGGGCATTACCCGATCGAAGAAGTGATCGCCGTGGCGGCGGTCGCCGCGATCGTCGGCGACAACCTCGGTTACGTACTGATCGGCCGGCTCGGCGGCCGTCGCCTCTTCGAGCGCACGCGCGTGGGGCGCCGCTATGCGGAGCGCTTCCTGCCCCAGGCAGAGCGATTGATGGCGAAGCACGGTGGCAAGGTCGTCTTCTTCGGCCGCTTCATCAGCGTTCTCCGCTTCACGGCCGCGTGGGCAGCAGGCATTGCGCGAATGCCATGGTGGAGGTTCCTCTTCTGGAACGCCGCCGGCGGTATCTGCTGGGCGACCGCCGTCGGCCTCGTCGCCTACTACGGGGGCGCTGCCGCCGCGGATGCGATCGAGCGGTACGGAATCTACGCCGCGGTTGGCATCGCCGTCGCGCTTCTGATCGTCTTCTTGTTCACCCACTACGGCAAGAAGTGGCTGGAAAGCCGGCTCTAGTCCCACGGTTCGCGCTTGCCTGCGCGCTTGCGATCGCCGCGGCCGGCTGCGGGGGTGGCTCGGTGGGCGCGACCGTCCCGAAGGTGGCGCCTCTCTCGGTGCGCGTGCCGGCGTTCACGCACGTCGTCGTCGTCGTGTTCGAGAACGAGGAAGCGACCTCGATCGGCGGCAACCCCGAGGCGCCGACGTTCAACGCGCTCGCCCGCCGCTACGCGACGCTGACCAGGTACGACGCCATCGGCCATCCGAGCCTCCCGAACTATCTCGCGCTGGTGTCCGGCTCCGCGCACGGGATCCGAAGCGACTGCACGGACTGCATCGTTCGCGCCCGCAGCCTCGCGGACACGCTCGGGGCCTCCGGTAAGACGTGGAAGACGTACGCGGAGGATCTCCCGTATCCCGGGTTCAGCGGCGGCTATTCCGGGCGCTACGCGAAGAAGCACGACCCGTTCCTCTACTTCCGCGACGTCGTCGGCTCCCGCGCGCACCGCAACCGCGTCGTACCCTTCCCGCGGCTCGGCCGCGACCTGGCACGTCACCGGCTTCCGGACTTCTCTCTCGTGATCCCGAACCTGTGCAACGACATGCACGATTGCTCGATCGCGACCGGCGACGCCTGGCTGAAGGCGCACGTCGCCCCACTGCTGCGCTCGCCTCAGCTGCGCGGTGGCGTCGTGTTCGTCGTCTTCGACGAGGGAACGAGCGACACCGGAGGCGGCGGCCGCATCGAGGCGCTCGCGCTCGGCCCGACCGTGCGCCGCGGCTCGCGGTTCACGAGACGGACGAACCACTACGGCCTGCTGCGCACGATCGAGGACGCCTGGGGACTCCCGCGACTCGGCTTCTCCCGCAAGGGGACCCCGATCGGCAGCATCTGGAAGAAGTAGGAGTCCCGGACCCCACGCGGAATCCGTCCCGAGCATGCTCGCCTCGATCGCACGCGCACTCGAGGAGCGCGACCAGACTCTCGGCCACGGGGCTCGTGTCGCCGCGCTCGCCGAGCCCGTGGCGCTCGCGCTGGGCTGGGAGCGCGAGCGCGTTCGCGCGCTTCGCTGGGCCGCGCCCCTGCACGACGTGGGCAAGGTCAAGATCCGGCCGCAGGTGCTCGGGAAGGCAGGGCCGCTCACCCTCGAGGAGCTCGCGGAGATCCGCAGGCATCCGGCCGCCGGCGCACAGCTCGTCATGCCGCTGCGGAAGTTCCACGACGCCCTCCCGTACGTTCTCTTCCACCACGAGCGTTGGGACGGCAGCGGCTACCCGGCGAGACTGAGCGGGCGTCGGATCCCCATCGAGGCGCGGCTCCTCGCGATCGCCGACGCTTTCGACGCGATGATCTCGCCCCGCCCGTACCGGCGCGCGCTCACGCACGAGCACGCGCTCGCCGAGGTGGAGGACGGGGCCGGCACGCAGTTCGACCCGGTCGCGGCGGACCTCTTCGTCGAAGCCTGGGCCGACGGCTGGGACACGTGGCAGCGTGCTGCCGCAGCCTCTTAACGCAATTCGCAGTAGATTCTTAACACCAGCGGACTAGGGTCGCGGACATGAGAAAACTTCGTGTCGTGGGATTGTTCCTCGCACCGGGTCTGCTGCTGTTCGCCGCCCAGGCCGGCGCCGCCAAGCCGCAGGCCGGCAAGGTCAAGCAGATCAGCCACCCGGTCCGGAACCTGGCGATGGACGGGACGCGCGTTGCGTACATGACGGCGGACCGCAGGGTCGCGGTCTGGAACGTGGCCACGGGCAAGACCACGGTGATCAGGGGCACCTACCCGCGCACAGGCAGCGGCTTCGGCTCCGGCACCGGCGAGGTGGCGATCGCCGGGAAGCGCGTCGCGCTGATCACGCGTTTCGTGACCGGGAACTCGCAGCAGACCCAGGAGCGCTTGTACACCGCGGCGTTGGGCGGCACGGCGCGTCGGCTCGGGAAGCTGACCAACCACTACACCAACCCGCTGGACGGGGAGCCGGACGGCGGGCTGTCCGCCGGCACGTGGATCGCCGGCGCGGTCGGCTCGGGAAAGACGCTCGCCGTCAGCACCTGGAGCTCGAACGACAGCGTCACGGCTCAAGAGCGACTCAGCCTCGTGACTCCCACTGGATTGCACACGATCGCCACCGGGCCGGGTGCGATCGTGGCCAAGTCGGCGGACGACGGCCACATCGCCGTCTTCCGCTCGACCGCGGCCTGGCCGGCCGACTACGTGCGCCAGGCGACCGACACCCCCGCGGTCGGTATCTACTCCTCGAACGGCGCGCTGCTCCGCGAGCTCGCGCTCGACCCCGACGCGTCCGACCTCGCGCTCAGCGGCAACAAGCTCGTCGTGCTCACCCAGACGATCCAGTCCGGCACCCTCGTCGCCACGCTTCAGGTGTACGACTGGACGACCGGCGTCCTCGTGCACACCTGGCCCGTCGCGCTCGGCCGTGCTGGCGGATACGGGCTGGTGGCGCACGGACGTTTCGCGGCCGTCGAGGGGTCGGCCAGGCTACGGGTGGTCGATCTGACGACCGGCAAGGACCTCTCGTTCGCACCCTCGAGTCCCGCGGCAATCGGTGCGCGCGGCCTCGTCTACGCGATCGACAAGTTCAAAGGCCCCGACAAGCTCGTCTTCGTGCCGACCGCGAAGCTGCTCGCCGACGTCGGCTAGAGCGCTGCCCAGACCTCGAGCTTCGCGCGGACGCGCCCGATCACCTCGTCGGTGAACTCCGTCGTGCCCAGATGACCGCCGAGGTCGGCGGTGCGCGATCCCTGCGCGACTGCCTCGAGGCACGCCTCGCGAATCGCCCGTCCGGCCGCCTGCGCCTCCTCGCCTGCGTGGGAGAGAAGCGCAGCGCCCGCGAGGATCATCGCCATCGGGTTGGCGACGTTCTTGCCCTGCAGTGACGGCGCGGTTCCGTGCGCTGCCTCGGCCATGATCGCGGCGGGCTCGAAGTCCGACTCGAAGGCGACGAGCAGCGACTCCGAGCCGGCGATCGAGCCGAAGAGCGGCAGGACGAGATCGGACAGGATGTCGCCGTCGCGGTTCAGCGCCGGAATGACGAGCGGATCGCCGGCAGAGGAGAGAAGCAGTGCGAACGTCGCGTCGATCAGCTGCGGCTCGTACGGCACCTCCGGGTGGCGCTCGGCCGCCGCGTCCATCTCCTCCTTCAGCATCCCCTCGTAGGTCGGGCTGACGGTGTACTTCGGGCCGCCGAACACCTTGGCGCCCGTCCGGTCGGCCTGGCGGAAGGCGAACTCGGCGACGGCGTGGCAGATGCGCCGCTCGATGCGCTCGGTGCGGAACGCGACCTCGTCGTCGCCCTCGCCCTCGCGCCACTCCTTCGCCCCGTACGCGTCCCCGACTGCCATCCGCACGATCGAGATCGGCGCGTGCACGCCGCCGAGCGGCGCGACTCCCGGGATCCGGCGCCCGGTGCGCACGATCACCCGGCCGCCTATCTCCTCGCGGAGGATGCGGTTCGGGGAGCCGACGTCGCCGCGACCCTCGGGGGTCACCGTCGCGGCCTTCAGTCCGAGTCCGTGCTCGCGAATCGCCGTCGCCGCCTCGTGGACGATTCCGTTGTCGGTCTCGCGGCGCGACTCGAGGGAGAGATCGAAGCGGGGGAAGTCGAGCTCGACCCCGATCACGTCGGGCCCGAGGACGCGGAGGCTCTCCTCCAGCAGCTCCTGACCGGTCTCGTCGCCGTCGAGAACGACGATCGTCCGCTCGTCGCGCATAGGCGGCCGATGGTATCGGCGTTTGCCGGTTCGGCCCTTCGACCACAACCCGACGACATGGCATGGAGCCGGCAGGGTCGCAAGGGCGCGTTCCGCTACTACGACAGCAGCGGCAAGCGGATCACGGACGAGCGAAAGCTCGCCCGGATCGAGGCACTCGCGATCCCGCCTGCCTGGAAGGAGGTCTCGATCTCGCCGCGCTCGACCGCGAAGCTCCAGGCGACGGGCTTCGACGCCGCCGGCCGGAAGCAGTACCTCTACAGCGCCGACTATCGCGCGCAGCAGGAGCGGGCCAAGTACGACAAGCTGATCCGCTTCGGCGACGCCCTGCCAGCGCTTCGCGAGGCGATGTCCCTCCATTTCGACCAGGAGGAATTCGATCGAGAGCGGGTCTCCGCGATCGCCTTGCGATTGATCGAGCTCGGCTGGTTCCGGGTCGGCTCCGAGCGGTACGTCCGCGACGGAACCTACGGCGTGACGACGCTCCTGCGGCGTCACGTCACGGTGCGCGGTCGCCGTGTCTGCCTCTCCTTTCCGGCGAAGCACGGGATCCGGGTGCGCACCGGAGTGGTGGATCCCGAGCTCGCTGCAGCCATCCGGCGCCTGCTGGAGCTCAGGGGCCCACGGGTCTTCAAGTACGAGTGGGAGGGCGGCATCTACAACCTGACGAACAAGCGGCTGAACGACTACGTGAAGATCTATCTCGGGGACGAGTTCAGCGCCAAGGACTTCCGCACCTGGGGCGGCACGTTGCTCGCCTCGATCTACTTCGCCGAGCGCGCCCGCAAGGAGGGATTTCCGGAGTCGGAACGCGAGCAGAAGCGATCCGTGACCGCGGTCATGAGGCGTGTTGCCGAGCGGCTCGGAAATACACCCGCGGTCACGCGCGAGTCGTACGTGTCTCCCGCCGTTGTCGAGCAGTACTTCGAAGGGCGAACGATCGACGATTTTCGCCCGCGGCATTTGCGCGTCGTCAACGCGCACGATGTGGGTCTCTCGCCGGAGGAACAAGCCGTGCTCAGCCTGCTCCGCTCGTGGCGAATTCGACGCGCACGTGAAGCTGCATAGTTCGGATCGAGTTTCTGTAGGGTTTCCCGCAAAGCTTCCCGGCGAAGGAGGGCAACGGTGGCTCGGAAAACAGTGCTCGTTTGCGACAGTTGTGGCAACGAAGTCGACGAGGGACGGGGCGCCGTGATGCGCGTTACCTTCACCGACGCTCGGCGGGGAGCGAAGCAGGCCGACCTCTGCGACGACTGCGCCGGCAGGACGCCGGGTCGCGCGGTCGCCCGTCGCGGTCGCAAGCCCAAGTCTGCGACAACGGCCTGAGCCCGGTCTAGAGACCGTCCCGCGCTCGCGCTAGCGTAGGCGGGTGCCGCTCCGCCTCATCGCGGGCCCTGCGAACGCGGGCAAGGTCGGGCTCCTGCTCGACCGCTATCTCGCCGTGCTCGATTCCCCGGACGGCGTCGAGCCCGTGCTCATCGTGCCCAATCGGGCGGACGTCGACCGTGTCGAGCTCGAGCTGCTGGCGCGGCGGCCGGCGTTGCTCGGCGGCTCCATCGTCACCTTCGACGACCTGTTTCGCCGCCTCGCGCTCGGTTCCGGCACCGCTCGTCAACAGCTCGGACGTGTGGAGCAGACGCTGCTCGTCCGCCGCGTCGTTGGCCACGCGGACCTCAACGGCTACACCCGCTCCGCCGCCCATGCAGGCTTCGTCGACTCCCTCGAGCGCACCCTCGGCGAGCTCGACGAGGGGCTGCTTTGCCCGGAGGCCGTGGGGGGCGACCTCGGCAGGCTCTACGGCGGGTACCGCGCCGAGCTCGAGCGACTCGAGCGCTGGGATCGCGGGCTGCTGCGCAGTCACGCCGTCGACCGCCTCCGGACCGACCTCGCCGCGTGGCGCGGCCAGCCGGTCTTCGCCTACGGCTTCGAGGATCTCACCGGGGCGGAGTGGACGCTGCTCGAGGCGCTGGCCGCCCGCACCGAGGTAACGGTCTCGCTCCCGTACGAGCCTGGACGGCCGGTCTTTGCCGCGCTGCGCCGGACGGCCGAGGATCTCGCCGGCCTTGCATCGGGCGCCGTCGAGGAGTTGCCGCCGCGCTACGGGGCCGTCGCGCCGCCCGCGCTCGCGCATCTCGAGCGCGTGCTCTTCACAGACGAACCTGGCGCTCCGCCGCCGCTCGACGGAGTGATCCGCTTCTTCGAGGGCGCCGGTAGCCGCGGAACGCTCGAGCTGGTGGGCGAGGAGGTGCTCGCGCTCGGCCGCGGCGGCATGCCGCTCGAGCGGATCGGGGTCGTCGTGCCCGGCTACGACCGCATTCGTGGCGCGCTCGAGACCGTGCTCGGCTCGTTCGGCATTCCGTGCTCCGTCGACGGCGAGCTACGCCTCACGCAGACACCGCTCGTGCACGCCCTTGCGGCTCTCCTGCGCTTCGCGTGGGGTGGAGGGACGCGCGGCGACCTCTTCCGCTACCTCCGCTCGCCGTTCTCGGGGCTCGAGCGGCGTGCCGTCGACTTCGTCGAGGGGCGCCTCCGGGGGCGTGCGGTCCAGGCGCCGGAGCGTGTCGTGGAAGAAGCGGAGCAACTGCGCGGGGGCCCCCTGCCGGCGCTCGCAGAGCTGCGCGACGCCGCCGACCCGGTGGAAGCGGTGCGGGAGCTCGCGGAGCGAATGCTCCGGAACGCGTACGGCCTCGAGCGGCCGCCGGCGGACGCGGCGAGCCGGCTCGACCTGCGGGCCTACGAGGCGCTGAGGCGGCTGCTTGGCGAGCTCGAGGGCTGGCGTGAGCTGAGCGGTGGGCTGAGTCGCGAGGACGTGCTCGGGGCAGTCGAGCGTTCCGCTCTCCCTCGCCGCACCGGGGACGACGCCGGACGCGTCGCCGTGGTCGACCTGCTGCGCGCGCGGACGCGGCGCTTCGACGCCGTCTTCGTCCTGGGTCTGGAGGAGGGAAGCCTCCCCCGACGCGGCGGCGGCTCGCCGTTCCTCGACGACGACGCGCGACGCGCGCTCGACCAGCGTGGCGCCCGGCTCGAGCGGCCCGATCCGGTCGAGAACGACCGTTACCTCTTCTACACGGCCTGCACGCGTGCCTCGCAGCGGCTCTATCTGGTGCGCGAGGCCGCGGACGACGACGGGAGCCCCCGCGAGGCGAGCCCGTTCTGGCACGACGTCCAGGCGCTGTTCGACGCCGACGTGCGCCGCTGGACGCACCGCCGTCCTCTCTCGGCGCTCACGTGGCCGCTCGAGGACGCGCCGACCGAGCGAGAGCGGTTGCGCGCGCTCGCCGAGCTCGCCGCCCACGACGGGGACACGGCCAAAGCGCTCGCGCGCGCAAACGGCTGGGAACGGCGGCTCGAGCGCGCGTTGGCGGCGTTCCACCGGCCGACCAGGATCACGCACCCGCTCGTGCTCGGGCAGCTCGGCTCTCGCACCTCCTTCGGCGTGACCGAGCTGGAGCGCTTCGCCGACTGCTCCTCGGCCTGGTTCGTCGAGCGCTTCCTCGACCCGAAGACGATCGACGCCGAGCCCGATGCGAAGCAGCGCGGCAGCGTCGCGCACAACGCGCTGTACCGCTTCTTCACCCGTGTCCCGGCCGAGCTCGGGGTGGAGAAGCTCGAGCCGCAGCACGTCGAGGCTGCGACGAGCCTGATGCGCGAGTGTCTCGACGAGTCCGTGGCGCGCGTGCGGATGGACCTCACCGAGATGCAGGAGCGGGAGCTCGACCAGACCCTCTGGCGCGACCTCTCGGCGCTGGTCGAGGAGGAGTGCGAGTCGTCGTCGCCCCTCGTGCCTCGACGCTTCGAGGTCTCGTTCGGCAGCGAGCGCGCCGCACCCGAGCTGCAGCGTGGGCTCGAGCTCGGCGGCGGCCTGACCCTCTCCGGAAAGATCGACCGGATCGACGTCGACCCGTTCGGCGCGCGCGGGGTCGTCCAGGACTACAAGTCGGGCAAGAGCGCGTATTCGGCGCGCCAGATCGAGAGCGAGCTCAGGCTTCAGATCCCGCTCTACATGCTCGTCCTGCGCGACCTCGTCGGGCTCGAGCCGCTCGGCGGCCTCTACCGGCCGCTCGCGGGAGCGCGCAAGCCGCGCGGGCTCGTCCGGGGCTCCGAGGAAGAGACCCTGCCGGGCTACGTCTCGCACGACTACCTCGACGAGGAGGCGTTCTGGGGCGTGGTCGAGACGGCGCGCGGGACGGCGACCGCGCTCGCCGGGCGGCTCCGCGAGGGCGACGTTCGCCACGACCCGCTCGGCGGCGAGTGCCCGGCCTGGTGCGATCTCTGGACCGTGTGCCGGATCGAGCGAGCATGAGCGCGTACGAGCTGAACCGCGAGCAGGCCGCTGCGGTCGAGGCGGGGGGCGAGGTCTTCGTCTCCGCGGGTGCCGGCACCGGCAAGACGGCCGTCCTCGTCGAGCGGGTCGTGCGCGCGGTGATAGAGCGCGGGCTCGACGTCGACTCGATCCTCGTCATCACGTACACGCGCCGCGCGGCGGGCGAGCTCCGCATGCGGATCCGGGCGGCGCTCGCCGGCCGCGGCCGGCACGACCTCGCACGCGAGCTCGACGGAGCCTGGATCTCGACGATCCACGGCTTCTGCGCCCGCCTGCTGAGGGCGTATCCGCTCGCCGCCGGGCTCGACCCGCGTTTCCGCGAGCTCGACGAGGCACAGGCGGCGGTGCTCCGGTCGGAGGCGTTCCGCGAGGCGCTCGCGGAGTTCTGCGCGGGGGACGATCCGCAGCGGCTCGAGCTCCTCGCCACCTACGGGAGCGACCGGCTGCGCCGGATGTTGACGAGCGTCTACGAGACGCTGCGCGCGGCAGGACGCGAGCTCGACCTGGCCGTTGCGCCCCGGCCGGAGCTCGGGGAGCGGGTGGACGAGCTGCGCGCCGCTGCCGCCTCGCTCGTCTCCGACCCGGGCGCAACCGAGGCGCAGCAGCGGGCGGCAGCCGAGTTGCTGGAGCTGCTGGCGCGTGACCTGCGGCCGGACCGGCTGATGAGCCTCGGCGGTTTCAGGGCTCGCGGCGACCGCGCCTCCGCGTACTGCGAGGCACTGGGCGCGGTCGAGCAGGCCGCGCTCGACGAGGCCGCGGCCCGCGACCGTGCGCTCCTGCAGGAGCTCCTGACGCTCTTCGCCGAGCGGTACGCCCAGGCGAAGGCGCGTGAGTCGGCGCTCGACTTCGAGGATCTCCAGCTCGAGGCGCGCAACCTGCTCCGGGCCGAGCCGGAGCTCCGGCGGCGCGAGCAGGAGCGCTTCCGCTCGATCCTCGTGGACGAGTTCCAGGACACGAACCGGCTGCAGACCGAGATAGTCGACCTGCTGCGGACGCCGGAAACCGAGTTGTTCTTCGTCGGCGACGAGTTCCAGTCCATCTACGGCTTCCGCCACGCCGACGTCCAGGTCTTCCGGGAGCGCCGCGAGGCCGTCGGACAGCCGCTCTCGCTCACGCTCAACTACCGCTCGCGCCCCGAGGTGCTCGCCGCAGTCAACGAGCTCTTCGGTGCGCACTTCGGCGGCGAGTTCCAGGAGCTCGCGGCCGCGGCCGAGTTCCCGGATCCCGTCTTCGGCCACCCCGTCGAGCTGCTCGTCACCGACAAGGAGAGCTACAAGGACAGCGGCGTCCACTGGCGGCGCGGGGAGGCGCGCGCCGTCGCGCGCCGCGTCCGCGAGCTGGTGAACAGCGGCGCAGCGACGCCCGGCGAGATCGTCCTCCTCTTCGCCGCGGGCACCGATGCGGAGTGGTACGAGGACGAGTTGCGGCGCGCCGGGCTTCCGACGTATCGCGCGACGGGCAAGGGCTACTTCGGCCAGCAGCAGGTCGTCGACCTGCTCATGTACCTCCGGCTGCTCCACAACCGCTACGACGACACCGCGCTCGCGTCGGTGCTCGCGTCGCCGTTTGTCGGTGTCTCGAACGACGCCCTCGCGCTGCTGCGCCGGGTCGCGTCGAGGCGGCCGCTCTTCTCCGGCCTCGAGCACTCGCTGCCGCCCGGGCTCGCGGAGCGCGACGAGCGCCTGATGCGCGCGTTCCGCCAGCGCTACGACCGGCTCGTGGAGGCGATGCCACGACTCTCCCTCGAACGGCTGTGCGAGCAGATCGTGGCGGAACACGACTACGATCTCGCCGTCCTCGCGCAATGGGACGGACGGCGTCGCTACGCCAACATGCGCAAGCTCGCGCGGCTGGCGCGGTCGTATGACGAGCTGCGCGGGCCTGACGTCGAGGGCTTCGTCCGCTTCGTCGCCGAGCAGGAGGCCGTCGGCGCGCGCGAGCTGGAGGCCGTCGCCGAGGAGGAGGGAGCCGATGCGGTGCGCCTCCTCACGATCCACGCGGCGAAGGGGCTCGAGTTCAAGGTCGTGATCGTTGCCGACGCCGGGCGCGACCGCGTGCCGCCCTCGCCGGACGAGATCCTGGCGCTGCCCGACGGGCGCTTCGGCTTCCGGGTCGCCGATCCGGTGACGGCGAGACGGCGCGGGGCCTTCGACTACGAGGCGGTGAAGGAGGCGCGGCAGGAGGCGGAGCGCGCCGAGCGCCTGCGCCTCTACTACGTCGCGATGACGCGTGCCAAGGAGCGGCTGATCGTCTCCGGTTCTGTCGACCTCGGCTCCGAGCGGGAGACACCGACCCCGATCGCGTGGGTGCTCGACCGCCTCGGGGCCGACGGGGACCTCGCGCAGGCCGGCGACTTGCCGATCGAGCTGGTGCGCGGGGACGCGCGTCTGCTCGTTCGCCTCGATCACTTCCACCCCGAGGAGCCCGCCGTTGTAGAGGCGGAGAGCGACGAGCCGGGTCAGCTCGCGCTCTTCGCAACGCTCGACGAGGTTGCGGCGCTACCCGAAGCCCCGGAGCTACCGCCGCTCGTGGCGCTTGCCGATCCGCCGCTCCATCGCGTGCGCCGGCTGTCCTTCACGTCGCTCTCGCTGTTCGAGCAGTGTGCGTACAAGTACTTCGCCCGCTACGGGCTCGGGATGAGCGAGCGGCCGGTCGAGGGCGAGGGGACGGGCGAGATGTCCGGGACGGAGATCGGCAGCGCCGTCCACGCCCTGCTCGAGGAGATCGACCTCGCGGCCCCGGTCACGCCGGAGCTCGAGGACGAGCTGATCCGCGGCTTCGTCGCGGCGTACTGCGAATCCGACCTCGCCCGCCGCGTTGCGGCCCTCGAGGACGTCGAGAAGGAGCGCCACTTCACCTTCGAGCACGACGGCGTCCTCGTCCACGGCTACATCGATGTCTTCTATCTCCGGGATGGCCAGGCCCTCGTCGTCGACTACAAGACGAACGCGCTCGGCGAGGCGGCGCCGGACGAGATCGTGGAGCAGGACTACCGGCTGCAGCGGCTCGTCTACGCGCTCGCGTGCTTCCGCGCAGGGGCCAAGGAGGTCGAGGTCGTCTACCACTTCCTCGAACGCCCGGACGCGCCGGTCGGCGCCACCTTCATGCTCGCCGACGTCGTCGAGCTCGAGGCCGAGCTCTCCGCCGCGATCGAACGCATCCAGGCCGGCGAGTTCCCGCCGACGCCGAGCGACTTCGCCTGCGGCGGCTGCCCGGCGCTCGATCTCGTCTGCGCGGGCCCGCGCCTGCGCGCGCGGCTGCCCGAGGCCGTTGCCTCGTAGCTACCTGCAGGAGGCCCGCCGGCGCGTCGGGCCGAAAAAGGAGCGGATCGGCCCCATCATCGAGCGGCTCGCGGCCGAGCACGCGGACGCGGCGATCGCGCTCCGCTTCCGCAGCCCGCTCGAGCTGCTCGTCTCGGTGATGCTCTCGGCGCAGACGACCGACGTGAACGTCAATCGCGTCACCGAGACGCTGTTCGCGAAGTACGGCCAGCCCGAGGACTACCTCGCCGTCCCGCAGGAGGAGCTCGAGCGCGACATCTTCGCCACCGGCTTCTACCGCCAGAAGGCGAAGGCCCTACGGGGGACGATGAGGACGTTGCTCGAGGAGTTCGACGGCGAAGTGCCGCGGCGACTCGAAGAGCTGATCCGGCTGCCGGGCGTGGCGCGGAAAACGGGCAACGTCGTCGCCGCGGAGCTCGGCGAGCCGCAGGGGATCGTCGTCGACACGCACGTCCGCCGTCTCTCACAACGGCTGCACCTGACGCGGCAGGAGGATCCGGTCAAGATCGAGCGCGACCTCGTCCGTCTCGTGCCGCGCGCGGACTGGGGCCGCTTCCCGCACCTCCTGATCTGGCACGGCCGGCGGGTCTGCGACGCGCGGCGCCCGCGCTGCGAGGATTGCGTCGTGAGCGAGCTCTGCCCGTCTAGTCGTGTCTGACCGCGCGGCCCGCGCCCGCAGCTTCGAGTCCGTCGCCGCCGAGTACGAGCGTCACCGGCCCGGTTACCCGGAAGAGGCGCTGCGCTGGGCCGCCCGGCAGCTCGGGCTCGAGCCGGGCGCCCGTGTCCTCGACGTCGGGGCGGGGACGGGGAAGCTGACCCGTAGCCTCGTCGCGGTCGGCTTCGAGGCGGTGGCGGTCGAGCCGGGAGCCCCGATGCTCGAGCAGCTCAGGACTGCCGTGCCGGAGGCCGAGGCGCTCGTGGGGCCGGCCGAGTCGATTCCGCTGCCGGACGAGAGCGTCGACTCGGTCTTCGCGGGGCAGGCCTACCACTGGTTCGACCGCGAGCGCGCGCTGCCGGAGCTGCAGCGCGTCATCCGGCCCGGCGGCGGGCTCGTCCTGCTCTGGAACTGGTGGAACGAGCGCGAACCGTTGCAGCGCGAGCTCGGCGAGCTGATCGGCTTCGCGGGCCACGACCCCTATCGGCAGGACGATCTCCCGGGCGAGCCGTGGTTCCGGGAGGCCGCCCGCACGATCGTCGAGGCCGATCAGGAGTCGAGCCCGGATGCCCTGGTGGGCTATCTCTCGACCGCGAGCGCCTTCCTCACGGCGGAGCCCGAGGAGCGGAAGGAGATGCTCCACGCGGTGCACGCCCTTGCCTCGCGCTACGGCGAGCGGTTCACGTTGTCGCGCCTCACCTATGTCTTCGCCTTCTCGCGCCTTGCGGGCTGACGTCGGGAACGGCCCGCGGACGCCGATCGACCGGGCAGGCGTAGGGTCGCCGCTGTGACTCGCCGACGCTGGATGGCGCTCTTCTTCGCCCTCGGGTCGACCTGCTTCCTGATCGGCCCGTTCCCGGGCTATGTGCAGCTGGTCGGGGCGCGCGCCGACGGGATCACCTTCTTCGTCGGCTCGATCTTGTTCACCGGTGGCGGAGCGCTGCAGAGCTGGCTGGCATGGCCGGATCGCCGCTCTCCCCGGGAGGGTCGCGCTGCCTGGTGGGCGGCAATCGTCCAGTCGGTCGGCACGCTGTTCTTCAACGTCAGCACCTACCGGGCAATGCACACCGTTGTGACGAGTCCCGACTACGACCGGCTCGTCTGGCGACCCGACTGGCGCGGCTCGATCTGCTTCCTCGTCTCGGGCGCAATCGCCTACCGCGCCTCCCGCCGTAAGGGTTGGCTGCCCGCGCGCGGCGGAGCCGGCTGGTGGCAGCCGGCCGTCAACCTGCTCGGCTGCATCTTCTTCGGTATCTCGGCGGTGGCCGGCTACGTGGTGCCCGCGACCGGCTCGATGCTCGACCAGGCCGCCGCGAACTGGAACACGGCACTCGGCGCGGCCTGCTTCCTGGCCTGCGCACTCGACACGCTGCACACCGGCGAGGCCTCGAAGGTGCCGATCAGCCGCCGGCTCCACGAACTCGAGGACGAGCTCGAGCACGACCTCCGGGCTGTGCTCTGAAAGAACCGGGCTCTGCGCGATCAGTTGACGCGCGGGTCTTCGGGCATCCGGGAGACAAGCTCGTAGATGCCACCCTTGCGGCGCAGGACGTCGCGCCACAGCTCGTCGGGGTCGTCGGTGAACGCGTCGTCCGGGAGCGCGGGCTCGAGGATCCAGTCTTCCTCCGCGAGCTCGGCCTCGAGTTGGCCGACGCTCCAGCCCGTGTAGCCGGCGAACACCCGCCGGCGGGTCGTCGCCGGGACGATCTCCTCCGGATCTGCCAGCGAGGGGAAGCCGAGCGCGCCGAACAGCGGCACGGCGGCATCGTCCGGATCGAGAAACTCGCCCAGCACGAGCACCGCCTCCGGCTGCACGGGGCCGCCGACCCAGACCTGCTCACCGTCGTCGACCACCGGCTCGAGCTGCGGCACCGCACCGGCCACCTCGACGGGCGAGGGCCGATTGAGGACGAGCCCCGCCGCGCCGTCCTCGGTGTGCTCCGTCACGAGGACGACGGTACGGCGGAAGTTCGGGTCGATCAGGGCCGGCGACGCGACGAGGAGGTGTCCGCGGAGCGAGTCCACGACTCCATTGTGGCGCCCGGCGACTACTTGTCGCTGGACCGGTACGTGACGATCTGCACGCGCTCGAGCGTGAGCATCCCTTCGCCCACCATCTCGTCGAGGATCGGCACCACTCGGTCGATCTGCTCGGGTGTGTCGACGATCTCGATCACGACGGGCAGGTCTTCCGAGAGTCGCAGGATGCGAGACGTGTGCAGGCGCGAGTCGGCGCCGAACCCCTCGATGCCCCGGAGCACGGTTGCCCCGGCGAGCCCTTCCTGGCGCACGCGCTCGACGATCGCCTGGTACAGGGGCTTCCCGTGCCACGTGTCGGACTCCCCGATGAAGAGCCGCAGCAGCTTGCCTTCACCTTCCAGTTTCATACGGCCCTCGCTGCGACGACCCCGAGATATACGGCGACGAGACCGCTGGCGGCGCTCCCGAGGACATTTGCGGCGGCGAGCCCGACCGCGCCGTCCTCGAGGAGCCGATACGTCTCGTACGAGAGCGTCGAGAAGGTTGTGTACCCGCCGAGCAGGCCGATCGACAGCGCCGAGCGGAGCCACGGAGCCGTCGTCAGCTGTTCCGTCATCAGGGTCATCAAGAAGCCGACCCCGAACGCGCCGGTGATGTTGACCACGAACGTGCCCCACGGAAAGGACGACGGGAAGCGCCGGGACGCCGCCCCGTCGAGTCCGTAGCGCGCGAGCGCCCCCAGCGCTCCTGCAATGCCGATGGCCACGATCGTGCGCATCAAGCTCCCTTCGATCGTAGGAGCCATCAGCCTTGGCGGCGGTTCGCTGGGCGAGCTCCATCGCCCCGGCGCGGCTCGGCGCCGCCGCGAAATCTAGCCGTGCGCCGGCGTCAGCGCGACGAGCAGGCCGCCGTCGTCGTCGAGCGCCGGGAAGAAGTCCCCGACCACCGGCTTGACCTGGCCGCTGCGCGTCCGCAGCTGCAACTGCTCGTTCAGGCGCCGGACGCCCCACTCGAGGGAGAGCTTGACCGGGTTCTTCTCCTCCTCGAAGCCTGCGAGCCCGAACGCAGTGACCACGTCCGTCCCGAGCAGGTCGTGCTCGCTCCAGCCGCTCAGCTCGAAGACGCCGCGGCCGATGGCGAGGATGCGGCCCTCCTGGTCGCAGGTGACGAGTCCGGTCGTCGGCGCCGGGTAGTAGTCGTCCAGCAGCTCGAAGAGGAAGCCGAAGCCGCAGTGACGGCACGCGACGGCCTGATCGAACATCCCCTCCTTCCGGTCGATGTCGATCGACCGCTCCTTGCAGTTCGGGCAGATGAAGTTCGGCACCTGCGGCAGCTAGACCCGGGTCGGTTCCGCCTCCGGCCTGGGCGCCGTGAGCGCGGTGCCGCTGTGTCCCTCGTCGGTCGCGAGGAAGCGCTCGGCGTCGAGGGCGGCCATACAGCCGCTGCCCGCCGCGGTCACGGCCTGCCGGTAGATGTGATCCTGCACGTCGCCGGCCGCGAAGACTCCGGGGATGTTCGTCAGGGTCGTCCCGGGCTGCGGGACGAGGTACCCGTTCGCGTCGTGGTCGAGCTGGTCGAGGAAGAGCCTCGTGTTGGGGTCGTGGCCGATCGCGACGAAGAGCGCTCCGGCTTCGACCTCCTCGGTCTCGTCCGTCTCGGTGTTGCGCAGCCGGAGCCCGCTGATCGAGTCCTCGCCGAGCACCTCCTCGACGACATACGGTGTCTTGAGCTCGATCTTCTCGTTGTCGCGCGCCCGGTCGATCATGATCTGCGAAGCACGGAACTCGTTCCGGCGGTGGACGAGGGTGACCTTGAAGCCGAAGCGGGTGAGGAACAGGCCCTCCTCGAACGCCGAGTCGCCGCCGCCGACGACGAAGATGTGCTTGTCCCGGAAGAACGCGCCGTCGCACGTCGCGCACGCCGACACGCCGCGTCCCTTGAGCCGTTCCTCCGACTCGAGCCCGAGCCAGCGAGCGCTTGCACCCGTGGCGACGATGACGGAACGGGCGCGGTACTCCTCGTCCTCGACCCAGATGCGGAACGGCCGCTCCGAGAAGTCGACGCGGGTCACGTCGTCGGTCACGAATTCTGTGCCGAAACGCTCTGCCTGGCGCCGGAACTCCGCCATCATCTCGGGCCCCATGATCCCGTCGGGATACCCGGGGTAGTTCTCCACGTCGCTCGTGATCATCAGCTGGCCGCCCCAGCTGAAGCCCTCGATTACGAGTGGACTCAGGTTCGCGCGCGCAGCGTAAAGGGCCGCGGTGTATCCCGCGGGCCCTCCGCCGATCACGATCACGTCACGTACGTCGCTCATCGTTTCCTCTCTCGCAAGAACTTGTCTGGTGTATTAAACGATCTGGGCCGGATTGACGTTCCCAGCCAGGCATGAAATCCGTGGTGCCGGGGACACGGGCGGCGTGGCCGGACCGATCACGTGGGAGCAGCTGCGCGAGCTTGCTGCGTTCCGTGCGAAGCATGGTTGCGCGGTGAGCGTCTATGTGGGGCTCGATCCGAGCATCGTGCCGACCGCCGGAGATCTCGCCTCGCACACGAGGTCGCTGATCGCGCGCGCCGAGCGTCAGCTGGGCGAGCAGAGCTCGTCGCTGTCACCCCAGGAGCGGAAGGCTCTCGCGCGCGACATCGAGCGGATCGACGAGTGGTTCCGCAGCGAGTTCAGCCGTGAGGGTGTTCGTGGCGTCGCCGTGTTCTCCGCGGAGCGCGACGACCTCTTCTTGCAGCTCCCACTGCCGTGGCCGGTGGAGGACGAAGCTCGCATCGCGAAGCAGCTCTATCTGGCGCCGCTCGTTCGTCTCGTCGGACGGGACGACGGAGCGCTTGTCGCCTACGTCGGGCGCGAGCGCGGCGACGTCTACCGGCTGCGCACGGGCCAGCTGATTCCGTTGGCGGACGAGTCGGCGGACGTCCCCGGTCGCCACGACCAGGGCGGCTGGTCGCAAGGCCGCTACGAGCGGCACATCGAGACCATCGTCGACCGGCATCTGCGGGACGTGGCCGACGCGCTCGATCGCTGCGTGCGCAGGCTCAGGGACGTTCGGGTCGTGCTCGCCGGCTCGGAGGAGACGCGATCCGGCTTCGAAAGCCTGCTCTCCCCCGAGACCCGGGATGCACTCGTCGGGTGGGTCGCGGCGGAGGCGCACGTCGACGCGCCGCGGCTGCTCGA
The DNA here is from genome assembly GCA_046731605.1 of Actinomycetota bacterium. Classification (GTDB taxonomy): domain Bacteria; phylum Actinomycetota; class Thermoleophilia; order Gaiellales; family Gaiellaceae; genus Palsa-739. The sequence continues at coordinate 17,837 of JBKPLL010000070.1, read as the reverse complement.
GGCGGCGCGGCCGCTCCTCGACGCGTGGAGGGCCGGCAGGGAGGAGGAGCTGCTGGCGCGCTGGCGCGAGGAGGCGGCGCGGAACGGGCGTGCAGCAACCGGGTGGGAAGAGACCCTGCAGGCGGCGTCCGACGGTCGTGTGGAGCTGTTGCTCGTGCAGGCCGGCGCCGATCGGCCGGCGTATGTCTGTCCTGCCTGCGGCCGCGCGCAAGCGGTGGACGGGAGCTGCCCGCTCGACGGGACGACGCTCCAGGCAGCCGACACGGGACTCGACCTCGCCGTCCATCAGACACTGACCCACGGCGGCACGGTCGAGGTGATCGGCGAGGAACATCGCGACCTCGAGCCCGTCGGCGGCCTCGCCGCGCTGTTGCGCTTCTAAGCGGCGTCTGCCGTCGCGTCGCCGGAGCCGAGCTCGGGCGCGGTCACGGGCCGAGTCGTCCGCTCGACACCTCCGAGCTCCGCGAGCTCCGCCGCGGGGGAGACGCCGTGGTCGCGGAACTTCCGGGCGCTCGGGAGCACGCGAGTCTCGAGCGATCCGACGGCTTCGTTGTACGACCGGACCGCCGTGTCGAGGCCGCGGCCGACCTTTGCGAAGTGCTCGGTGAGGGTGGCCAGCCGTCCGTAGAGCTCGCGTCCCAGGTCGCTGATCGCCTTCGCCGACTCGGCGATCGTCTCCTGGCGCCAGCCGTACGCAACGGCGCGCAGGAGCGCGATCAGAGTCGTGGGGGTCGCGAGGATCACCTGCTGGTTGACGCCTTCCTCGATCAGCGAGGGCTCTTGCTCCAGAGCAGCGCTCAGGAAGGTCTCGCCGGGGATGAACAGCACGACGAACTCCGGGGCGGCGTCGAACTGAGCCCAGTAACTCTTCCCCGACAGCTTGGCGATGTGGTCCCGCACTTGCCGGGCGTGATCCCGGAGCCTCGTCAGGCGCTCCTCGTCGTCGCGAGCCGACAGCGACTCGAGGTATGCCTGGCCGGCGAACTTCGCATCGACGACGACGGTCTTCGAGCCGGGAAGCTTGACGACGAGGTCGGGGCGAAGGCGGCTGTCCTCGGTTGCCACGTGGGCCTGGGTCTCGAAGTCGCAATGCTCGAGCATCCCCGCCATCTCGACGACTCGCCTCAGCTGGATCTCGCCCCAGCGGCCGCGGACATTGGGCCGGTCGCGCAGGGCACTCACGAGATTCCCCGTCTCGCTGCGGAGCTGGCTCTGCGTCTCGGCGAGCTGGCGAACCTGGACGCTGAGCTCCGAGTACGCGCGGGTGCGCGCGACCTCGAGCTGCTGCAGCTTCCCGTCGACCTTCTGGAGGGACTCCGTGATCGGGGTCACGAGGTGCTCGACTGCCTGCTTGCGCTGCTCCAGCTCCTGCGTCGTCTGTTGCCGGAGCTGCTCGAGCTGCGACTTGGCGAGCTCGAGGAAGGACTGGTTGTTCGTCGCGAGCGCGTCCGCGGCGAGTGCCTTCAGGGTGGAGCCGAGCGAGGCGCGCGCCTCTTCGAGCGCGGTCATCCGGCCGGCGTACTGGGCCCGCAGCACGAGCCAGGCGACAGCCGCGCCAACGAGGAGTCCGATGACGAGTCCGACGATCATTTGGGGCGCAGAACCCTAGAGACCGGGTCGGACGGAGCACGAAAATGCCGGCCCCGACGAACCCGTAGGTCCATCGGAACCGGCTCGGAGAGCCTATGCGGGCGCGGCCCGAAAGGTCAAGGAGAAAAAGCGCGCTCTTTGCGCACTTTCGCGGGATGGAGGATCGCCGTCTAGCTGCAGGCGGCTGCGTCGATCGCCTGCGTCGTGTCCTGCAGGGTGGGTGGGGACCCAGGCGTCGTGACGTCCTTGGGCTTGCCGTCGGTGCAGCCCACGAGGACGGTCGGCGTCCCCTGGATTTTCATCTGCGTGGCGAGCTTGTCGACGGCGTTCGCGGTCGACCTCGACGTGGAGCTGTTGACGTCGTCCCTCCACTGCGCCAGGTCGAGGCCGTTGACGCTGGCTGCGATGACCGCCATCTCACGCCCGTCGAGCCAGCCGCTGTTCTCCGAGTTCGGCGGCTGTGTGTCGTAGAGGACCTTGGCGTACTCGGAGCCCTTGTTCTGCTGCGCAGCCGCGATCACGCCGAGCCGTCCGGTGTCCGACTGGGGGCCGATGAAGGCCCACGGCTTGAGGCGGAGCTGCACCTTCCCCGTCCTTATGTACTTCTTGACGATCGTGGGGAGGGACGTGACCTCGTAGTTCTGGCAGACGGGGCACTGGACGTCGATGAACATCAGCATCTCGATCGGCGCCTTCGGGTCGCCGACCACCTCGCCGTTTTGGGGGATGCCCTTGAAGAGGGCGTTCGCCTCTGCCGCTCCGGCCAGCGACCCGGCCCAGCTCTGACTTCCGGTCGGCGGCAGGCCGTCCAGGGCGCTCGACGGGACGACCCCACCGCCACCACCGCCGCTGCCGCCGCTGAGGACGACGCCGAGCACGACGGCGATCACGATGAGGAGGACGACACCGCCGGCGATCGCCAGCGCGCGGGGAGATGCCTGGCGCGCGCGGGCTCCGCCGGCGCCCTTCGAGCGTACGGGCGGCGGCGTCCGCACCGCGGCCGCTGTCGCCTGCCTCTGCTGTCTGGCTCTCTTACCGCTCGGCATGCGCGGGAAGGGTAGCCGGTACCTCGGACTCCCCGGCCGAGGCCAGGACCAAGAATCCGATGAGAAGGAGGAAGGCGGTGAGGGCGAGCTCGGGGATCGTGAGATACCCGAAGGAGTGGGCTGCGATCCAGTTTGTACCGCATCCGCCGGGTGCGGAGAGGGAGCAGACCTTCGGCTCCTTGATCACGTCTCGCTCGATCAGGATGTGGTAGATCGACGTGCCGGCCCCGACCACCGGGAGTGGGATCAGGTAGCGCGCTGCCCGGTTGTCGCCGCGCGCTGCGATCAGGAGCGTGAGGATCGAGAGCGGGTACATCAGGACCCGCTGGAACCAGCAGAACTCGCAGGGGATGTAGCCCGCAACCTGGGAGTAGAAGAGGCTGCCGCCGGTCGCGATCGCCGCGACGACGAAGGCCCCCCACAGCTCGTAGCCCCACAGCAGGTTGCGGATCGCGTCGAGCGGAGTGCGGATGCCCGCGAGCGCGAGCATTCCGACGATCAGCCCCAGGACGACGAGCACCTGTCCCACCACGCCGAGGACGGAGAGGATGATGACAATGTCCTGCGTCATCCGGCGGGAGGGTATCCGTCGCTGCGGTGGTCGTTACGCTGCCTGCGCCGGGGTGGCGGAACTGGTCAGACGCGCCCGACTTAAAATCGGGTGGCCCTCGGGCCGTGCGGGTTCAAGTCCCGCCCCCGGCATTGCTCAGCTAAGCCAAAGCGGAGGAGCCCGCCCGTCTGGACGGGCTTCAGTTCGTCCCGGGCGATAGCTGCTGGAAGAGCTGGGCGTACTGCTCGAGGTGTCGGTCGCCGAGAAACTCCTCGACGACGCGCAGGTGTGCATTCTCAGCCAGGTGCGTGGCGGCGGGACGATCTCGCACGAGCGACTCCACCGCCGCGCCGAACGCGCGTAGATCCGTGGGATCGTCCACCAGCAGGCCGTGGACCCCGTCCTCGATCTGGTCGACGATGCCGCCGACCGCACTCGCAACGATCGGTTGTCGCTTCCACATGGCCTCTGCGACTGTCAGGCCGAAGCCCTCTGCCAGGCTCTTTTGGACGACGACCGAGGCGTGTCGCTGGATCGCATTCACGATCGCAGCGTTCTCGTCGGGGTCGGCCATCGGGATGCACGCGAGGTGGACACGGCTGCGCGCCGCGTGCGGTAACTCCCGCCACTGGCCCAGGCACTCGTCGAGCACCTCGGCAGCCTCCGGGTCGTCTGCGACGCCGGTCACCGCGGGACCGCAGAGAAGCAAGTGCGCACCGAGGGACGGATCGACCCACTCCACGAATCCCTTCATCACGCCGCCCATGTCTTTCATCCGGTCCCACCGGGAGATCTGGACGACCAGGGGCACATCCACGTGCGGGGGAGGCCCGGCCTGAACGATGTCGACACGCCGGTCGATCCGCCCCGGCGACCCGTCTCTGCGGGTGAACGGTACGGCGGGTGGTGTTTCGATCGTCCCGTCGAGGAGCCCGACATAGGAGAGTGTCAACCGAGCATTCCGCAACGAAATCGGCTCGTTCTTGGCCGAGAACGGGTCGATCGAGGGGTGAATCACGTGAACCTGTTCTGAATCGGCCCAGGGCGGTGCGAAGGCGGCGCGAGAGGCGACGATCGCCTCTGCCTCGGCCAAGTAGGGCCGCAGAAACTCCCAGGCGCGCTCGCTCCACTCGTTGGGGGAATCGAGACCTACGTGGCACCGCCAGACCACGCGCGTGTCGGCGCGCTTCGCCGCCGCGACAAGGCCTGCGGGCTGAGGATCGTGGACGACGACGACATCACCGGGACGCATGACAGCGCGAAGCTCGTCGGCGTTGGCTCGCAGAACACGCTCGTAGTGTCGGTGCTCCGCCGGACCCAAGTCGCCGCCGTCTCCGGGAGAGCCGTAGAGCCCATTGTGGATGCGCTTGGTGATCGCGAAGAACTCGGGATCCCCTTCGATCACGAGCCAACGCGCGTCTATGCCCGCGCCGCGCGCATAGGAGAGGAGCGTCTGCAGCATCTCGGCCACACCGCCGCCGGCTCCGGTGGAGTTGATGTTCAGTACAGAGCCGCCGGCGAGCGTCTTGCGCGCAGTCTCCGCCGTCCGTTCGAATCGCTCCATCCGCTCGGCACCGATCAGCGGCTCGAGCCTCGCCGCATCGATCGCCTGAACATGGACTTCGTGGAGCCTCGGGTTCTCGTGGACGCTCATCATGCGCCGCCTGCCAGCCTAGACAACTCTAGGCAGGAGCTCGTCCTGGGCCAATCAGGGGAGCTAGGTGGTGCGGCCGGCTCCAGGTGACTGCGGGGAACTACCTTCTCTCGAAGCGGGATACTGGCGATGCCGAGGCGTGGCCCCGCTGTCACCCTCGGGGGAACGTGAGCGAGGAGGCGGAGCAATGAACGACAGCCGCATGCATGTTGTTGTTGTGGGGGCGGGAGTTGCGGGGCTTGAGACTGCGCTCGCTTTGCACGCGCTTGCACATGAGTACGTGACCGTTGAGCTGGTCACGCCGGAGCGGGATTTCACCTATCGTCCGTTGGCGGTCGCAGAACCTTTCCAGATGGGGGAGGTTCGCCGGTTCCCCATCGACCGGCTGGTCGCCGCAACCGGTGCCACCTTGCGAAACGGCTCGGTCGTAGGCGTCGACGCCGAGGGCAAGCGGGCTTTGCTCGCCGACGGCAATTCCGTCCCCTATGACGTCCTGGTCCTCGCGCTCGGTGCGGAGCCGCGCGAGGGGGTGCCGGGGGCGCTCACCTTCCGTGGTCCGGAGGACCGAGTGGCGCTTGCCAACGTGCTGGATTCCGTCACGGCCGGTCAGCTACGGCGCCTGTTCTTCGCAGTGCCTCCGGCGACAGGTTGGCCGCTGCCTCTGTACGAGCTCGCCTTCCTTGCCGGCGAATACCTCGCCGACCACCTGACGCGTGGCATAGAAGCAGTCGTCGTCACGCCGGAGGAGCGGCCACTTGCCCTCTTTGGTGCCGCGGCGAGCAGCGCCATTGCCGAACTGCTTGAGGTCCGCGGCATAGGGATCGAGACGGGTACAGCAGCGCGGCGCTTTGCTGCTGGCACCCTCTCGCTCGACGACGGCCGCGAACTGACAGCCGACGCCGTGGTCTCGACTCCAACCTTCGAAGGCTCAACCATCAGAGGCATCCCGCAGGATGCTCACGGCTTCGTCGCGACCGACGAGCTCGGCGGGGTGCTCGGACTCAGCGACGTCTACGCCGCCGGCGATCTGACGCAGTCCCCCATAAAGCAAGGCGGTCTAGCCACTCAGCAGGCCGACACGGTGGCGAGCGCTATCGCCGCAGACGCCGGCGCGCCGGTGCGGGCGACCCCTTACAGGCCGGTGCTGCGGGGACTCCTGCTCACCGGGCTGATGCCGCGATTCCTTCGCTCCGACGACGCGGCCTCGGTTGTCGACACACAACCGCTCTGGTGGCCGCCGGCGAAGATAGTGGGCCGGTACCTGAGCCCGTTTCTCGCTCACCACCTCGGGCTTGCATCGACGCTCGCCGAGCCTCCGCACGACGCGGTCGAGGTCGAAGTTGCTCTCGACACGCTTGATCACGGCGCGTGGTCGACCGTGTGATCGTCGTGTAAATCCGTGCCGGAAATTACCCGGTCGCGGGCACGCATCGGTTTCGGGTCTACAAGGTGCGGCGTCATGACCGGGTTTCGTGCGCTCTCCATCGGGCGGGGCTTAGTAGTTCTCCCCCACGAGGTCCGCGCGTTTCCCCGACGACCCAGGGGTTCCTGCCTCCTAGTTTCCAGATATGGAACTGCAGCCCGAGCCCCGCCGCCTCGTCCTCGACGGCAACGAGGCGGCGGCGCGCGTCGCCCACAAGCTCTCCGAGGTGATCGCCATCTACCCGATCACGCCGGCCACCCCGATGGGCGAGCTCTCCGATAGCTGGTCCGCCGCAAACGGACGCAACCTGTGGGGGCAGGTGCCCGACATCGTCGAAATGCAGTCGGAGGCTGGTGCCGCCGGAGCAATTCACGGTGCCCTCCAAGGCGGCGCGCTTGCGACAACCTTCACCGCGAGCCAGGGCTTGCTGCTGATGCTGCCCGAGATGTTCAAGATCGCCGGCGAGTTACAGCCGTGCGTCTTCCACGTCGCTGCTCGTGCCGTCGCGGGGCACGCGCTCTCGATCTTCGGCGACCACTCCGACGTTTACGCGGCTCGGCCGACGGGCTTCGCCATGCTCGCCAGCGCCTCCGTGCAAGAGGCCCAGGACATGGCCGCACTGGCGTTCATGACCAGCCTGGAGAGCCGGGTGCCCTTCCTCCACTTCTTCGACGGCTTTCGCACCTCGCACGAGATCAACGTCATCGACGCGCTGTCGGACGAGGACTTGCACACGCTGATCGAAGAGGAGCAGGTGGCGGCGCTCAAGCTGAGGGCGCTCTCGCCCGACCACCCAAGCTTGCGTGGCTCCGCCCAGAACCCGGACGTCTTCTTCCAGGGACGTGAAGCGGGCAGCCCCTTCTATCGAGCGGTGCCCCTTCTCCTTGAAGAGGCGATGTGCCGGTTCGCCCGCCGGACCGGTCGCGGTTACCAGCCGTTCGAGTACGTCGGCGATCCACAGGCGGATCGGGTGGTCGTCGCCATGGGATCGGCTACCGCGACGCTCGAGGCGACCGTGCACCGGCTCAATGCCGAGGGCGAGCGCGTCGGCGTCATCAAGGTTCGCCTCTACCGGCCTTTCTCGAGTCGGCATCTAGCGGCCGCCCTTCCGTTCTCGACGACCTCGATTGCCGTGCTTGACCGGACCAAGGACTCGGCGGCGGTCGGAGAGCCACTGTACGAGGACGTGGTCTCGGCTCTGCACGAGGAGCGCCGGCTACCCCGTACGGTGATCGGCGGGCGCTACGGCCTGGGCTCAAAGGAATTCACACCGGCGATGGCCCGTGCGGTCTTCGACGAGCTCGGTCGCGCGCACGAACACGACCTTGAGCGCGTACACCGCGACCTCGATGTGCGCCCGCACCGTCACTTCACGGTTGGCATCGACGACGATGTGTCCGGCACGAGCCTCGAGTACGACCCAACCTGGCGTGTTCCCGACAAGGGCGTCAGCTGCTTGTTCTATGGGCTCGGCTCCGACGGCACGGTCGGTGCGAACAAGAACTCAGCCAAGATCATCGCCGAGGAAGCGGGGCGCTATGTGCAGGCGTACTTCGTCTACGACTCGAAGAAGTCGGGGGCGGTCACGGTCTCGCATCTTCGCTTTGGCGACGACCCGATCGATGCGCCGTACCTGATCGAGGAAGCGGACTTCGTCGCCTGCCACCAGTTCCAGCTGCTCGAGCGGCTCAACGTCCTCGAGCACGCTCGCCAGGGCGCGACATTCCTGCTCTCGAGCCCCTACGGCGCAGACAGCTGGCGGCGAATGCCCAAATCCATCCAGGAGCAGATCATCGACAAGGAGCTACGCCTTTTTGTCGTCGATGCCAAGCGGGTTGCGCGAGAGGCTGGCCTTGCCGGTCGTGTGAACACCGTTCTTCAGACCTGCTTCTTCTTTCTCTCGGGTGTCCTGCCGATCAAGGAAGCGATCGCGGCCATCAAGCACGCGATCGGGAAGAGCTACGGTCGCAAAGGCGAGGAGATGGTGAGGCGCAACTTCGCCGCGGTCGACGGTGCGCTCGCCGCGCTCCAGGAAGTCGAGCCGGGCAAGCTGAACGGTTCGGAAGCACTTCAGCTACATACGGACGCGCCGCCAGTCCTGCAGGTGCTGCTTGCCGGCCACGGCGACGAGCTTCCGGTGTCGGCCTTCGATCCCGGTGGAGTCTTCCCGACCGGTACGGCCCACTTCGAGCGGCGCGGCCTGGCCGACGAGTTACCGGTCTGGGATCCCTCGATCTGCATCGACTGCGCCAAATGCACGCTCGTCTGCCCGCACGCCGCGATCCGGATGAAGGTGGTCGAGCCGGAGCTGCTCGCCTACGCGCCGGCGGGCTTCAAGAGCAAGCCGTGGCGGGCAAAGGACTTGGCGGGTAAGCAGCTGGCGATCGCCGTGTCGCCGCTCGACTGCACCGGCTGCAAGCTATGCGCCACCGCCTGCCCGGCCTTCTCGAAGACGGAGCCGGGCCACTGCTCGCTCGAGATGCGCCCGGCCGAAGACGAGCAGAAGCAGGCTCTTGAAGCGTGGGATTTCTTCCGGTCGCTGCCGGAGCTCGACCGGACGCTCGTCGAGCCGGCGTCGATCAAGGGCTCGCAGCTGCTCGAGCCACTTTTCGAGTTTTCCGGCGCCTGCTCCGGGTGCGGCGAGACCCCGTACCTGAAGCTGCTGACACAGCTCGTCGGCGACCGGCTCGTCGTTGCGAACGCGACCGGGTGCTCCTCGATCTACGGCGCCAATCTGCCCACGACGCCGTGGGCGTGCAACACGGACGGCCGCGGGCCGGCCTGGGCGAACTCGCTCTTCGAGGACAACGCCGAGTTCGGACTCGGTCTCCGTCTAAGCCTCGATCAGCAACGTCGCGAGGCACTCGCGCTCCTCGAACAGCTCGACCTGCCGCCGGCGCTCAAGGAGGGTTTGCAGGACTCGCAGCCGGATGAGGCCGCCCTGGCGCGAACTCGCGGGCTGGTCGGCGAGCTGAAGTCGCTCCTGTCCGAGCGGCGGGATCGCACCGGGCGGCGACTGGCACTGCTCGCGGATGCACTGGTGGAGAAGAGCGTCTGGCTGGTCGGCGGCGACGGCTGGGCATACGACATCGGGTTCGGCGGGCTCGACCACGTGCTCGCCTCCGGCCGCAATGTCAAAGTCCTGGTGCTGGACACCGAGGTCTACTCCAACACCGGCGGCCAGGCTTCCAAGGCGACCCCGCGCGGCGCCGTCGCCAAGTTCGCCGCCGCCGGAAAGCGCACCCGGAAGAAGGATCTCGGTCTGATCGCGATGGGATACGCCGACGTATATGTCGCCCAGATCGCTCTTGGCGGCGACAACGCGCAGGCGGTCAAGGCTCTCTGGGAAGCGGAGCATTATCCGGGCCCGGCGCTCGTCATCGCCTACAGCCACTGCATCGAGCACGGGATCGAGATGGAGCAAGGAATGCTCCACCAGAAGGACGCAGTGGATACCGGCTACTGGCCGCTCTACCGCTACGACCCGCGCAACGAGACGCCGCTGCGCCTCGACTCCAAGCGCAAGCGCCCGGTTATGGACTTCCTCGCCGAAGAGAACCGCTTCTCCTCGCTCCGGCGCAGTCGGCCGGAAACGGCATCAGAGCTCGGCGAGCTCGAGCAAACAGATGTCGACGCGCGCTGGGCACGGCTCGAGCTGATCGCCGCCCAGGACCGGGCCGGGGCTTAGCCCCTGTCAGCACGAAGACCTAGGTGAAGACGGTCTGGTCGCGGCCAGCCTTGTCTGCCTGCCTCGTCGACCTCGCCCGCGGCAAACTCGACCGCGAGCTCGATCCGGCTTCGGGTTCATGAGTTCCCCGGGCCATGAGGTGCGAGGGAGCCGACTGCGAGCCGCGCAGCTCGATTGTTTCCACGAATTCGATTCCGGCCTCGACTGAACGGCGAACAGGACAGGACTCCGCGACCTTTGACAACCGTCCCAGCTGGTCGTGCGTGAGCTCGCCGCCAAGCGTGATCCGAACGTCGAACCGGCGCGGCGTGGAGCGGTTGTCGTAGTCGACGGCGATCACAACTTCACCGAGTTGCCACCCCTTGGTGCGCGCGTACATGACCAGCGTGGTCGAGATGCACGACGCGAGCGCCGCGGGAAAGAGTTCGTGCGGGGCTGGCCCGCTCCCCTCGCCGCCCAGGTGCTCCGGCTCGTCGGTAATCAGCCGGTGCTTGCCGTCGATCACCACCTCTTGGCGAAGCGTGCCGGGGATGGAGCGCGCTGTTGCGGTCAAGCCCATCGTCTCCGTCTCAGCTTCGTGCGGCCCGGCGCAGAGCGCATCGGGGCGCGCACGCACACGGCTGCGGGGAAGTACGCCTGTGGTTCGAGAGCGGGGGTGCTCTGAGACCACCTCTTGGTCAGCGGATGACGAGGACGGAGCAGGCGGCTTGGTGGGCAATACGCTCGGAGACGCTGCCGAGTCCTCTGAGTCCGTGGAGCCCGCGACTCCCGACGACGAGCAGGTCGGCGCACGCAGAGGCCTCGAGGAGCGCCGGAACCGCGGCCGCTTCGGATGTCTCGACCGGGCCGTGGCGGTGAACGATCTCGGCGAGTCGAACGCGCCTGCCTCCAAGTCCCACAATCCCCTGCAGCTGGCTGTGCCGACGGCGTGCCAACTGGGTTGCGACCTCATAAGCACGCTCAGCTTGATCCGATCCGTCGAGTCCGACGACGATCTTGCTCGGGAAGTTCGCCTCGTCCGGGACGGGACGTGCCAGCAGCATCGAGCACGGGGTCTTGTGAAGCAATTCCCCGGCGACACCGCCGAAGACGATCTCCTCGATTCGCGGGTGCTCGGGCGCTCCGATGGCAAGCAAGGTCGCCTGTGTTCGCTTCGCTTCCGCAAGGAGGGCTTCAACTGTGAGACCGTCGAGCCGGCGCAGCTCGGCGTCTGGTCCGAGGATCCGTTGCGCTGCGAGAAGCGCCGCTCCTGCATTGCGTTCGAGACTCTGTTCCAGGTCGTGTACGCCCAGCGCGGCGGCCGCGGCCGGCGGGAACAGCGACACGGTCGCGGCCTCAATTACCGTCTCCGGATACGCGAGCAATGACGCCTGCCGGCAGGCGTCAGAGGACAGTCTCTTGCCGTCTACGCCAACGAGGATCCGTGCGAAGACGGAGTACTCGGCGGGATCTGCCGAGAGCGTGGACTGGTGTGTGACGGTCATGGCGATACCTCCGGCGAGTCGGTTAGAGCACGTAGTGCGTTGAGAATCACGGCGACGTCGATCCCTTCCTGAAGGAGCGCCCCGGCAACGGGCGGGAGGAAGCCCGCGGCTGCAAAGGCCATTGCGAGCAGCGAGGCCCCCATGCCGAGGACGACGCTCTGGCGGGCGATATGGAGTGCGCGGCGGCTGATGCGGATCGCGTCGGCGACGCGATCGACCCGATCGACGAGAACGACGGCGTCGGCAGTCTCGGAGGAGACGGTTGCTCCGGCAGACCCCATCGCGACTCCGACGTCGGCGAGGGCGAGCGCGGGGGCGTCGTTAATGCCGTCGCCGACCATGACGATGGAGCGCAGATCAGGTCGGGCTTGGAGCGCTCGCACGATCTCGAGCTTTTCCTGCGGTTCTTGTTCGGCGTAGACGCGGTCGACTCCGAGGGCTGCTCCGACCTCTTCGGCGACCGAGGCTTTGTCCCCGGTGACGAGCGCGACGTGGCGGATACCTGCGTTGCGGAGGCGAGGCACGAGCCGGTCGGCGTCGGTGCGCAGCCGATCGCCGATCAGTGCCACCCCAGCGGCCTTGCCGTCGACCGCGACCAGGACCTTCGCTCCACCGTTCAGCTGTGGAGGAACCGTCGCGGAGATCCCGTGTTCGCGGAGCCAGCCACCGCTGCCGACGAGCACTTCGCGGCCGCCGACCTGGCCGCTGATGCCGTGTCCGAACTCCTCACGCGCCTCTTTCGGAAGCTCGAGTCGGAGCCCGCGTGCGTCTGCGCCGGCCACAAGTGCATGTGCGAGCGGGTGTGCGGACAGACGATCGACGCTCGCGGCCAGGCGGAGCGTTTCCCTCGCGTCGATGCCGTTGAGCGGTACGACACGCTCGAGTTCTGGATGACCGAGGGTGACCGTCCCGGTCTTGTCCAGGAGGACGGAGTGGGCTTCACCGAGCCGCTCGATCGTGCCTGCTCCCTTGACCACAACGCCTGCACGGGCGCAGCGGGAGAGGCCCGACATGAGCGCAATCGGCGCAGCGAGAATCAGCGGGCAGGGGGTGGCGACCACGAAGACAGCGAGCGCGCGTACGGCGTCACCTGACAGCGCCCAGGCGAAGCCGGCCACTACGGTCGTGACCGGCAGGAAGAACGCTGCATATCGGTCGGCGAGACGTACGAAGGGCGCCCGCTCCTGTGCTGTCTGCTCGACGAGTCTGACGAGCGCCGCATATGCACTCTCGGCCGCAGGACGCATCGCAATGACCTCGAAAGCGCTGCCGGCGTTCGTCGTGCCACTGCGGACCTGACCGCCTCGAGGCACAGTGACCGGAAGTGGCTCCCCAGTGAGCGCGGACTCGTCGACGACTGCCTCGCCGCTTTCGACCATTCCGTCAACCGGTACGACCTCACCGCCTCGCACGAGGACGTTGTCGCCGACCTCGACCTCCTCTACCGGGACTTCGTGGATGTCGTCCCCTCGCCGGACGAGCGCAATGCGAGGGGCTCTCTCGACGAGTGCTGTCAACTCGCGGCTTGCACGCCGATTTGCCGCTTCCTCGAGGGCATTGCCGCCGGCGAGCATGAGGGCGATCACCGCGCCTGCCACGTAGTGACCAAGGATGAGCGAGCCGGCCATAGAGACCAGCGCGATCGCATCGACACCCACGTCGCGCCGCATCAGGGACGTGACAACGGAAAGCGCAAGTGGTCCAAGCAAGAGAACCGTGGTCGCGGCTAACAGCCAGTCCGCAGCCTGCCGCTGGCCGAGCGCGAGGAGCACGACCCCGGCGACAACCCCTACGAGAGCGGCCGCCGCGATCAGGCGGCGAGTGTGCGCCCGCACGAACGAGGGTCCGGGCAGTGCAGCCATCGGTTCCATGCTCCTCTACCGGCGCCGTCTTGCCCTCGGGACTTAGCCGCAGACGGTTCGCGGACTGACCCCGAATCGCGCTCTACGGCGACCGCCGCGGGGAGCGTCGACGAAGGCGTCGGCGACCGCTTAGGGCTCTTGCAACCGAGGTCGCACGGAGGCGCGACGGACCACGGAGCTAGCGTCCGGGCCGAGCAGTAGCTCAGTAGTTTCGGGCATCCGATTTCACGGCCCTCGCGGATGCCGACGCGCGGCCGCCCCCGCACCATGGCCCGAGAGCTAATAGGGAGGAACGGATGGCCGTTCTCGTACCGCCGCCGCGCCTGAAGGCGGTTCCCGAACTCGACGGGCAGCTGGAGACGCTCGAGTCGCAGCTCGCCGTGGAGCCGATCGTCGAGGCGCGTGCGGTAGACAAGGTTTACGACACTCGCAAGGTCGAGGTACACGCGCTGCGCGGCGTCACCTTCTCGGTCGAGCCGGGGGAGATGGTTTCGATCATGGGGCCGAGCGGCTCGGGTAAGACCACGCTCCTGAATTGCCTCTCCGGCCTCGACGCGATCGACGGCGGTGAAGTGCTGATCGAGGGCGTCGAGCTGAGCTCGATGTCCGACGACGAGCGGACTGACTACCGCGCCCGCCGGATGGGCTTCGTCTTCCAGTTCTACAACTTGATGCCTGTGCTGAGCGCGGTGGAGAACGTCGAGCTGCCGCTGCTCGTCTCGCGTGTTCCGGCGAGCGAAGCTCGACACAAGGCCCTGGCAGCGCTCGAGCTCGTCGGGCTGGCCGACCGCGCGTCACATGTTCCGGACGAGCTTTCCGGAGGCCAGCGGCAGCGGTGCACGATCGCGCGGGCTCTGGTCAACGAACCGGCCATCGTTTGGGCGGACGAGCCGACGGGCGACCTCGACAGCGAGAACGCAGCCGAGATCGTCGCTCTGATGCGTCGCCTGAACCGCGAGCAAGGGTTGACGTTCCTGATCGTCACGCACGACATCTCCGTCGGGCGTGCGACCGACCGCATCGTGCGCATGGTCGACGGCGAGATCGTCGACGAAGAGCTATTGGAGGTGAGGCAGTGATGGTGGCCCGTGTCACGGTCGCCGAGATCGATCCCGTCCGTCATGACCCGAGGCGTGCGATCGATCGCTTTGAGAGCGAGCTCGTGCCGGCGCTCCGCGAGCAGGACGGTTACGAGGGCTGCTACGTCCTTCTCTCTGACGAGGGGAAGGTGCTCGTGGTCACCCTCTGGTCGAGCGAAGAGGCAGCGCAATCCACGAGAGTGAGCGGCTTCTACCAAGCGCAGATCGACAAGCTGTCGGACTTCGTCGTCTACCGGTCGTCTCCGGGTCGCGAGGCCTACGACGTCGTGGTCTCTGACGCGGGCGTGACCGCCGGCTAGGGGCGACGTTGAACAAGCTCTTCGGGATCCCTGTAGAGACCCTCGCGCTGGTCCTCGTCGCGCTGCTTGTGTCCGCGCTGGCCGTTGTCGTCGCGATGGCCCTCCGCAATCGGGTTTTTGTGCGCCTCGGGTTGCGGAGCGCGCACCGCCGGCGAGGGCGGAGCGCGCTGATCGTGGCGGGGCTGATGCTGGGAACGGTGATCATCGGCACCGCCCTCGCGACCGGCGACACCATGAGCCAGACGATCCGCTCGACCGCGCTCGGAGCCCTCGGAGATGCAGACGAGGTAGTGGGTGCAAAGGGCATCAGCAGCATGTTCGCCACCGGTACCGGTGGCACTGGCACGCGCTACTTCCCGCAGTCGTACACGGGGAAGATCGTCCACGCTGGCGGGGACCGCGTCACCTTCGTCTACCCCGCGCTGATCGACTCGGTCGCGGTCGTCGACGCGCGCAGCCGTCAGAGCGAGCCGCGGGTGACCTTGTACGCCAGCACACCCGCCGGACTGCCGACCGGCACTCTGCAGCCAGGTCGGGTCGTGCTCAACCCGAAGGCCGCGAGCAAGCTCGACGCGAAGGCGGGCGACACCCTCCGAGTGCTCGCCGGAAACGCGGTCGCCATCGTGCGGGTGCAGGAGGTCCGCCACTACACGGGCGGTGCTTCGGGGGCGAGCGGTCTGCTGATGTCGCTGCCTTCGGCCCAGCGGCTTTTTGCGAGACCGGGGCAGGTGGACGCGTTCCTGGTCGGAAACCGCGATGGCCTTGCGGGCACGGCCTCGGTGATCGCTGCGCTCAAGCCGACGCTCGACCCACTTGGTCTCGAGGCTGACAACTCGCGTCAGGACTTCATCAAGGTCGCAGATCAGGAAGGGGCGGCCTTCATGTCGCTCTTCACGACCTTCGGGTCCTTCTCGATCTTCGCCGGAGCCCTGCTGATCTTTCTCATCTTCGTCTTGCTCGCGGCGGAGCGACGCAACGAGCTCGGCATCGCACGCGCGGTCGGCACACGTCGCTCCCACCTGGTCTGGATGTTCGTCTTCGAGGGAGTGGCCTACGACCTCGTCGCTGCCGCAATCGGCGTGCTCGGTGGTCTCGGCGTCGCATATCTGATGGTGCTCGCCCTCTCAGGCTGGGTGGAGTCGACGAGCGACATCAGCATCGGCTTCACGGTCAAAGCGGCGAGCATTGCTCTCGCCTACTCGATCGGCGTCTTGCTGACGCTCCTGGTCGTCACCTACTCGGCACGACGCGTCAGCCGCATGAACATCGTGTCCGCGATCCGCGGCTTGCCCGAGCCGGCCGCTGCGAGGGCTCGGAAGCGTCGCTGGCTCTGGCCCTCGGTCGGGATCCTGCTCGGGCTCCTCTTCGTCTGGGCAGGGGTTCAGGCGGAGGATGCCGTCGCCCTCGGTGTCGGTTTTTCTGCCCTGGTGCTCAGCCTCGTACCGTTGCTGTCGCTGGCTCGGCTCCCGGACAGACCGGTGCGCACAGCCGCTGGTCTTGCGCTCGTTTGTTGGTTCACGCTGCCCATCCCGCGCCTGCTGCTCGGCCAGCTGAAGACCAACTTCTCTCTCTTCGTCTTCGGCGGCCTGATGATCGTGATCGGCTCGACCTGGGTGATCGCCTACAACTCCGACCTGTTGCTCGGTGGCCTGAGCGCGACGCTGGGGCGGATCCGCCCGCTCACACCGGTACTGCGCATGTCCGTCGCATATCCGCTGCGCAGTCTCTTCCGTACGGGCGTCACCCTCGCAATGTTCACGCTCGTCGTATTCACGCTCGTCGTCGGTTCCACGATCACCGGCTCGATGGTCAAGGGCTTCAACGATGTCAATAGCTTCGGGGGCGGCTTCGACATCCGTGCCGACGTCTCCCCATCGACGCCGATCGGCAACGTCCATCGCGCAATTCAGCGCGGACAGGGCCTCAACGCCTCGGACTTCCGCACGGTCGCCGCCGTGTCGAGCCTGCCGGTGAAGGCGCAGCAAGTCGGAGAGAGGGTGAAACCGGAGGACTTCGTCCTCCACGGTGTCGACAACACCTTTCTCCGCAACACCACCTACGGGCTCTCGGCGCACGCGAACGGCTATGCGTCAGCGGCCGCTGTCTGGGGGGCGGTACGCACTCATCCGGGGCTGGCGGTGATTGACTCACTCAGCGTCCCACGCAAGATGAACTACGGCTTCGGCGCCACCCAGGCGTTCCACCTGCGCGGCTTCTTCCTCGAAGATCAATCCTTCGACCCGATCCATGTGCGGGTGCGCGACCCGCAGACCGGGCACGCCCGCCGTCTCACCGTGATCGGAGTCCTCGCGCAGACCGCTCCGCAGGAGATGGCCGGCCTGTACACCGCGCAATCCGCAGTTGCGACGACCTTCGGTGATCGCGTCCGGCCCACCACCTACCTGATCGCACTGCGCCACGGAGTAGACGCGACCACGACTGCCCAGCAGCTCGAGGCAGCGTTCCTCGGCAACGGCATGCAGGCGGACGCCTATTCCAAGATCCTTCACGACGCGGTCTCGGCAAGCCTCACTTTCGATCGGCTAATAGAAGGATTCATGGCCCTCGGCCTCCTAGTGGGGGTGACTGCCCTTGGCGTCATCAGCGCCCGGGCGGTCGTCGAGCGTCGCCAACAGATCGGCGTGCTGAGAGCGATCGGCTTCCGAAGACGCATGGTGCAGCTCAGCTTCATGCTCGAAAGCTCCTTCATCGCGCTGACCGCGATCGTCGTCGGCACCGGGCTCGGGCTGGCCGTCGCCTTCAACGTGGTCGACGAGTACGCGCGTCAGCCATCGATGGGAAGTCTCAGTCTCAGCGTCCCCTGGCTGACGCTGGCCATCATCTTCGTCGCCGTCTACGCGGTTGCGATGCTGACCACGCTCTTGCCCGCCCGCCGCGCGTCCCGAGTCTTCCCCGCCGAGGCCCTCCGTTACCAGTGATGAGGCCGGGAGATGGCGACTCACATCTGGCAACGAGCGCGTAAGCCGGAAACACAGATCTTCGCAGTCAGCGTGGCGCTGCTGGCGCTGCACACGGCCGCCGATGCCTTCGTCGTCCCGGAGCGCGGGACGGTCTGGAGCGATCATCTGCTGCCCGGGTTTGCCACCGTCGCGCTGCTGGCGAGCCTGCTCGTGCTGTACC
>JBKPLL010000069.1:0-13753 GCA_046731605.1 Actinomycetota bacterium | reverse complement strand
CGCTCGGGCTGCTGGCCGCGGCCGTGCTGACAGGGCACGCGGAGTTCTGGATGGTCGCGGTCGTCGCGTTCGTCGACATGAGCGCGGCGGTCGTCTACCGCTCCGGCTCCAGCGGGGCGATGAAGGCGGTCGTCCCGCAGCCGCAGCTCGCCGACGCGTCGAGCGTGACGATGGCGCGTATGTCGACGGTGCGGCTCGTTTCCCCGCCGCTGGGCGGCGCGCTCTTCGGCCTGTCTCGTGGGCTGCCGTTCCTCGTCGACTCCGTCTCGTACCTCTTTTCGACGGTGTCGCTTCTGCTGATGCGGACCCCGTTCCAGGAGGAGCGCGTGCCGGGCGCGCGGACCCCGTTCCGGGAGGGGCTCGCGTACTTCTGGAGCATTCCGTTTCTACGCACGACCGTCGGCATGATCGCCGCCAGCAACGTCGTTGCCGTCGGCGCGCCGATCGCGGTCATCATCCTCGCTCACCGTGAGGGGCTCTCGAGCGCCGCGATCGGCGGCTTCATCGCGATTCAGGGCGTGATGCTGCTCATCGGGTCAGCGGTGTCGCCGCTGTTGCGGCGGCTCTTTCCGATGCGCCTGATCCTGCTTTCGGAGTTCTGGATGGCGCTCGTCTACGTCGCCTTCGTCATCTATCCCAACGTCTGGGTGCTGGCTGCGTGCACCGCGTTGCACGCGTTCTGGTTCCCGAACACCGACTCGGCGATCCAGGCGTACTCGTACGCGCTCATCCCGGATCGCCTCCTCGGACGGGCCATGGCCGCGTCGAACACGCTGCGTGCCGGGTCGGCGCCCCTCGGCCCGCTACTTGCCGGGCTCCTTCTCGACCACACCACGCCCCAGGTCGCGATCGCCGTGCTCGCCGCTCCGGTCGTCGTCGCCGCGGCGCTCGGGACCGTGAGTCCAGCGCTGCGCGACCTGCCTAGCCTTGCCGAAGCTTCTCCCGCAGCAGCTGGTTGACGACCTTCGGGTCCGCCTTGCCCTGCGTCTCCCGCATCACCTGGCCGACGAAGAAGCCGAGCACGCCCTCCTTGCCGCCGCGGTAGGTCTCGGCCTGCTCGGGGTGCGCCGCGATGACGGCGTCGACCACCGGCGCGAGCGCGTCCTCGTCGCCCAGTGCCGTGCGTGAGAGGTAGTCCTCGGCGTCGATCGGGCCCTCCGCCGCGGCGGCGAACGCCTCGTCCAGCGCCTCGCGCGTGACGTTGGCCTCCACGATCCGCGCGAGTGCGGGCGCGTTCTCGGGGAGGAAGTCGCCGCGGTTCATCGCTACGGCGGCGGCCGTCTTCCAGTCGAGCCCCTCGGCCGCCAGCGACTCGGCCTTCCACTCGTTGCCGGTGACGACGAGCTCGTCGGCGGACGCGAAGCCGAGCTCGCCGGCCAGCCGCCGGATGCGGTCGCCGGGCCGCTCGCGAACCGCGCCACGCAGCCGCTCGACGAGCTCCGCCGGCGGCTCGACCGGCACGAGGTCAGGCTCCGGGAAGTAGCGGTAGTCGTCGGCCTCCTCCTTCGAGCGGTGCACCGTGAGCCGGTCGGTGGTGTCGTCGTAGTCGTACGTCGACTGGACGACCTCCTCCCCGGCCTCGTGCGCGTCGACCTGCTGCCGGAACGCCGCCTCGATCGCGCGGCCGATGAACCGGAACGAATTCATGTTCTTGATCTCCCACCGCGGACGGAACCCCTCCTCGCCGGCGCGCCGCACCGACACGTTGACGTCGGCACGCAGGGTCCCCTTCTCCATGTCCGCATCGGAGACGTCGAGTTCGCGGATCGTCTGGCGCAGCAGGCGGAGGTACGACATCGCCTCGTCGGCCGAGCGAAGGTCCGGCGCGCTCACGATCTCGAGCAGCGGGGTGCCGCCGCGGTTGAAGTCCACGAGGCTGTAGTCGGCACCGATCGAGCGTCCGGTCGCCCCGCCGGCGTGGACGGTCTTCGCCGCGTCCTCCTCGAGGTGCGCGCGCACGATTCCGATTTCGCGGTCGCCGTCCTCCGTCGGCAGGAGAAAGCGGCCGGCGCCGCAGAGCGGAGCCTCGTACTGGCTGATCTGGTAGCCCTTCGACAGGTCGGGATAGAAGTAGTTCTTGCGGGCGCAGACGGCGCGCTCGGCGATCTCGCAGTCGAGCGCGAGGCCGAGCAGGATCGTCATTTCGATCGCGCGCGCGTTCGGGACGGGCAGCGCGCCGGGATGCGCAAGACAGACGGGGCACGTGTGTGTGTTCTCGGCGGCGCCGTACTCGAGCGCGCAGCGGCAGAACATCTTCGTGCGCGTCTTGAGGTGGACGTGCACCTCCAGGCCGACGACGAGCTCCCACTCAGGCGGCGCGTTCACCGAGCTTCTCCTTGGCCTCGCGCACCGCCGCCTCGACATCCTCGCGCACCTCGACCATGCCGATCCGGTGCTCGAGCGGGCCGTGGGTCTCGATCAGCCACAGCTCACGC
Organism: Actinomycetota bacterium; assembly: GCA_046731605.1. Taxonomy (GTDB): domain Bacteria; phylum Actinomycetota; class Thermoleophilia; order Gaiellales; family Gaiellaceae; genus Palsa-739. Next base: position 11,318 of record JBKPLL010000069.1, on the reverse strand, counting down.
TCGCCGGCCTCGAGCTGGAGCTTGACCTCGCCGACGAGGACCGCGCGCGAGCCGTCGAGCACGCGCGGTTGCTCGCCGAAGACGCGCTCGACAGCGAGCACGAAGTTGGCCGCGGGATCCTCGAACCGCATGGTCATCGCAGCCGCTCCGGCACCGCGTCGAAGCCGATCGCCTGCTCGAGTGCGTGAGCGATCCGGAAGAGCGTGTTCTCGGCGAACTGCGGGCCGATCAGCTGCAGCCCGACCGGCAGTCCCTCCGAGAGCCCGCACGGAAGGTTGAGGCCGGGCAGGCCCGCCATGCAGGAGGGGATCGTGAGCAGGTCGCTGAGATACATCGCGATCGGGTCAGCGGTGCGGGCCCCGAGGGGAAAGGCGACCGTCGGCGAGGTCGGGGAGACGAGCGCGTCGAACGTCTCGAAGAGTGTGTCGTGCTCACGCTTGATCACCGTCCGCACCTTCTGGGCCTGGCCGTAATAGGCGTCGTAGTAGCCGGCCGACAGCGCGTAGGTGCCGACCATGATCCGTCGCTTCGGCTCGTCGCCGAAGCCCCCCTCGCGCGTCTGCTTGTACATCTCGAGCCGCTCGGTCGCGTCGGCGCGGTAGCCGTAGCGGACACCGTCGTAGCGGGCGAGGTTGGAGGACGCCTCGGCCGGCATGATCAGGTAGTAGCAGGCCATTCCGTACTCGACGGACTGCGGCAGCGAGCACTCCCCCACCTCGGCGCCCAGCTCCTCGAGCTTCGCCATCGCGGCGCGCACCGCCTCGCCGACACCGGGCTCGATCCCCTCGGCCTCGTTCAGCTCCTTCGGGACGCCGATCCTCATCCCGCGCAGGTCCTCTCCCTCCGGCAGCGCGACCGGCTCCGGCAGCTCGACCGTCGTCGAGTCGCATTCGTCGCGCCCGGCGATGATCGAGTAGAGCAAGGCGCAGTCGCGGACGGTGCGCGCGACCGGGCCGACCTGGTCGAGGCTCGAGGCGAGCGCGACGATGCCGTAGCGCGAGACGCTCCCGTAGGTCGGGCGCAGGCCGACGTTGCCGCAGAGAGCGGACGGCTGCTTGATCGAGCCACCGGTGTCGGAGCCGAGCGCCCACGGTGCGAGCCCGCCGCTCACGGCCGCGGCCGACCCGCCGCCGGAGCCGCCGGGCACGCGCGTGGGATCCCAGGGGTTGTGCGACGGGCCGTACGCGGAGTTCTCGGTCGAGGAGCCCATCGCGAACTCGTCGGTGTTCGTCTTGCCGAGGATGCTGAGCCCACGGGCCTTGAGACGCTCGACGACGGTCGAGTCGTAGACGGGGAGGTACCCCTCGAGGATCTTCGAGCCCGCGGTCGTCGGGATCCCCTTCGTCCCGATCACGTCCTTGACCGCGATCGGCAGGCCGTCTCCACTCGGCTCGTCGCACACGTGCAGGTAGCAGTGGAGCTCGGGGTCGCGGTCGTCGATCGCGGCGCGGTAGGCGGCGAAGAGCTCGGCACCCGAGACCTCGCGCGCCTCGAGAAGCTGCTTTGCCTCCTCGGCCGTGAGCCGGAGCGTGTCGATCATCCGGCGCCCCCCGGGGGAACCTTGAAGAAGTCTCCCTCGCGCTCGGGCGCATTCGCGAGCGCATCCTCCACCGGGAGGCAGGGCCGCGGCTCGTCGTCGCCCCAGACGTTGACGACCTCGAGCGGGTGCGAGGTCGGCGGCACGTCGGAGAGATCGAGCTCCGAGACCTTGGAAACGGCCTCCAGGATGTCGTTGAGCTGGCCCTCGAGCCGCTCGATCTCATCCTCGCGGAGCTCGAGGCGGGCGAGGTGCGCCACGTGCAGAAGCTGTTCGCGGTCAATCGCCATCTCGTTCGATCCTCCCAAAAAGAAAGGGCCCCTTGCCGGGGCCCCTTCAACCTTGGTCCGACAGGTTCTCTCAGATCGCCTGGACGTTCGCGGCCTGCGCGCCCTTGTCGCCCTGAACGACTTCGAACGACACGCGCTGACCCTCGGTCAGCGACTTGTAGCCGTCCATCGTGATCGCGGAGAAGTGGACGAAGACGTCATCGCCGCCTTCGCGCTCGATGAAGCCGTAGCCCTTCTCGTTCGAGAACCACTTTACGGTGCCCTCAGCCAACCCGTCCTCCTTGCAGACAAACGACGGCCCGGGCACCGAGCCGCCGACCTTTGCTGAAACAGGCCGGAGTCTAGCTCAGTTTTTCTGCGTTGCAACGGCTGCGGGCCTGCGCAATCGCGCTGCCGTAACGGCGTTCTGGAGCACCATCGCGATCGTCATGGGGCCAACGCCGCCCGGCACCGGGGTCATGTAGCCCGCCCGCTCCATCGCGCCCGGGTCGACGTCGCCCAGCACCTTGCGACTCGACTCGTCGCGGTTCATCCCGACGTCGATCACCGTCGCGCCCGCCTTGACCATGTCGGCGGAGACGAGGTGCGTGCGCCCGGCGGCGGCGACAAGGACGTCGGCGTCGAGCGTGTGGCGCTCGAGCTCCTGCGTGCGCGAGTGGCAGATCGTGACCGTCGCGTTGCGCTGGAGGAGCAGGTGCGCCATCGGCTTGCCGACGATCGCGGAGCGGCCGACGACGACGGCTCGCGCCCCCTCGAGCGGGATCTCGTACTCGTCGAGCATCCGCATGACCCCGAGCGGCGTGCCCGGGACGAGCGTCGGCCGGCCGAGGTAGAGGCGCCCCGCGTTGACCGGGTGGATGCCGTCGACGTCCTTGGCGGGGGCGATCGCCTCGATCACCCGGTTCTCGTCGATGTGGTCGGGTAGCGGGAGCTGCACGAGCAGCCCGTCGACGCCGTCGTCGGCGTTGAGCTCGGCGATCGTCTCCAGCAGCTCCTCCTCCGCCATGGCGGCGGGGAGCTTGAGGTCGCGCGCGTCCATGCCGGCCTCGGTCGCTGCCTTCTGCTTCAGATTGATGTAGATGTGAGACGCCGGATCGTCGCCGACGAGGACGGTGGCCAGACCCACGTGACCGAGTTCGGCGACGGAGGCGGCCACTTCCTCGCGCACCTTCGCGCCGAGTGCCTTGCCGTCGATGAGCGTTGCCACCACGAGGCGAGGTTATAGCCTCCGCCCGATGCGCCTTTCCCGCAAGAACGACGCCGACGCCGTGCGCTCGCGCCAGCAGGCCTTCGGCCTTCCCGAGGTCGATCTCGACCCGTGGGCGAAGGCGGCCGAGTCGGTGACCGGCCTCGTCTCGATCCCCGTCTCCGTCGCCCAGCTCCAGGTCTCGCTCGGCGAGTACGAGCTCTCGGAGAACGGCGAGGTCGTCGAGACCGGCCGGGCGGACGAGGCGGTCGTCGTCCCGCTCGCGCACACCGAGGGAGGGCTTACAGCTTCCGTGCAGCGCGGCGCGAAGGCGATCGCGGAGTCGGGCGGTGCCCGAACATACGTGATAGCCGACCGCATTACCAGAGCATCCTGCTTCGTCTGCAAAGACTCCGGCGACGCGCTCACGCTGGCGCGCTGGATCGAGGGCGAGGTGCCCGCGATGCGCGAGTTCCTGCGCGAGGCGGACTCGCCGGAGCTGTCGCGCTATGCCGTCCTCCGTGAGGCGAAGACGCACGTCGTCGGCCCGATGTGCCACGTCCTCTGGCGGTTCACGACCGGCGACGCCTTCGGCGCGAACATGATGACCCGGAACGCCTACGCCCTGAACATGGCCTACGTCCTGCCCCAGGCGCCGGTGCCGATCGAGCGCACGATCCTCGAGGCGAACATGGGCGGGGACAAGAAGCCGTCCTTCGAGTACTTCCAGCAGGGGCACGGGAAGACGGTGATTGCCGAGACCACACTGACCGAGGCGGCCGTCGAGCGCGTGCTGCGGACGACGCTGACCGACCTCGAGGAGCTCGCCTGGGCAGGCACCCACGGCGCCGTCGCCTCCGGCATGCAATCGGTCGCCTTCACGCCGGCTTCCGCGATTGCGGCGGTGTTCGCGGCCACCGGCCAGGATCTCGGCCTCGTCGGCACGAGCTCGATGGCCCACGGGACGGAACAGCGCATCGAGGGCGGCCTCCATGTCTCGATCCGCTTCCCCGGCATCGAGGTCGGCACGGTCGGGGGCGGCACGACGCTCCCCGATCCCGCGCGCTGGCTCGAGCTCATGAGCTGCGCGGGGCCTGGCAAGGTCTACCGGCTCGCCCAGCTCGTGACGGCGACGGCGCTCGCGCTCGAGATCAGTGCCTCGGCGGCGATGGCGACCGCCGGCAGCGAGAACTTCTTTCGCGCCCACTTCGAGCGCGGCGGGATGCGCTAGCGAGAGCGGGTAACGTCCGAACGGTCCGAGCAGCGCGACCCAAGGGGGAGAGATGACCACGTTCGAGAATCGACCCAACACGGCAGTCCTCGTGATCGACGTGCAGAACGGCGTCGTGGGCGACGCCTACGAGCGGGACGCCGTCGTCGCGAACGTCGGCACCGTCGTCGAGAAAGCGCGCGCGGCCGAGGTTCCCGTCGTCTGGGTTCAGCACTCGAGCGACAACCTCGCGCGGGGGAGCGAGGAGTGGCAGATCGTCCCGGAGCTGAGCCCCGAGGAGAGCGAGCCGCGCATCGAGAAGCGGTATCCGGACTCGTTCGAGGACACGACCCTCGAGCCTCTCCTCGCCGGCCTCGCCGTCGGGCGTCTCGTCGTGGTCGGCGCGCAGACGGACGAGTGCGTTCGCTCGACCCTGCACGGCGCACTCGTTCGCGGGTACGACGCGACGCTGGTGAGCGACGCCCACACGACGGAGGATCTCTCGCCGTGGGGCGCACCCCCGCCGGAGCTCGTCATCGCACACACGAATCTCTACTGGGGCAACCACGAGGCTCCCGGGCGGACGGCCGGCACGGTCGAAGCGAAGGACGTCGACTTCCCCGCCTGACGACTCACACGCGCGTTGGTCCCTCGTTGGCGCGGGGACTTACTCTTCGGCCCATGCCCGGCCGCTGGATCGCAGGTGTCGGCTCCGCGCTCGTGATCGCGGTGGCCGTCGGCTGCGCGTCCGGCGGCGCGGCGGCGAAGACGCAGAAGCAGGTGACGCCCTGCGGGACCGCGACCGCTCCGACCTGGTCGCCGGACGGGACCCAGATCGCCTGGTACGGCTACCGCTGGCCGCGGCCGCCGCACCACCATGCTGCCGGCAGCTCCAACACGCTGCGGGCGATCTGCATCTCCGACGCGAACGGGGAGCACCTGCACCGGCTCCGGAACACGACCTGCAGCCGGCACTGTCCCGGCGCCTTCGGCGATCCACCGGACCGGCTCGACTGGGTGGCGCCGACGCTGCTCCTCTCCGCCAACGATCTCGGGATCTACACCGTCTCGATCGGACAGCAGCCGAAGCTCCTCGGAAAGGCAGGCCCCGTCCCGTTCTCGGTCGACGCACGCGGCGATCGCGTCGCCAGCGGGGTCAACGATTGCGGAGACTGCGCCGGCCCGGTGAAGGTCCTCAGCGTCTCGTCCGGCGCCGTCGTCGGCCGGGTCGGCGGCACAAAGGTCGTCAACAGTGTGCCGAGCCTCTCACCCGACGGAACACAGGTCGTCTTCGCGCGCAGCCCCGCCGGGCACACCGGGGCGTGGCCGGGGATCTGGACCGCCGCGGCCGACGGCAGCCACCTGCTGCGGCTGGAGCGCAAGGGCAACAACCCGCTCTGGTCGCCCGCCGGCGATCGAATCGCCTACCTCGCCCCCGCCGGGACGCGCTCGGTGTGGAGGCTCGTGGCGCCGCAGGGCGGTGCGAGCACGACGCTGCTGCGCAACGGCCCTGGAACCGTCTTCGGCTGGTCCCCGAACGGCCGCTTGATCGCGTTCCCGGACTCGAAGGGGAGACTCGCCGTCGTCGACGTCGCGACCCGGAAGGTGCGGCGGCTGCTGAAGCTCCAACTTCCGTACAGCGCTTCGAGCGTCGTCTGGTCGCCGGACTCGCGGCAGCTACTGGCGGTCTGGCGGCCGCCGGCGCACTCTTCCTGTCCGTCCGGGCTGTGGCGAGTCCCGATCGACGGCGCGAAACCGCGCCTCGTTCACGGCTGCTAGCCGGCCGGAATCCGGACGTCCGAGACGTCGAGACCGAGCGAGTTCGCGAGCCGCACGCCGTGGTTCAGCTCCTCGCGGAGCCGCTCGCGGTCGCGTGCCTCCATCAGGGTGCCGATCACTTCTCGTGCCTTGGGGCGCCAGAGGACGTGGTTTGCGAAGATCGGCAGCATCGTGTTCGCCGCGTCGACGAGGCGCACGCGCACCCTCTTGCCCGCCGACTGCAGCAGCACCCGCTCGTACGCCATCCCGGCTCCATGGTGGATGCCGTCGTCGATCGCGAGCCGGTTGCAGAGGTCCTCGAGCACCGTCCCGCGCGACGAGCGCGCGATCAGCCGGAAGCGCGGGATGATCAGCCGCTCGAAGAAGACCTGCATGAGGAAGACCTTCTCCTCGAGCAGGTCGGCCTCGAGGAACATGTGCGCCAGCTCGTCGAGGTACGGATCGCGCTCGCCCTCCCCGCCGACCTGGCCGATGAGCCGCAGCCACGCCTCGGTGTGGCGCGACTCGTCCTGCACCATCGTGGAGTAGTAGAGGCGCGCCTCCGGGTCGGGCGCCGCGGCGAGCAGCTGGGACGCCATCTCGCAGGCGAACACGTCGGCCTGGAGCTGCTGCATGATCACCGAGCGCCAGATGTCGCGCCGCCTCGCCTGCCGCTCCGGCGTCCCCTTGCCCTCCGGCACGAACGGCATCTCCCCCCACGGGACGTCGTCCACCTGCCACTCCTGGTGCTTCGCGAGGTGGTAGAAGCGGAGGACGCCGGCGTACTCGGCGCGGGATTCGGGCTCCGCGGGGACGGCTTCGGCGCTCACGTCCGGACCTTATCCTCCGCCGTGTGATCGCACTCGTCTTCAGCTACGAGGTGAGCCGCGACCCGGAGGCGTTCGAACGCGTCTACGGGATGGACGGCGAGTGGGCGGGGTTCTTCGGGCAGGGCCGCGGCTTCATCGGCACGGAGCTCCTGCGCGACGTCGAGGCGCCGGGCCGCTACCTCGTCATCGATCGCTGGGAGTCGGCGGACGCGTACAACGCATTCGTCGCCGCGCATCGCGAGGAGTACATGGAACGTGTCGACGCCACGCGGTTCCACTACGACAGCGAGCTCCGCTTCGGCACGTTCGAGACCGTTCGGGACTGACTCCGCGCATTTCGTTCCCTTCCGGGCCGACTTCCTCGCATTGCGAGGCAGTTTCCGCTTGAACCGGCCGCATCGCGCAGCGATAATCGCGAGCGCCGATGTCCGTGGGAGAACGCGCCAGCGCCGCCGAGGAGATCCGCGCAGCGCGCGAGCGTTACGTCGCGCGCGGCGTCGCGACGCCGTCGCTCGTCGTCGACCGCGCCGAAGGCCCGCGCGTCTGGGACGTCGACGGGCGCGAGTTCCTCGACTTCGCCGGCGGGATCGCGTGCCAGAACCTCGGCCATGGCCCCTCGGCAGTCGTGGCCGCGATCCACGAGCAGGTCGACCGCTACCTCCACCAGTGCTTCATGGTCGGGACGTACGAGCCGTACGTCGACCTCTGCCGCCGGCTCGACGAACTCTGGCCCGGTGATGCAGACACGAAGTCGATCCTCGTCAACTCGGGCGCCGAGGCGATCGAGAACGCGGTCAAGATCGCGCGCGCCGCAACCGGCCGGGCAGGCGTCGTCGTCTTCGACCGCGCCTTCCACGGGCGTACGAGCCTGACGATGGCGATGACGGCGAAGCTCGTCTACAAGCAGGGCTTCGGGCCGCTCGCCACGGACGTCTACCGCGCCGCCGCCCCGTACCCGTTCCGCGGGATCTCGACGGAGGACGCGCTTGCGAGCCTCCAGCTGCTGTTCCAACAGGACGTCGACCCGCGGTCGGTCGCGTGCATCGTGCTCGAGCCGGTGCAGGGCGAGGGCGGCTTCATCCCGATGCCGCCGGAGTTCGTCCAGGCGCTGCGGCGGATCTGCGACGAGTTCGGGATCGTCTACGTCGACGACGAGGTGCAGGCCGGCTGCGGGCGCACCGGCACGTTGTGGGCGATCGAGCAGCTCGGCGTCGAGCCGGACCTGCTGGTCTCCGGGAAGACGCTCGGCGGCGGGCTCCCGCTTGCGGCCGTCACCGGCCGCACGGAGCTCATGGACGCCGTCCACGTCGGCGGGCTCGGCGGCACGTTCGGCGGCAACCCGGTCGCCTGCGCGGCCGCCCTTGCCGTGCTCGACGAGCTGACCGCGCCCGGCTTCGCGGACCGCGCCGAGCACGTGGGCACGCTGCTTCGCGCGCGGCTGGAGCAGATCGCGGCCAAGCAGCCGCTCGTCGGCGAGGTGCGCGGACTAGGCCCGATGCTCGCGCTCGAGCTGCGCGAGCCCACGCCGGACGCCGCGAAAGCGACGGCTGCGGCCGCGCTCGAGAGGGGGCTGCTCCTCCTCGCCTGCGGCCTCGACGGCAACGTCATCAGGCTCCTCCCGCCCCTGACGGCGAGCGACGAGGAGCTCGAGCGCGGGCTCGCCCTGCTGGAGGAGGCACTTGACGACGCTTGCGCCGACCGCGCCTGAGGCCGAGCAGGTCGCGGGCGTCCCCGCCGTCCGGCTGAGCGGCATCCGCCGCGTGTACGGCGACGTCGTCGCGGTCGCCGGCATCGACCTCGACATCGGCGCAGGCGAGTTCTTCACGCTGCTCGGCCCGTCGGGCTCGGGCAAGACCACGACGCTGCGGGTGATCGCCGGCTTCGAGCGCCCCGATGCCGGCCGCGTCGAGCTGCAAGGCGTCGACGTTACGCGGGTCGCACCGGCCCAGCGCGCGGTCAACACGGTCTTCCAGGACTACGCCCTCTTCCCGCACATGACCGTGGCCGAGAACGTGGAGTACGGCCTGCGCGTGAAGGGGATGTCACGCCGCGACCGCCGTACGCGGGCCGAGGCGATGCTCGAGAAGGTGCGGCTCCCGGGCCTCGGCGACCGCAAGCCGGTGCAGCTCTCGGGCGGCCAGCGGCAACGGGTCGCGCTCGCGCGCGCGATCGTCAACGGGCCGCCGGTGCTCCTCCTCGACGAGCCACTCGGCGCGCTCGACCTGAAGCTGCGCCAGGAGATGCAGATCTTCCTCAAGGCACTGCAGCGCGACCTCGGCATCACCTTCGTCTACGTCACGCACGACCAGGAGGAGGCGCTGACGATGAGCGACCGCCTGGCCGTCTTCAACGAGGGGCGGATCGAGCAGGTCGGCTCGGCGGCGGAGGTCTACGAGCGCCCGCAGACGGAGTTCGTCGCCGGCTTCGTCGGTGTGTCGAACGTCCTCGAGCGCGACGGCCGGCGCATCACGATCCGGCCGGAGAAGATCCGGATGAACGACGAGAGTGCGGGCGACGGAGAGGCCGGGACGGTGCAAGAGGTCGTCTACCTCGGAATGGTCACGCGCTACATCGTCGACCTCGACGCCGGCGGCCGGCTAACGGTCGTCCGGCAGAACCTCGAGACGTCCTCGCAGGAGGCGCTCGCAGAGCAGGGCAAGCGGGTCAGCCTCTCGTGGCGCCCGGAGCACACATACGAGATCGGGGGAGACAAGGAGGGCACGTGAGGAGGATCTGGAAGAGGCCGCGCGCGTCGGTCGTAGTCGTTCTGTCCGTCACGGCGGCGCTCGCATTCGCGGTGAGCGGTTGCGGCGGTGGCGGCGGCGGTGGCGGCAGCACGTCGTCGATCACGACGACGAAGACGATCGGCAAGGGCGAGGGCTCGCTCTACGTCGTCGAGTGGCCCTACTACACGGACAAGAGCTTCGCGCAGCCGTTCGAGAAGCAGACCGGCTGCATCATCCACCGCAAGGACGCCGGCACCTCGCAGGAGATGTTCGCGCTCATGCACGGCAACGGCGGCGGCGGCGGCGGTCAGTACGACCTCGTCTCGGCCTCGGGCGACGCGAGCCTGCGACTTATCGACGCGGGCGACGTCCAGCCGATCGACATCAACCAGATCCCGAGCTGGAAGGACTTCCTGCCTCAGTTCAAGTCGCCGGCCCACAACACGGTCGACGGCAAGCACTACGGCGTCTCGGTGCAGTGGGGGCCGAACACGCTCATCTACAACACGAAGCACGTGAAGCCGGCGCCGACCGGCTGGGGTGACACCTACAGCTCGAAGTACAAGGGCAATCTCACGGCGCCGAACAACCCGATTCAGATCGCGGACGCGGCGCTGTACCTGATGCAGACGAAGCCGAGCCTCGGGATCAAGGACCCCTACGAGCTCACGAAGGCCCAGCTGACGGCGGCTACCCAGCTCCTCATGAACCAGAAGCCGCTGCTCAAGCGCTACTGGAACTACGCGGCCGACGAGATCACGTCGTTCAAGAACAACGACGTGTGGATGGGCGCCGGGTGGCCCTACCAGACGCTGCAGCTGCAGGCCGACAAGCAACCGGTCAAGGAGATCGTGCCGCTACCGACGACCGGCTGGGCCGACACGTGGATGCTCGCCGCCAAGGCTCCGCATCCGAACTGCGCCATGAAGTGGATGCAGTACGTGACGACGCCCAAGGTCGAGGCGCAGCAAGCCCTCGTCTTCGGCGAGACGCCGGTCAACCCGCGCGCATGCCCGTACATGGACAAGATCCAGAAGGGCTCGTGCGCGGCCTATCACCTGAACCAGCCGGCCTCCTACTACAGCAAGATCAAGTTCTGGAAGACGCCGGTCCCGCAGTGCGGCTGGAACTCGAGCTCGGACTGCATGGATTACAACGCCTGGGTACAGGCGTGGGCGCAGGTGACCGGGTGACGCTTGGCGGTTGACGCTGGCGCACTCCAGACGGGCCCGTCGATTCGGCGGGCCCGTCTACGCCTCTCGGGCTTTTTCTGGCGAAGGCCCTGGCTGCGGGCGGTCGGGCTGCTGGCGCTGCCGCTCGCGGCGTTCCTCGTCGTCTATGTCGGCTCGCTCGGCGTGCTCTTCATCTCGTCGCTGTGGACCTCGAGTTCCCTCACGTCGACGATCGAGCACACGTGGACGTTCGCCAACTACCGGACGATTTTCTCGCGGGCCGGGCCGTATCTCCACATCGCGGGGTTCACACTCGAGATGGCCGCTGTCGTCACGCTCACCTGCGCGGTGCTCGCGTTCCCCCTCGCGTTCTTCATGGCCCGGCTGGCGGGCAAGCGGACTCGCGCAGTGCTCTTCGTGCTGGTGCTGCTGCCGCTGTGGTCGAGCTACCTCGTCCGCCTCTACGCCTGGCAGACCATCCTCGCCCATAACGGCGCGATCAACTGGGCACTCAACGGGCTGGGCCTGCCGGACCAGAACCTCGCGTACACGAACACGGCGATGTGGATCGTCTACACGTACGTCTGGCTGCCGTTCATGGTGCTGCCG
>JBKPLL010000068.1:0-17340 GCA_046731605.1 Actinomycetota bacterium | reverse complement strand
GTGCTGCGCGGTCGCCTGCTCGGGCTCGCGCGCGGCTGGGGACGCTCGCTGGGACCTAGCGTCGTGCTTGCATGCGCGCCCGGCGAACAGCACGATCTCGCGCTGATCGCGTTCGGGCTCGCGCTGCGCGCGCGTGGCTGGCGCATCGTCTACCTCGGGGCCGATACGCCGCTCACGAGCGTCGTCGACGCGGCAAAGGCGTCGGACGCCGTGTTCGCCGTCGTCAGCGCAGTCGCGGCGAAGCGGTTCCGCGCGCACCGCGACGAGCTCCGGGAGCTCGCTCGGCGAACTCGTCTCTGCCTTGCCGGCGCCGGCGCCGCCGGGGCGGCGCCCGACCTCGACGCGGAGATCCTGAGCGGCGACCCCGTAGGAGAGGCGGAGCGCCTGACGGCGCTCCTGGAGAAGCGGTAACACACGTCGTATCAGCCGGACACGTCTCCAAGGCATCTGTCACGACCTTGGCTCGGCCCGGAGACCGTGGACTCACATCAGGGGTGCCTTCTCGAAGCTCGGGATCACGGCGGCACCCGAGGACAATCGGCGGGTACTCGCCGTGCTGGCATACCTTCGCCGGTAGACGTCCAGATCCGACCGGTGGGCACAGGTCGTGGGCACTCCCGACCGGGTGATCGGACCGCGGAAGCTGTGTGGAAATCCGGAGCGCTCTGAAGTCGCTAGAGCGATTGCCTGCCGCTCACAAGGGCGTACAGGCTCTCGTGCTCCTCGCGGCAGGCAGGGCACCCCTCGAGGTGCGCACGCAGTCCAGGGATGGCCGCGTCGGCGCCTGCGCCTGCGATTTCGAGCTCGACGTAGCGGTCGAGTTTCTCGAAGCAGGCTTCGCAGCCGACCTCCGGGCCGGCCGGGCCCAGGAGCCGGGTCAGCGTCTGCTTGAGATCGGGTCTTTCCATCATCGATTCTCCTCGGAGTCGTCAAGCGCCAGCCCGCGCTCGTCGAGATGCTTGCGCAGCTTTCGGCGGGCGTCGTGCAGGGTCTTGTAGAGGGCGTTGCGGTTGGTATCGAGCCGCTCGGCGAGCACGTCGATCGGAACGCCGTTCACGGCCAGAGCCAGCAGGACGCGGCGCTGGTTCGGCGTCAACACTTCCTCGATTGCCACCTGCAGCGTTGCAAGCAGCTCGCTCTGCTCGGCCTCGGCGGACGGTTCGAGGCCCCCGCTCGAGAAGACGTGCCAATCCTCGGGCTCGAGCGGCACCTCGCGCCCCTGCCAGGCGCGCTTGCGCAGCTTGACCGCCGACTCGTACAGGGCAAACTTGTACGCCCAGGTGCTGAAGCGGCTGGCGCCACGGAAGTCGTCGAGTCGGCGGAGGACGCTCACCAGCGCGTCGTCTGCCGCGAGGTTGGCGATGTCGTCGAGATCCCCGCCGCGCAGGTGGGGCAGCGTCGGCCGGCGGCGCGCGACCTCGAATCGGGCGGCCTGCAGCAAGAGCGCATGCAGGCGCGCGAGCGCCGCGTCGCGCTCCGCGCCCGAGGCGCGTAGCGACCGCAGCCACTCCCGCGACTCGGGATCGAGGGATGACACAGGCGCGAGCATCGGTGCAGGACTTCTCGGTTCGAGGCGCCGCTCGCGGCGCCGGCGGACGACCTCGTTGCTTTTCCGCTCGCCCGCTGTGCGCATCTGCATATCTACTTGGTGCCGCTTCGCGCCCGGTTCTTACTTCTTCCTACGCACACGTGGCGGGTTCGACGCGGGCCGCCCCGAAATAGCCCCGGGGCGGCCGAGCTCGGCGTTCGTGTTGCAGCTAGCGAAAGCGCGCCGGGAACTGCTTGACGATGCCGTCAGAGATCACGTCCGACATCTCCAGGATCTCCAGGTGCACCTTGTCGTAGGCGGCGACGTCGGCGTTCCAGTTGCCCTGCAGCCTGGCGACCACTTCCTGGGTCGTGAGATCGAGGTGGCGGTGCATCATCTCCTGCATCTCCGCGAGCGGCCAGTTGTGCGGATTGAGGCTGTGCAGTGCAGCGGCGATCTGGTCGGCGTTCGCGACCCAGCGTGCCTGCTCGGCGGCGACCGCTGTCTCGTCGCCGGCCTGCGCCGCGGCGATCAGGTCGGCGGCGATCAGGATGTGCTGTCTCAGCAGTGACGTCAGCTGGTCGCCTGCGGCGTCGCCGTAGAACGGCTTCACGGCGTTGCCGATGTCCGTCTGGTTCTGGAGCAGACGCCCGACGGTGGCTTCGGTGTCGGGCGAGTGGGTGGTGAGGCTGATGATCGCGAGCCGCGTCCAGGTGATGTGGTCTTCCCAGAGCTTGCGCATGTCCGTGCGAAGCTCGACCGCCTTCGCTTTCAGCATCGGCGACCCGTGGGCGATCATGCTCATCGGCTGGTTGCCGTGGGCCTGGGCCATGTCCATCCCGTTCGAGAAGGCGAGCGCGCCCAGCGCACTGAAGAAGGCGACCAGTGCGGTGACGGCGATCGGCAGGGGGCGAGAGACTCGTCCAGTGCTCATGTCAGCGTTCCTTTCGGTTGTCCAACTGTCGGCGTGAGTGACGGCCGATGCAGCAGGCTCGCCGCCAGCGCGAGCCCGACGGTCTCGACCGCCTTGGTGAAGAGCGCAAGCCCGTCGAGTGCTTCCCGTTCCGGGTGAAGGATCGGGAAGCCGGTCGAGGTGGCCACCGCGTAGCTCGCGATCAGTCCCGCAAAGACGATCGCCGTCACCCCGAGCGCGAGCTCGTTCGGTGCACGGGTCAGAACGACTGCGAGGACGCCGAGTACGACGGCCGCCACAACGAAGCCGATCCCGGCACCCGTGCCTTCTGCGAAGTGGTCAGGCACGAGCGCGGCGTGAATGCCGGCGCTGATTGCGCAGCTGAGGATGACGGCGTCGGCACGCAGTCCGGCGAACGTCACGAGACGACCACCACCCGGATGCACACCTGCGGAACGCATCCGACTGGGCAATCGCCGATCCAACGTACTTGGGCCATCCACATCCCTCCTCGCGAATTGCTCCTTGAGGAGGTTGGTGCCGCGAGCGCCGCGGTCCTTACCTGACGGACAAAGCGAGCTGTGGGGGCGGCGCTACGCCGCCCCCACAGGCCGTCGTCACTTCTTCTTCGTGCTGACCGTGAAGATGCCGGTGCCGCCCGTCTGGGTTGCAATGGCGGTGTGGTCGCAGGTCCCGCTGTTACTCGTGCTCGCGTCGCAGCCGCTCGAGTTCGGCAAGCCCGGGTGGTACTGGTCGTCGCTGTAGATGATCGAGGCGAGTCCCGTCGTCGGGCTCGCGGCGACGCCGAAGTCGTCGTACAGGTCGCGATTGCCCGTACAGGCGATGCCCGATTCGCAGACGCCGCCGAGGTGGACAGTGGGCGACGCGGTCTGGCGCGACCAGGCCGAGCCGGGCGTGAGCGCCTTCAGGTTCTGGGCGAAACCGACCGTCCAGGTGGCCGCGTCCGGGTAGGTGTCGGGCGTGCTGACACCGTCGTAGTAGGGCGTCTGGTAGTAGACGACGTCGAGCTTGCCGGCGTCACCCGCCGTCGACCAGGGGAAGATCTGCGTCCCGCTCGTCGTGGAGACCAGGAACGGCCCCTTCCACGTCTGCCCGTGATCGGTCGAGAACGAGTAGTAGACGTGGTGGTCGTCGGTGTAGACCGAGTAGACGTTCCCGGCCTTGTCGACGGACACGTTCACGAACTGATGGCCGTAGCCGACGGTCTGGTCCGGATTGATGTAGACCGGGTAGTCGGTGAAGGTCAGGCCGCCGTCCGTGGAGACGGCCATGTACACGCCGTGGTAGTCGCACGTGCCCTCGATGACGCCGAGCTGGGGCGCGCAGGCAGTCTCGGCGGCCGTCGTGATCGCGGAGTACGCCTGGTAGATCGTGTGCGAGGTCGGATCGATCGCCAGGTTGCCGATCCCGTTCTCGCCGGTTTGGAAGGCGTGGTTCGCGTCGAGCGCCGAGGCGTACTGGGTGGTTCCGGCGACGCCGGTGGAGCCGACCGTCTTGCCGCAGCCGACCGTGATCCCCTGCGGCCCATTGTGGTACGAGAAGCAGTAGCCGGACGCGCCGTCCGCCGCGATCCACTCACGATCATCTGCCGTCTCGGGCGTCGTGATCGGGTTCAGCGTCCAGGTCGCGCCGACGTCGGTCGAGACCGAGATGTCGACGTTGGCGAGTGAAAGGCTCGCGACGTACACGTTGTACTTCCCCGTCGCCGGGTTGGGATCGGGCGCGACCGCGAGATCCGTGTCGCCGCCGCCGGGGGCGAAGCCGGTGTCGTTCGACTCCGAGCCGCTGTCGGGCGATGCGAGCGTCGTGTAGTGCAACCCGTTGTCGGTGGAGCGGAAGGCGACGGTGCCGCTGCCGAGGCCGTTCTCCGAGCTGCCGAAGAAGCGTCCTGCGCCGTCGGCGCGGATCGCCGGCTCGGCCGCGATGTTCGAGCACCCCGCGTTGCCTGGACACGTCGTGCCGGCCGTCTCGGCGAGCGAGTAGTTGAGGAAGCTGCCGCCGCCGCTCTTTCCTGCCGCAGCCGACGCCACGAGCGCGAGCGCCGCGACGGCGATTCCTGCGAGCAACGAGATCCGTTTCATCAGTTCTCCTTCGATTCGCAACGGATAGGGCACGGTGTCCCGCACGCCGCGGGTGGGACGACGAACACAGCTGCGCCGGCCAGCAAGGCCAGCACGACGAGACGTCTCATAGAAGTCCTCCCGAGGAGAGTTGCCACAACCCGATCCAGGTGTGCGCCGACAGAACGGCGGGGGTTATAACCCTCGTGAACCTCCTGCAAACTCCGGGTTTTTCGACTGAACAGTCAGTCAGGAGATAGTTACCGCACCGTGCGCGAACTGCCGACCGGGACCGTCACGCTCCTCTTCACCGACATCGCCGGCTCGACGCGGCTGCTCGAGGAGCTCGGCGCCGGGTACGCCGATGCACTTGCGGAGCACCGGCGCCTGCTCAGGGAGACGTTCGCGCGACACGACGGTGTCGAGGTGGACACGCAGGGCGACGCGTTCTTCGTCGCCTTCGGCAAGGCTTCGGACGCGCTTGCGGCGGCGACGGAGGCGCAGGAGGCACTGGGCGCCGCCGGTCCGATCCGCGTGCGCATCGGGATGCACACCGGCGAGCCGACGCGCACGGACGAGGGCTACGTCGGGATGGACGTGAATCGGGCGGCGCGCGTCGCAGCCGCTGGGCACGGCGGCCAGATCCTGCTCTCGCAGGCGACGCGGCAGCTCGTCGACGGAGACGGGCTCCTCGACCTCGGCGAGCACCGGCTGAAGGACGTCGACGCCGTCCGCTTGTTCCAGGTCGGCAATGCGCGGTTTCCACCCCTGAGGAGCATCGGGAACGCGGATCTGCCGCTGCCCCCGACGCCGCTGCTCGGGCGGAAGCGCGAGCTCGCCGACCTCCTGCGGCTGCTTCGAGCCGAACGCACTCCCCTCGTGACGATCCTCGGTCCGGGCGGCATCGGCAAGACGCGGCTCGCGCTCGCAGCGGCGGCCGAGGTTGCGCCGGCGTTCGCCGACGGCGTTTCGTTCGTCGACCTCTCCGCGGTGCGCGAGCCCGAGCTCGTCGAACCGACGATCGTCGGGGAGCTCGGCCTGCTCGGCCGGCTCGTCGACCATCTCCGCGAGCGCGAGCTGCTGCTCGTGCTCGACAACCTCGAGCAGGTCGTCGAGATCGGCGCCGACCTGGCCGCGCTCCTGGAGGCGTCGCCGCGGCTGGCAATTCTCGCCACGAGCCGCGAGCCTCTGCGGGTCCGGGCCGAGGTCGAGTACCCGCTCAAGCCGCTCGCGGAGTCGCCGGCGATCGAGCTCTTCCGCGAGCGCGCGAGCACGATCGACCCGGAGTTCGACGCGCCGTACGAGCTGCTGACCGAGCTCTGCGAGCGCCTCGAGCGCATGCCGCTCGCGATCGAGCTCGCGGCGGCCCGCGTCAAGGTTCTCTCCGCCGACGAGCTCCTCGCGCGCCTCGAGCGCCGCCTACCCCTGCTGACCGCAGGCGCGCGCGACGCCCCGGCGCGGCAGCGGACGCTGCGGGCGACGATCGAGTGGAGCTACGAGCTGCTCGGCGACGACGAGCGCCGCCTCTTCGCAAGCCTCGCCGTCTTCGCCGGCGGATGGACGGTCGACGCCACCGAGCACGTGTGCGACGCCGACCTCGACGTGCTGCAATCGCTCGCCGACAAGAGCCTCGTCCGCTTCGAGGACCGCCGCTTCCGCATGCTGGAGACGATCCGCGAGTACGCCCTCGAGCGGCTCGAGGAGTCCGGCGAGCTCGAGCAGCTGCGCGCACGCCACGCCGAGCACTTCCTGCAGCTCGGCCTACGCGCCGAGCCGGAGCTGACCGGTGCGCAGCAGCATGTCTGGCTCGAGCGGCTGGCAACCGACTACGAGAACCTGCGCGCGGCGCTCGAATGGTGCGTCGCGGCGAGACCGGACGACGCGCTCCGTCTCGCGGCGGCGCTGGTGCTGTTCTGGTTCAACCGCAGCCTGTACCGCGACGGGCTCCACTGGCTCGAGGAGGTGCTCGCGAGGACGGAGGACGACGTAACCGCGGCGCGCGCGGGCGCGCTCTGGGGCGCCGGGTTCTTCTGGACGCTCGTCGGCGACGCCGAGCGAGGCGCGTCGCGGCTCGACGACGGCCTCGCGCTCGCCCGCCGGCTCGATGACGGGCCGATCGTCGCGCGGTCGCTCTCGGTCATCGGGCTCCTGGCGTTCTTCCAGAACGACGCGCCGCGCGCCCGCTCCCTGCTCGAGGAGTCCGCCGAGACCGCGCGGCTCGCCGGCGACAAGTGGGCGCTCGCGGACTCGCTCGGGACGCTGGGCTCGATCTATCCGCTGCAGGGGGAGTTCGACCTCGCCGAGACGGCCGGCGCGGAAGCGCGCGCCCTCGGTCGCGAGTACGGAGACCGACAGGGGGTCCGGATGGCGAACTTCGGTCTCGCGCTGACGGCGGTGATGCGCGGAGATCTCGAGCGCGCCCGGACGCTGGCCGAGGAAGGGCTGGCAATCAGCCGGGAGATCGGCGACCTCTGGTTCGTCTCCTACTTCCTCTGGATCCTCGCCACTGCGGCGACGGCCGCCGGAGAGCTCCGCGTCGCGCGAGAGTGTGCCGGGGAGAGCCTCAAGGTCGCCCGCGAGATCGAAGGGCCGCTGCTCGTCGTCTGCGCCCTTGACGCGCTCGCCGGCGTCGAGCGGGCCGAGGGCGACGACGCCTCCGCGCGAGAGCACCTGAGCGAAGCGGCGGAGCTCGGGCGGCGCATGATCGTGCCGGACGCGTACCTCGCCTCCGTCCTGCGGGGCCTCGGCGAGCTGGCGCTTGCGGCGGGTGACCTCGACGGCGCGAGTGCGTACCTCGAGGAGTCGCTCGCGCGTGCCAGCGGAGTGGACGATGTCTGGGACGCGGCACGCACGCGGGCCTCGCAGGCCACACTCCTGGAGCTGCGCGGCGAGCACGAGGCCGCGGCCGCGCTCGCGCAGGAGGCGCTGGCGGCTCAGCAACGTCTCGGTGCTAGTCGTCCTCGCAGGCCACGTTGACGTAGCCCGAGCGGAACGGCCGCGCCTCGCCGGACGCGGGATCGAACGCGTGGCGCCAGACACAGCCGGTGTCGTTGGTCAGCAGGTGGATCGAGACGGACGTCTCGGCCGAGGTGGTACGCACGCGGTGGATGTCGTCGCGCGGCGGCATCAGGACGTAGAAGTCTCCGGGGACGAGCGCGCGCCGCTCGACCAGCTCGAGCGCCCCGTCCTGCCGGGCGTAGATCTCCTCGTCCTGCTCCCCGCGGTAGAGACCGACGAGCCCCCATGCGAGGTGGTCGTGAATCGGCGTTTCCGAGCCGGGCGGGACGACAAGGGAGAAGAGCGACAGCGACTGATCGTCGGCGCGGTAGAGAAGCCACTGGCCGATGCCACCTCCCATCCCGCTCTCCGGAGCGGCCTCCCGGTACTGAGCCGGAAGCCAGTCCGGGTCGGCGAGCAGCTCCGCGAACCGGGGCCGAAGCGTCTCGCACGCCTCCTCGGGGGAGGCGGCCGTGGCGATCGTCGCCTGGACGTCGGCGACGAAGGCCCGCACGGCTGCGGTGTCGAGGACGAACTGCTCACTCATGGCCTTCGACGTTACCGCTGGAAGCGGTAGACCCGGGCATCGTGCTGCGCGAACCAGTCGCGGAAGCGATTGTCGGCGACGCGCACGGTCCTGAACGCGCCCTGCTCGTACTCGAACAGGACCTCGCCGCCCGTGATCGGCTGCCCGTTGCGCCGCCGCGGGAGCCCGCTGAAGGTGATTCTGCTCGTCCCGCTCCCGCGCCTGACGGCGATGACGTAGAGGAAGTCCCCGGCCTCGCGCGTGACAAGCTCGACGGGGCTGGTGCTGGCCTTGACCGCTTTCCGGGCAGCGGGAGCCACGAGCGCGGGCGCGACGGCGGAGGACGTGAGCTCCTCGAGCAGCGGCCTCAGCACACGCTCCCAGAACGTCCAGTTCCAGCCCGCCTGCGCGTCGGCGGGCCGCGCGATCTGGGTGAGATGGCCGCCGAAGAACGACAGTCCCCGAGCTCCGTTCAGGATCGCCTGGTACGCCATGAACCGCTCCTGCTCGAGGGTGGGAAAGCGCGGGACGTTGCCGGGGTGCTGCGCCGTCGAGATCACACCGCTCCACGCGATCTGGAGCGTCATCCAGATGGGCTTGCCGCCCGCCGCGCGGACCATCTTCCGCGTGACGTCGCCGACGACGCCGATGTCGCGCTTGCCACCGCCTGCGTGCTTTCCCGGCGGGTACGAGACCGGATAGATGTCCGCGCCGGTGATGTCGAAAGCGGGCCGGTACGGAGCGAGCTGGGCCACGGTGCCGATCGGGGCCTGGGTGATCACGACCGGGTGGTCTGGATCGCTCTCGTGCAGCGTCCGGTACGCGCGTACGAGCCCGGCCGCCGGCACCCGGGCGGGACGGTTGGGGTTCGCGGGCTCGTCCATGCCCTTCCACGCACCGAGGGCGGAGTGATCCTTGAGCTGCCCGACGATCTGCGTGAGCAGCTGCTCCTTCGCCGCGAGCCCGCGTGCGGGGAGGTCGGGCACGTTGCCGAGCTGCAGCCAGCAACGGAGACCGTGCTCCGCGGCCGCGTCCAGCACCTCGCGCTCGGCCGCGATCTCCTGGTCGATCGTCTTTGCGTTCCAGACGGGCCGCCCGGCGCGGATGAAGCCGGCGCCGCCCTCCGCGAGCTCGGCCAGGGCGTCCTTGCCACTCGGCGCCTTCGCGCCCAGGGGCGGTCCGTTCGAGAGCACGATCGGGAAGAGCTTGCGGCCCTCCACGACCAGCGCGCCAGTCGAGCGATCGACTCGGACAACGCTCATCGTCCCCTCCTACCCACCGCGTGTCAGCATCATCCGTGCAGTGGACGAGCAGATCCAGATCGGGAAGCGCACGATCCGCGTGACGCATCCCGAGCGCGTCCTGTTCCCCCGCGACGGCGTGACCAAGGGGGATGTCGCGCGGTACTACCTGGAGATCGGAGACGTGATCGTCCCACACCTGCGCGACCGCCCCTTCACGCTCAAGCGCTATCCGCACGGCATCGACGGCCAGGCGTACTTCCACAAGCAGGCGCCGAAGGGCAAGCCGTCGTGGATTCCGACGAGGCAGTTCCGCACCTGGCCGCGGGCAGGCGAGTCGCGCCTCGTCGACTTTACGCTCGTCAACGAGACCGCCGCCCTCGTGTGGATGGTGCAGATGAACTGCATCGACATGAACGCGTGGTACTCGCGGGTGGACAAGCCCGATCGGCCGGACTACGTGGTGTTCGACCTCGATCCGCCGGAGTCGCGCAACGGCTTCGCGCAGGCGATCCGGGTCGCGCATCTCATCCGCGAGGCGCTCGAGGAGCTCGAGCTGCGGTCGTACGTCAAGACGAGCGGCGCCGACGGGATCCACGTGCTGGTGCCGATCACGCGCCGTTACTCGTTCCGGGACGCATACGACTTCGCAGAGCTCGTGTCCCGCGGGCTCGAGGCCGCGAACCCCGGCCTCGTGACCACCGAGTGGTTGAAGAAGAAGCGCCGCGGCGTTCTCGTCGACCATCGCCAGAACGGGCACGGCAAGACGATTGCCTCCGCCTACTCCGTGCGGCCGAAGCCGGGCGCGCCGGTCTCGACGCCGCTGCGGTGGGAGGAGCTCGGCGAGAAGGTGCGTCCGCGCGACTTCGGCAGGCGTGAGGCGTTGCAGCGGGTGGAGCGCCACGGCGACCTCTTCGAGCCGGTGCTCCGCGGGAGCCAGACGCTGGGCCCGGCGCTGCGTCGGCTGCGCGCTGGTTGAAGCGGATCGAGTGGGTTTCGGCGGCCCGGGCGGCCGTTCACTAGCCGCCGCTGTCTTCGCAGTGGCTGTTGCCCACCCCCACCCAGAGGGCGTCGTGACTCGCTGCGATGGCACATATGGCGGCGTTCTTCGGGTTTCCAAGAGGAATGGTTCGCCTATTGAGGTTCTTCGGATCGATCTGCATCAGAGACGCGTGGACCTGATCTACGACCCAGACGGAGCCCGCGCCGACGGCGAGCGCGTTGGGGTTTCGGCTGCCGAGCGGGATCCGCTCGACCACCTTGCCTCGGCTGGGGTCGAACTCGAGCAGCTTCTGATTGTCGATCCCGTTGTTGCAGTTGCCGCAGTCCAGTAGCCACACCCTGCCGTAGCCGACGGCCACGTTTGGCCCTGCGGTGGCGCCGTTCCCGAGGCGGTACGAATGCCACTGAGGCCCCGTCGCGCCGAACTTGACTGCGATTAGCCAGCTCGCCCCGGCCCCCTGCGGGCCGTAGAGCATCTTGCGGACACTGCCGAAGGCGCCGATCCAGGCGGTTCCGTGAGCGTAGGCGATGGACGTGGTCTCATGTCCAAGGCTCAATCGACGGACGACGTGGTTGGTTGTCGGGTCGATCAGCCACACGCGGTCGTCCGTCCCGAAGGTGGTCTTCGGACCGGCGACCGCCCACAGATACCCCGAGCCGAGCGCGAGTGACACTGCGCCCGGCGGCCCCAGGCGTACTTTGGACGTGGAGGGATTGAGGGGCCCCCAGCCTGAGCTTTCTCCGGTGCCGAACGCGGAAAAGTGGGTGATGACCTTCGAACTCTGGAGGCTTGAGATCCAGGCGCTGCCGGCATCGGCGACCACGTTGAACGGCCCGGGAGGAGTCCCGAGCGTCTGGACCTTGCGGGTCCGCAGGTCGTAACGGGACACACTGTTGTACCCGAGGTAGCTGATCCAGATCCCAGTCCCCGTCACGGCGATCTGCTGCGGTTCACCGCTGAGCGAAGTGACCGAGACGATCTTCCCATTGGGGTCGATTCGGACGAGACTGTCCGGGACGACATGCGCTCCGACCGAGCTCGAGAGAACGGCTGCCGCCGCCGCGGCGCCTGACAACACGACGATCCCGGCGATTACGAGTTGCCAACGACGCGGGCGGAACCGACTCCTGATGGGCCTGTCGCTCGACTCGGCGTCAGTCCGTGGAGGACGTGGTGGCGGCGGAGCTCGGGTCGGCACGAGTCCGTTCACCGCCGCAGTTCCTTCCGGCGTCTCGAGGGAGGGGTCGTGGCGGAGGATCGCCTGCTGGAGCCGCTGTAGCGCCTCGCTGGGCTCGATTCCGAGATCGTCGACGAGAGCGTGGCGCGCCTCGACGTACGCGTCGAGCGCAGCCGCCTGCCGGTCGGCACGGTAGAGCGCCAGCATCTGCTGTGCGCGCAGCCGCTCCCGCAGCGGGTGCTCGCGCACGAGGACGCCCAGCTCGCCGAGAACCTGCTCGTGCCGGCCGAGGGCGAGGTCGCAGTCGATCCGGTCCATCAGCGCGGCGAGCCGCAACTCGTCGAGCTGCGCCACCTCGTCGCGCCCGCGCGACTCCAGTTCCAGGCCGGCGAGCGTCGGGCCGCGCCACAGCGAGAGCGCCTCCTGGAAACGCTCGGCGGCACTGTGGAGTTCACCCTCCGCGACACGCGACCGAGCCTCCGCAAGAAGGCCTTGCATCCGGCTCGCATCGAGCTTCTCGAGCTCGACATGCAGCCGATAGCCGCCCGACGCGGTCGTGATCGGATCGGCGCCCGCGACGCCGAGCGCCTTGCGGATTTTGGAGAGATAGACGTTGACGGCCTTGTGGGCGGTCGGCGGCGGCGCCTCGCCCCACAGGTCGTCGATCAGACGCTGGCGCGAGACGAACTCGTTCGCGTGCAGGAGTAGGACA
The DNA here is from genome assembly GCA_046731605.1 of Actinomycetota bacterium. GTDB lineage: Bacteria > Actinomycetota > Thermoleophilia > Gaiellales > Gaiellaceae > Palsa-739. Next base: position 5,162 of record JBKPLL010000068.1, on the reverse strand, counting down.
CCGAGGACGAGCCGCTCCTTGAGCGTCCCCAGAGCGACCGGATTGCCGTCCCCGACCACCTCCAGTGGCCCGAGGATCCGAAACTCCACTGAGCGGTTTTACCGCTTCGCCAGCCGGATTGGAAGGATCCATCGCCCACCGTCCCAATCCGGTCCTAGCCGATTTCCAACCCGGATCCGTCCACCCTGAGCGCGATGGACAGCGTCGCGTATCACGGAGAGGTGTGGACGGACGGCCGCGGCTTCGCCACCGTCCGCGTACCGCCCGAGGCAGGCCGGCTGGAGCCGCCGCTCGACTACGAGCTGCGGGATCTCGAACCGCCGAGCACCGCTCGAGTCACCTCAGAGCTCGAAGAGGGCCGCTTCACGATCGCGACCGACCAACCCCACGTGAAGGTCGCATGGCGGATCAGCCGCCGGAAGGAGGAGAGGAAATGAGCAGAACGATCGCACTCATGTTCGTTCTGGCGGTCCTCGTCGCAGCGGGCGTGCTCGCGCCCGGCTCGAGCGGAGCGGCGCGCCACAAATACAAGATGGTCCTCACGGTAGAACCGCAGGATCCCCGGCTCCCGGGCGCTCGGGAGGCGGCCAAGCGGCTCGGCGTCCGTACCGTCTTCTCCCACCCCTACGAGGTGCACCAACTGATCGCCGGTCACGACGACGCAATCGCCAGCGACGGCTACGACCCATCCCTCAGGCCGTTCTTCAGGAAGGCTCGGAAGGCTGGAGTGCTCGTGCTCTCGTCCGGCGACCACATCGCTGGGAAGAACGACCTCTGGGTCAACTATTCCGGCGCGACCGACTTCGGACACGCGCTCGCCGACGCCCTCGCCTCCCAGATCCAGGACAAAGGCGAATACGCGATCCTCGAGGAACAACACCAGTACCCGATCGGCACGACCTGGGAAAAGATCGTCGCGGCCTACATCCCCCAGGCGTACCCGAACATGAAGCTGGACGGGGTGCTCAACCTCACCGGCGCGGGCGACCAGGCCGAGCTCGACGCGGTCGAGAGCTTCATGTCGGCCCACCCCGGCCTCAGGGGCCTGATCGGCATCGCTCCGACCGAGGCCTACATGGCCGCGGCAGCGATCACCCAGACGGGAGAGATCGGCCAGATCTTCGCGGCCGGCAACGGCGGCAGTTCGTTGAAGGGCACGGACATGGTCGGCTACGTCAAGAGCGGCTCCACGGTGGACGTGATGCCGGGCGACCCGGTCAAGCTCGGTTATCTCACCGTCTGGGCAGCGCACCGCCTGCTCACCGGCCACCACTTCAGGGCCGGCGAGTACCGGCTCGGTGAATGGGGGCTCAGAGTCACCTACCACCCCAAGCATCAGGAGTTGCGACTCGGCCAGCCGCTCACGATCACGAGCGCCAATCTCGACCAGTACGTCGGGCAGCCATGAGATCCAGGAGGAATGACATGAAGAGGGCTCTCTCCATCACAACGGTCGCCGCGATCTGCGCGCTCAGCGCTCTGGCCGCGCTCAGCGGTGCGGCGCGCGCCACCTACGCGGGCGCGACGAACGGGCGGATCGCCTTCGGGATGAACGTCAACGGGAACACGGACGTCTACACAGCTCGGCCCAACGGCCAGGACCTGCGCCGGCTCACGACCGACCCTGCCTTCGACGCCTGCGCCGCCTATTCGCCCGACGGCGGTCGGATCGCCTACTGCTCGGGGCAAGGCGGCGGTCCCGTCCAGGTCTGGACGATGAAGCAGAACGGCACCGACAAACAGCAGGTCACGCACATGAGCGTCACCGCGATCTTCCCCGACTTCTCGCCCGACGGAAGCAAGATCGTCTTCTGCGCCGGCCCGTCGACCTTCACCCGCGACATCTACGTCGTGGACAGCGACGGCAGCGATGTCACCAGGCTGACGGGTGGCGTCGGCAACAACGTTTACCCCGCCTTCTCGCCGGACGGCCAGAAGATCGTCTTTACCAGCAACCGCACCGGCACCTCGCAGGTCTGGGTGATGAACGCCGACGGCTCGAGTCAGACGCAGCTCACCTTCGACTCGCAGCCGAAGGACCAGGTGCCCGACTGGAGCCCCGACGGCAGCAAGATTGCCTACCTCGCGGACACGCACGGGATCGCGGACATGGGCAACAGCTGGGGCGACATCTCGGTGATGAATGCCGACGGCTCCAACCAGCACCCGATCACCAGCGGAGCCACCTACTACGGCACCGCCTGGTCGCCCGACGGCAGCCGGATCGCCACGCTCGACTTCCCCAGCCGCACGGTGTACACGGTCGATGCCTCCGACGGCGGCGACCCGCAGGCAGTCCACGCCGGCCCTGGGCCGCAATTCGTCCCCGGCTGGCAGCCACGCGGCACGGACCTCGAAGTTGAGGACGGCTAGGAGATGAACATGCGACTCGGAACAATGGCAACCTTCGTGGGCAACTGACATCTCGCTGGGGCCACACGTTTACGCCGGGAAGCTACGACGTCGGTAGCTCGGTCGGCACCGTCCTTACTACAGCTACAGGCAGGAGCTTCGGCTCGGGCAACCGCTCACGATCACAAAGGCGAATGTCGACCAGTACGTCGGATAGCCCGGACGGCGCGCGCCACCGACAGACAGAATCGACCGGTGGCGCCCGTCGACCTGAGAGCCTTCGTCCGCGCGAACCTACCCGAGCCGCCCGCGCGCGTGCTGGAGATAGGCGCCGGCGCAGGGCGCCTGGCCCGAGCGCTCCGCGCGGCGGGCTACGACGTGGTGGCGATCGACCCCGGGTCGGACAGCGAGGACGTCCGCACCGTCGCCCTTGCAGACCTCGAGGAGCCCGCCGGCTCGTTCGCGGCCGCGGTCGCGATTGTCTCCCTCCACCACGTCGACCCGCTCCGCGAGTCCTGCCGCAAGCTCGCAGAGGTGGTCGAGCCTGGCGGGACGCTCGTCATCGACGAGTTCGACTCCGGCGCCTTCGACCACGAGGCGGCTGCCTGGTGGCTCGAGCAGCGCATGGCGCTCGGTGAAGAGCAACCGCAGACGGCCGACGAGCTCGTCGCGGATCACCGCGAGCACCTACATCCCCTCGAGCGGATCCTTGCGGAGCTGGTGCCCTATTTCGAGCTCGGCCTGCCGGTGCGCGGCGCCTGGCTCCACCGCTGGAACCTCGGCGACTCCCTCCGCGTGGTGGAGGAAGAGGCGATCGCCCGGGGCCGGCTGCGCGCAGTCGGCGCGCGCCTCGTCGGCCGCCGCCGCAGCTGACCGGCAATCCGAAGCGCCCCTCCGGCCGTAGAGCCGTTCGTCGCCATGGGGCTACCCGCACTCGAGAGCAACGGCAGGTCGCAGGACACCGAGTCCCTCTACCGCGAGCACGGGGCCGCGGTCGCGAGGCTCTGCGGGTCGCTCCTGCGTGACCGCGCCGAGGCCGAGGACGCGACGCAGCAGGTCTTCCTGGCCGCGCACCGCGCGATCCTGAACGGTTCGACGCCGCGGGAGCCGCTGGCCTGGCTGCTCGCGGTCGCGCGTCACGAGTGCTATGCGCGCTTCCGCCAGCGCGCGGCTTCGCCGGTGCCGACCTGCGACCTGCCGGAAGCAGGGACTCCGGACGCCTCGGCTCAGTTCCTGCGTGCGGGGGAGCTCGCCGCCGTCTGGGACGAGGTCGAGCAGTTGCCTCCCGCCCAGCGCGAGGCCTTCCTCCTGCGCGAGATCCGCGGGCTCAGCTACGGCCAGCTCGCCGCCGAGCTCTCGCTCAGCCCACCCTCGGTTCGCTCGCTCCTGTTGCGCGCGCGCAGGCGTCTCCGGGATCGGCTGCGCGGGGTGGCCGCCGGGCTTGGCGGCGTTCCCTGGCTCCAGCCACTGGTTCGCCTCGTCTCCGGCGGGGAGGGCACCTCTCCCCTGCCGGCCGCCACGAAGGCTGCCGCCGTCGGCGTCGGTGCGCTCGCGCTCGTGGGTGGAGGGAATCCGACCCGAGGCCCCCACCACGCTCTCAAGACTCCGGACCACGCAGCCACGCCTCACCAGGCTCGAGCCCGTGTGCGCCACGCCGGCGCACCGACGCTCACGGTCACCTCCATGCCCGAGCACCAAAGGCACGGCTTCCGCCACTCCGAGCCCGAGCACTCGCGGAGCAGCGGCAGCGGCTCGAGCGCTTCCGGCTCGGGAAGCTCGGACTCGGACGAAGCAGGCGGCGACCTCGGCCCGTCCTCCGGCGACGGCTCGTCAGAGGGTGGCAGGGACGGCTCGGTCGATGCGACGGCGCTCGCCCAACCGACGTCGGATGGAGGCGACGGCGGCGGTAGCACCTCCTCCGGCTCAGGCCGGGACGGCTCCGGCGACCGCTCCTCGGACGGCGGCTCCTCGGGGTCGAGCTCCGGGCCCGGCGACGGCTCCACCACGACGACGACCACGACCTCTTCCGGCTCGGACGGCTCCGGCTCGGGCAGCGGCCACGATAGCGGCGGCTCCGACGGCGGCTGAGAGCCGAGCGCGACTTTTTCGCGCCTAGGACCTCTTCCTCGGTAGGGACCGCACCCCACGCGGTCGCCCAGTCACCCGAAAGAGGAGTCAGCAATGAAATGGACAGCCCTGCTTGCGCTAGCGGTCTTCCTGCTCGCCGTCGGGTCGGCGACCGCCGCGCCGAAAGCGATCAGAGGAATCGTCGTAGCGAAGCGCGCGCACAGCGGCACGATCGTCCTGACCACCGGGCGCAGAGGGCTCGCCGTCACTGTTCGCGTTGCGCCGCGGCGCGTGCGGCTCGGAGACCGTGTGCGCGCCGTCGGGAACCGGCTGCGCGACGGCACGGTCAGAGCGTCGCGTCTCCACGTCGTGTCCCACGTCGAGAAGGCACGCATTCGAGGCATTGTCGTACAGCGCCTGGCGCATGCGATGCGGGTCGCGAGCGGACGAAGCGTCCTCACGATCCACACCGGAAACAGCCATCTCGCCTCGCGGCACGACGGTGAGGAGAAGGGCGAGATGGGGGAGTTCGAGGTCGAGTTCGAGCACGGACACCTCGTCGAGGACGACTTCACAGCGGCGCCGGGGTCCGGGACGGTCGAGATCGAGGGACGCCTCGTCAGTGTCTCGCCGCTCGTCGTCTCGATCGACGGCCTGCCGGTCGAGATCACCGTCCCGGGCGGCGTGACGCTGCCGCCACTGACCCCGGGACAGGAGGTCGAGCTCATCGTGCAGACCGGGGC
>JBKPLL010000067.1:0-23133 GCA_046731605.1 Actinomycetota bacterium | reverse complement strand
GGCGATCGGCTCCGAGGAGGCCCTCGCACTCCGCGGCAAGCTCGCAATCGCGAACGCCAAGATCGCGTACGAGAACTACCTCGAGGCCTTCTCGGGAGCGCGCTGGGAGGCGCTCGAGGCGAAGGGCGCACTGCCTCAGCGGTGCTTGTGGGCCTCGACCTCGACGAAGAATCCCGAGTATCGGGACGTCCTCTACGTCGAGGGGCTGATCGGCCCGCACACGGTGAACACGATGCCGGAGGAGACGATCCAGGCTTTCCAGGATCACGGCGAGGTGCGCGGCGACACGGTGCTCGACGGTGTCGACGAGGCGCATCGGCTGCTCGAGGAGCTCGCTGCGGTCGGCGTCGACTACGACGACGTCGTGCTCACGCTCGAGAAGGAGGGCGTGGCGAAGTTCTCCGACTCGTTCGAGGAGCTGCTCGACGGCGTGCGGGCGAAGTGCGAGGCCGTGACCGCGTAGCGGTGAATCGCGAGCGCCTGATCGAGGGGATCTGGGAGCGCGACGCGACGACGTGGACCGGCAGCGACGAGGCGCAGTGGCTCGGCTGGCTCGACGAGCCACTGCACGTCCAGGAGGGCCTCGCCGAGATCCGCCGCCTGGCCGAGTCCGTGCGCGACGAGGTCGACGACGTCGTGCTCTGCGGGATGGGCGGCTCCTCGCTCGCCCCCGAGGTTCTGCGCCGCAGTTTCGAGGTGGATCGGTTCTACGTTCTCGACACGACGCACCCGAAAGCGATCCGGGAGCTCGAGGAGAAACTCGACCTCGAGCGCACCCTGTTCATCTCGTCCTCGAAGTCCGGGTCGACACTCGAGACGCGCTCGCACACCGACTACTTCTGGGAGAAGACCCGCAAGAAGGCCGAACTGTTCTGCGCCGTCACCGATCCCGGGTCGGAGCTCGAGCACCTCGCTCGCCAGCGCGGCTTCCGGGCGGTGTTCGCCGGCGAGCCGTCCATCGGCGGCCGCTACTCGGCGCTCTCGCCGTTCGGGATCGTCCCGGCGGTGCTGATGGGCATCGACGCCTCGCGGCTGCTGGACCGTGCGCGGGAGATGCGGGAGGCCTGCCGCTCCGGCGAGGGCAACCCCGGCTACGAGCTCGGGAGCCGGTTCGGAGCGGGCTGGCAGGAGGGACGCGACAAGATCTGCATCGGCGATGCGCCCGGCGATTTCGGCCTGTGGGCCGAGCAGCTCATCGCGGAGTCGACCGGCAAGCACGGGAAGGGGCTCGTCCCCGCGCCGGGAGAGTCGCCCGACGGAGCCGACCGGCAGGCCGCGCAGCCCGAGCTGCCCGACCCGTACGCGCTCGGCGCCGAGTTCTTCCGCTGGGAGTTCGCGATCGCCGTCGCCGGCGCGTACCTGCAGATCAACCCGTTCGACCAACCCGATGTCCAGGCTGCGAAGGACAAGACGAACGAGGTCCTGGCGACGGGCAAGGAGCCCGAGCTCGAGCCGGAAGGCTCGATCGAGGAGCTGCTCGCGCTGGTGCGGGAAGGCGACTACTTCTGCATCCAGGCATTCGTCGAGCCGGGGCCAAACGCCGAGGCGAGGCTCGATCGCGTGATCGCGGACGTGAGACGCCGAAGCAATCTGGCCGTGACGCACGGCTACGGCCCGCGCTACCAGCATTCGACGGGTCAGCTACACAAGGGGGGTCCGAACACCGGTCTCTTCCTCCAGGTCGTCGACGACCAGGGAGACGAGCTCCCGATCCCCGGCAAGCCGTTCGGGTTCCGGCGGCTGATCCGGGCCCAGGCAGCGGGCGACCTCGAGACACTGAAGGAGCGGGGCCGCCGAGTTGCGAGAGTCAGATTGGAGGATCTCTAGTGCAACTCGGAATGGTCGGCCTCGGCCGGATGGGCGCGAACATGACCGAGCGCCTGCGTGCGGCCGGTCACGATCTGAAGACGTTCGACCCCAAGGTCGACTCGCGCACGGCGGGCTCGCTCGAGGAGCTCGTCGGGCAGCTCGACGCCCCGCGCTCGGTCTGGCTCATGGTGCCGGCGGGGATCGTCGGCTCCATCGTCGGCGAGCTGGCACCGCTCCTCGCCGAGGACGACACGATCATCGACGGCGGCAACTCGTACTACGTCGACGACCTGCGGCGCTCGAAAGAGCTCCGGGACAAGGGTCTCCACTACGTCGACGTCGGCGTCAGCGGCGGCGTCTGGGGTCGCGAGCGCGGCTACTGCCTGATGGTCGGCGGCGACGACGAGGCCGTCGGGAGGCTCGTGCCGGTGCTCAAGACGCTCGCGCCCGGGGCCGACGCGGCAGTGCGCACGCCCGGCCGGAAGGGCGACGCGGCGCCCGAGGAGCAGGGCTGGCTCCACTGCGGTCCCTCGGGGGCGGGCCACTTCGTGAAGATGGTCCACAACGGCATCGAGTACGGCCTGATGCAGGCGTACGCCGAGGGCCTCAACGTGCTCAAGCACGCGAACGTCGGCAAGCACGCACAGGAGACCGACGCCGAGACGACGCCGCTTCGCAATCCCGACCTCTACAAGTACGACCTCGACGTCGCCGCGATCACCGAGGTGTGGCGGCGCGGCTCCGTGATCGCCTCGTGGCTGCTCGACCTCACCGCGGAGGCGTTGCACGAGACGCCGGAGCTCGACGAGTACGCGGGGCGCGTCAGCGACTCCGGCGAGGGCCGCTGGACAGTGCAGGCCGCCGTCGAGGAGGGCGTTCCCACACCGGTGCTCGCCGCCTCCCTGTTCAACCGCTTCGCCTCACGCGGCGAGGCCGACTGGGGCGACCGCGTCCTCTCTGCGATGCGCAAAGGCTTCGGCGGCCACCTCGAGAAGAGCCCGGAGCAATGACCGCCACGGCCCCGAAGCAACAGGAAAACCCGCTCGCCGAGGGCCTCGCACTGCGGCGAACGCCCGACCCCTGCGCGCTCGTCATCTTCGGCGCCTCCGGCGACCTCACCCACAAGAAGCTCATGCCGGCGCTCTACGCGCTCGCCGTCCGCCGCCTGCTCCCGCAGCGCTTCGCCATCGTCGGCGTCGCGCGCACCGAGGGTGACGACGACTCGTTCCGGCAGGACATGGAGGCGGCGGTCAGGCAGCACGCGCGTGACGAGTTCCGGCAGGACACCTGGGAGGAGCTCGCCCCGCGGCTCCACTATGTCTCGACCGACTTCGCGGACTCGAGCGGCGAGGACAAGGTGCACGGCCTGCTCGAGAAGCTCGACGAGGACGAGGAGCTCGGCGGCAACCGCGTCTTCTACCTCGCGGTGCCGCCACCCGCCTTTCCGACCATCGTCGAGGCGCTCGGCAAGCGGCGCGACGACCGGGGCTGGACGAGGCTGGTGGTCGAGAAGCCGTTCGGCCACGACCTCGCGTCGGCGCAACAGCTGACGGCGACGCTGCTCGAGTACTTCAAAGAGGAGGAGATCTTCCGGATCGACCACTACCTCGGCAAGGAGACGGTTCAGAACATGCTCGCGCTCCGCTTCGCGAACGGGATCTTCGAGCCGATCTGGAACCGCCAGTTCATCGACCACGTCCAGATCACGGTGGCGGAGTCGATCGGGATCGAGGCGCGCGCCGGCTACTACGAGCATGCGGGCGCGATCCGCGACATCTTCCAGAACCATCTCCTCCAGCTGCTCGCGCTGACTGCGATGGAGCCGCCGATCGACTTCACCTCCGATTCGGTTCACAACGAGAAGGTGAAGGTGCTGCGCGCCCTGCACACGCCCGGGCCGAAGTCGGTCGTGCGCGGGCAGTACGGGCGCGGCTTCGTCGAGGGCGAGGAGGTCGTCGCGTACCGCGAGGAGGCGGGCGTCGCAGCCGACTCGATGACGGACACATACATCGCGGCGAAGCTCTTCGTCGACAACTGGCGGTGGGCGGACACGCCGTTCTACGTGCGGATGGGAAAGCGGCTTGCGCGCCACGAGACGACGATCGCGATCCAGTTCAAGGCGGCTCCCCATCCGCCGTTCGAGGAGGCGGCCTCGGAGGGGTTGCGCCCGAACGTGCTCGTCGTCCACGTGCAGCCGGACGAGGGCGTCTCGCTGGCGATCGGCGCCAAGGTGCCGGGGCAGGGGATGACGATCCGCACGGTTCACATGGACTTCCTCTACGGCGGCGCCTTCCGTACGGGGATGCCGGAGGCGTACGAGCGCCTCATCCTCGACACGATGCTCGGCGACTCGACGCTGTTCACGCGCGCGGACGAGGTCGAGGAGCAGTGGCTGCTCGTCGACTCGATCGTCGCCGCCTGGCAGCGCGACAAGCCCGCGTTCCCGAACTACCCGGCGGGCTCGTGGGGGCCGCCGAGCGCCGACGAGCTGCTCCAACGGGACGGCCGGTCGTGGCGACGGCACTGAGCGAGCTGGACTGGTTCGGCGAGGACGTCTGCCTCGCCGACGTCGACACCGCGCTCGCGCGGCTGCGGGCCAAGGCTTCGGAGGAGGCGGCGAGCATGCGCACCTCGGTGATGACGCATCTCGCGTGGGTGCCGGCCGAGTGGGCGGAGCCGGCGCGCGCGGCGCTGGAGGGCATGGCCGAGCTCCATCCGTCGCGCACGATCCTGTTGTTTCCGGAGCCCGGCGCGCCGGACAACCGGATCGACTGCGAGGCGCACGTCGAACGGTGGGAGGTGCCGGACACGGACCGCGGCCTCGTGACCGAGGTGATCGAGTTGACGTTGCGTGGCGCGCGAGCGCAGGCTCCGGCGAGCATCGTCGAGCCGCTGTTGATCGCCGATCTGCCCGTGTTCCTACGCTGGCGCGGCGAGCCGCCGTGGGGCGCGCCGGAGCTGGAGCAGCTCGTCGCGCTCACCGACCGGCTGATCGTCGACTCGACCGAGTGGGACGACCTCCCGGGCGCGTACCGGTCTCTCGCGGAGCTCTTCCCGCATTGCGCCGCCTCGGACATCGCGTGGGCGAGGACGTCCCGGTGGCGCTCGCATCTGGCGACGCTCTGGCCGGCGCTCGCCGACGTGCAGACGGTGCGCGTGCGCGGAACCGCAGCGCAGGCGTGGCTCCTCTGCGGCTGGCTTCGCTCGCGGCTGGGACGGGAAGCGATCGCGCTCGAGCACGAGCCGGCGGAGAAGCTCGAAAGCGTGGCGCTCGACGGGGAGGCAGTGCCGCTTCCCCCCGGCGACCCCCCGACACCGAGCGACGTCCTCTCGGACGAGCTTGACCGCTTCACGCCCGACCCGGTCTACGAGGCCGCCGTGCTCGCCACGACCGCGCCGAGCAGCCCCTAACCCGCCTGGCCCGGCCCCAAGTGCGAGCTCTTTCCTTGTAACAGACTGTTACTTGCGTTCCTGGGCGCTGTTCCGACACCAAGGCCTAACGTCTCCGTGATCCTTGGCACGCGAATCTGACGGCGTGCTTTCCTTTGCTCCTCGGATTCCGCGCCGGCTTCTCGACGAGATCGAACGGCAGTCTCGCAGGACGGTTCCCATCGCCGAGATGAACCGCAGCGTCGGCCGGGCTGCCGCCCAGATGGGGCTCTACAGGCCGAGTTACGAGCAGGTGAGGGTGCTCGTGCACGCCGCTCGGCGTCTCCGCCGCCAGGGTCGCGGACCGGTTTCGACTGTCGCGCTGGACGTGGCCTTTCGAGTCAGGTCGCCCGACGCGATCCTCCTCCACTTCCTCAAACCACCCACACCACGCCTCAGGGACCGCGCACCCCCCTAGTGACAGTCTGTTACGAGGAAAGCCGGGTCTCGCTGAGCCCTGGCAGCAACGACTCGAGCAGGCGGCCGGCGGCGAGGACACGGCCGTCTTCGCCCGCAGGGGCGGCGAGCTGGATCGAGGCCGGCAAGCCGTCCTCGGCCGGGCCACAGGGGAGCGCCAGCGCCGGCCAGCCGAGCGAGCTGAACGGATAGGTGTGATCCGTGGCAGGGAGCCGCAACGCGAGCTCGTCCGCGCCGGCCGGCGGAGCTACGAGCAACACCGTCGGGGTCACGACGAGATCGACCTTTCCGCACGCCTCGAGGAATCGCTCGCGGTACTCCTCCCGCTCGCGCTCGGCGGCAGCCGCCTCCGCGTCGGTCACGCGCAGGCAGCGCTCGATCTTTCCGCGAACGTTGTCGCCGTACAGCTCCACGTTGTCCGGGAAGAGCGCGCGGTGCACGTCGGCCACCTCGCGCATGAAGTCGGACCGGTCGGCAGGCGCAAGCGGAAGCTCGAGCTCGCGGCGGCGCGGGAAGAGGGACGCGACCTCCGACACGCGCCGGCGCACGAGCAGGTCTGCACGATCGAGCCACGCGACCCCGACCTCGAGCTCCACCAGCGACTCGACCTCGGCCGGCTCGAACCCTGGCGCAAGCGCCCGCAGCAGCCGCTCGCACCCGTCCACCGTCGACGCCATCGGGCCGATGACGTCGTAGCTCGGCGCGAGGGGGAAGCAGCCGTCGACGGAGACGAGACCATGTGACGGCTTGAGCCCGACGATGCCGCACCACGCGGCGGGGATCCGGATCGACCCCGCGGAATCCGTGCCGAGCGCGAGTTCCACATCGCCGGCCGCGATCGCGGCTGCGGACCCTCCACTCGAGCCCCCGGCGAGCCGTCCCGGCGCCGCAGGATTCGGAACCGTGCCGTAGTGCGCGTTCTGGGAGGAGATCCCGTACGCGAACTCGTGCAGGTTCGTCTTCCCGACGACCGCGAAGCCGCCGGCCTCGAGCAGGCGAACGGCCTCGGCGCTTACGGCAGGGACGTGGTCGGCGAAGAGCGCGGAGCCGTACGTCGTCGTCAGTCCCGCCGTGTCGAGCAGGTCCTTGACCGCGACCGGCTCGCCCGCGCCCGTCTCGTCGGGACGCGCCAGCCAGATTCCGTCCACTACTGGAAGTGGAGGTAGAGCAGCGCGATCCCGACGCAGCCCGCGAAGAGGAGGACGAAGACGCCGAACAGCATCCACCCCAGACGCACGTTCCGGCGTGCGAGCTCGGGATCCATCAGGCGATCACCGCGTCCACCGCCAGCGCCGCGAAGAGCAGCGCGAGGTACAGGAGCGAGTAGTGGAAGAGGAGCATCGCGCGCCTCGGGGTCGTGTCCCGCCGCAGGGACTCGGCGAGCCAGACGAACCCGGCCCCGAGCGCGAGGGCGCAGGAAACGTACAGCGGCCCGGCTCCGCCCCAGCCCCACGGCAGCAGCGTCGCCGCCACGAGCACGAGCGAGTAGAGGACGATCTGGCGCGCGGTCGCCCGGTCGCCGCGTACGACCGGCAGCATCGGCACGCGCGCGTTCGCGTAGTTCTCCTTGATCAAAAGCGCAAGCGCCCAGAAGTGCGGCGGCGTCCAGATGAAGACAATCGCGAAAAGGAGAAGCGCCGCGATCCCGACATGCCCGGTTGCCGCCGCCCAGCCGACGAGCGGCGGCACCGCGCCCGCGGCTCCACCGATCACGATGTTCTGCGAGGTCGAGCGCTTCAGCCAGCGCGTGTAGACGATGACGTAGAAGAGACCGCCGACGAGCGCGAGCACCGCGGTCAAGACGTTGACGGCGCTCCCGAGCAGGACGAAGGAGAACGCGAGCAGCGCGAGCCCGAACTCGAACGCCCGACTCGGGGGTACGCGCCCAGACGCAACCGGGCGGGAGCGGGTGCGCTTCCCCATGAGCGGGTCGATGTCGCGGTCGAGCACGTGGTTGAGCGCCGAGGCTCCCCCGCACGCGAGCGCGAGGCCGGACATGGCGGCCACAGCGAGCCCGGTGCCGGGCCAACCCCGCGCGCCGGCGATCATCCCGCAGAATCCGGTGACGAGCAGGAGCGACATGATCCGCGGCTTCGTCAGCGCCACGTAGTCGCGCCACGACCCCCACGCCACGCGCTCGCCGCGGAAGCTCTCGCTGACGACAATCACGAGCGCCGCCAGGGCGAAGGCCGCGAGCCCGGAGTGCATGTGCGGCCCAGGAACCGCCGCAGCAGCGGCGAACAGCGTCGCTGCCGCAAGCGCTGCCGGCACGAGCCGCCGATGCGCGTACCAGGCCGAGACGACGAGCGCGGCGAGCGGCGGGGCGACGAGCGCGGCCAGGAGTCGATGCGCCGTGCCGAGGTTCTCCGCCCCGGAGATCACCGCGAGCAGCGTTCCGCCGGCCGCAACGAGCGCCGACAGGCGCAGCCACGGCCCGGGTGCCAGCGAGGTCCTCATTGCGGCTGCTCCGCCAGGCGCCGCCGCAGGTCCCGCAACGGCCGCGCGCTCGTCACGTAGGGGACGCTGTCGAAGTTGTGGGGCGGCGGCGGCGAGGTCGTGTACCACTCGAGCGTGTCGCCCAGCCACGGGTCGTTCCCCGCCCGGACGCCCTTGCGGAAGACGTTCGTCCGCCAGACATTGATCAGGAAGACGAGGGTCGCCACCGCCATGACGCCGGACCCGATCGACGAGATGAGGTTGTAGGTCTCCCAGAGGCCGCCCTGGTGGTACGTGTAGATGCGCCTGACCATCCCGAGCAGTCCGAGCATGTGCTGCGGCAGGAAGGTGAGGTTGAAACCGACGAAGAGCAGCCAGAAGTGCCATTTGCCGAGGCGCTCGTCGAGCGTCCGCCCGAACATCTTCGGCCACCAGTAGTACAAGCCGCCGAAGAAGCCGAAGGCCGAGCCGCCGAAGAGGACGTAGTGGAAATGGGCAACGACGTAATAGGTGTCGTTCACCTGCCAGTCCACGGGGAAGGCCGCGAGGAAGATCCCCGACAGGCCGCCCATGGTGAACAGCGCGATGAAGCCGAGCGCGAACAGCATCGGCGTGTCGAAGATGAGGTTGCCGCGCCAGGTGGTCGCGATCCAGTTGAAGATCTTGATCCCCGTCGGCACCGCGATCACCATCGACGAGATCATGAAGAACGAGTCGAGCCCGACAGGCATCCCGGTCGTGAACATGTGGTGCGCCCACACGAGCATCGAGAAGAAGGCGATGCCGATCGTCGAGAACGCGACCGCCTTGTAGCCGAAGATCGGCTTGCGCGAGAAGACCGGCACGATCTCCGAGATCATCCCGAAGACGGGCAGCACCATGATGTAGACCTCGGGGTGCCCGAAGAACCAGAACATGTGCTGGTAGAGCAGCAGGTTCCCACCGTGCGACGGGATGAAGAAATGCGTCCCGACGGTGCGGTCGAGCAGCAGCAGCGTCACCGCGGCCGAGAGCGCGGGCAGCGCGACGAGCAGCAAAATCGCGTACGTCTCGACCGCCCAGACGAAGAGCGGCATCCGCATCCACGTCATGCCCGGCGCCCGCATGTTGTGGATCGTGACGATGAAGTTGATCGCCCCGAGCAGCGAGGACAGCGTGAGGACGTGGATGCTGAGAATCCAGTAGTCCTGGCCGTGTCCCGGACTCGTGAAGGGGAAGTTCTCCGAGAGCGTCGGGTACGACCACCAGCCCGCGTGGGCGGCGCCGCCCTTCGCCAACCAGCTGAGCCAGAGGATGATCCCGCCGAGGAGGAAGAGCCAGTACGAGAGCGCGTTGAGGCGAGGGAACGCCATGTCGCGCGCCCCGATCATCAGCGGCACGAGGAAGTTGGCGAAGCCGGCCAGGATCGGGATGACGACGAGGAAGATCATCGTCGTGCCGTGCATCGTCATGACCTCGTTGTACGAGTTCTTCGTCAGGAACGCCTCCTTCGGCGTCGCGAGCTGCGTGCGCATCAGGAGCGCGAGGACCCCGCCCGCGACGAACCACACCAGCGAGGTCGCGATGTAGAGAATCCCGATCCGCTTGTGGTCGACCGTGACGAGCCAGCTCGCGACGCGGCCGCTCTTCCAGCCGACCGGGTAGGCAGCTTCGGATCTAGCCGCCACTCGTCGCTCCTCCCGGCGCGGACTTGTAAATGTGCTTCTTCACATAGCCGGCGAGCGCGTCGATCTCGTCCTGCGTCCAGGTGTCGCCGACGGGAGGCATCGCGCCCCGGGGGCCGGTGAAGCCGTTGCGGAGGATGCCTTCGAGGCCCGCCTTCTGGGTGAGCAACGAATTGTTGGCGATCGCGATCCCGTAGCCGCCCTGGCCGAGGTTCCCGTGGCAGGTGGCGCAGACGCCGTTCCAGATCTGCTTCCCGATCGTGTCCTGCCAGGTGTCGAGGTAGTGCTCGTACTGCTGCTGCGACTGCGCCTGGACGGTCGTGTCCATCGAAGCGTGGAAGACGCCGCAGAGCTCGGCGCACTGCCCGTCGTAGCTGCCGGGGTCCGCCTTGAACCAGGTGTGGTTGATCCGGCCCGGGATCGCCTGGATCTTCCCGCCCAGCGCCGGGATCCACCAGCTGTGGATCACGTCCGGCGAGACG
Organism: Actinomycetota bacterium; assembly: GCA_046731605.1. GTDB lineage: Bacteria > Actinomycetota > Thermoleophilia > Gaiellales > Gaiellaceae > Palsa-739. Next base: position 12,896 of record JBKPLL010000067.1, on the reverse strand, counting down.
ACCTTGAGGTCGACGACTGCGCCGGCCGGGACGTGCAGCGTCCCGATCGAACGCGCGCCGCCCGGGTAGTCGAACTGCCAGTAGTACTGGTGGCCCTCCACCGTGATCGGGATCGGGTCTGCGGCGGCCGGCGCGGAGTCGATGTTGGGCAGCTCGTAGAAGACGAAGCCGGCGATGATCGCGAGGATCACGACCGGGATGGCGGTCCAGATCAGCTCGAGCCGGGTGTGCCCGTGCACCTGCGCGCCCTCGACGGCGCGCGCCCGCCCGCGGCTTCGGTACCTGACGACGAAGATGACGAGCAACGACTCGACGAGCACGAAGATCGCCGCCGTGAAGCTGAGGATGAGGTAATAGGCGCCCTGGATGTGGTGCGCGTTCGGCGACGCCGGCTCGACCGGTGTGAAGCCCCCGTTCGCGGCTGCAGCGACGCCTGCCGTCGCGAGCGCGACAAGCACGGCTAGGACGAGGGACGGCAGCTTGCGACGCACCCGCGGGGCATTCTATGAACGTGTCCCAGCGCTCGCGGATCGAACTGCCGGACCATGTTCCGCCCGTCTTCGAGGTCTATGTCGGCGGCGTCCGCCAGCTGCGCGGACGGGACTTCGAGCTCGACGGGCGGTCACTCGTCTTCCCGCGCCCGCTGGCCCAGGAGGGCCGGCTCGGCTTCTGGCGCTGGGCGTCGATGTGGCTCGGGATCGCGGGCACCTATCGAAAGCACGAGACGGTGGACATCGCCTACGAGGTCGACGGGCACCGCGAGGTCGAGACCGGCTTGGAGCCGCAGCCCTACGACTGAGCGGCGGCTGCCGAGGCCGGCGCCCGCCGGACGCGGGGGCGGCGAACGAGAACGATCGGAGCGGCGAGAGCGAGCGCCAGCAAGAGCGCCCAGACAACGCCACCGGGAAGCCGAGTCGTCAGCTCCGCTCCCGCGCCGACTAGCGCCGCCGCAGGCAGCGTGACCAGCCACGCGACGACGATGTTGCCGGCGATTCCCCAGCGGACCGCGGAGAAGCGTGACGTCGCGCCCGCCCCGAGCACCGCGCTCGAGACCGTGTGCGTGGTGGAGACAGGGAAGCCGAGATGTGCCGTGAGCCAGAGCAGCGTTGCGCTCGCCGTCTCTGCTGCGAAGCCTTGCGGCGGCTCCAGCTTCGCCACGCGCTGTCCAAGCGTGCGAATGATCCGCCATCCGCCGGCGTAGGTTCCGGCGGCCATCGCCGCTGCAGCGGAGACGATGACCCAATACGGGACGTGGAAGCTCTCACCGGGATTCGCGGCGACGAGCGCGAGCGCGATGACGCCCATCGTCTTCTGGGCGTCGTTCGTGCCGTGCGCGAGAGAGACGAACCCGGCAGAGACGAGCTGAAAGCGCCTGAAGACTCGATTGACCCGTCCGGGGGCGCGCTTCCGGATGATCCAGAGCACGACCAGCATGACAAGCGCTGCGAGCGGCAGCGCGAGGGCGGGCGAAGCGAGCGCCGGGATCACGACCTTGTCCCAGAGCCCGTGCCATTGCACGACACCGAACCCCGCCGCCGCCATGGCCGAGCCCACCACGCCCCCGATGAGCGCGTGCGAGGAGCTCGACGGCAGCCCGAGCCGCCAGGTGAAGAGGTTCCAGGCGATCGCGCCGATCAGACCAGCGAGCACGACACGAGGCGTCACTGCGCTCGGGTCGACGATCCCGGTAGCGACCGTCGTCGCGACCTTGAGGGAGAGGAACGCACCCACGAAGTTCAGCGCCGCCGAGCCCAGCACCGCGAGCCGTGGCGAAACCGCCCGCGTCGAGACGCTCGTGGCGACGGCGTTTGCTGCGTCGTGGAACCCGTTCGTGAAGTCGAAGCAGAGCGCGACGGCGACTACGGCAACGAGCGTCAGGTTCATCTCTGGCTCCTTAGGCGTTCTTGAGGACGATGTTGCCGACGACGTGGCCGACGGTCTCGCACGCGTCGATCGCGCGCTCGAGCGCCTCGAAGACATCCTTCCAGCGGATCATCGTCCGGGGGCTGACGTCCTCGTCCTCGAACAGCGACGCGATGGCATCCCGCACGATGCGGTCACCGTCGTCCTCGAGGCGCTTGAGCTCGAGGATCGCCTCGTCGATCCCCCGGAAGTTCCGCAGAGACGAGAGCGCGCGCTCGAGCTGCGCGCAGGCCTCGACGAGCACGCGGCACTGCTCGCGTGCCTGCTCCATCGGCGCTTCGATCTTGTAGAGGTCGAGCAGATCCGAAGCTTCCTCGACGTAGTCCACGACATCGTCCACGGCGCGCGCGAGCTCCGAGATGTCCTCCCGGTCGAACGGTGTCACGTACTGCGTGTTGAGCAGCCCGAAGACCTCGCCGACGATCTCGTCCGCCTCTCGCTCGAGGTCCTTGACCCGGGCATGCGGCACGCTCTGGTCGGGAACCTCGCGAAAGCGCGTCTCGGTCAGGCGGGCCGCCTCGTGCGCGGTGCGGCCGGCTGAGGCGAACAACGCGTAGAACTCGGTCGTGCGCGGCACGAGTGCCAGACGCATGGGTATCTCCTTCGCTCGGTCGCTGTCGAGCGCGACGCTAATCGCGGCGGCAGTGCACGCCTGTTACAGAGTTGAGACGGACGCGTTACAGAGCGGTTACGCCCGGCTCGGCGACCACCAGCCGATAGCCGACGCCTTGTTCCGTCTCGATGGCGATCGGGGCCCCGACTTCGCTCGCGAGCTTGTCACGCAACCGCTTCACGTTGACGTCGACGACGCGGTCGCCGCGGGCCATTGCGTAGCCCCACACCCGGCGGTACAGAAGCTCCCGGCGAATGGTCTCCCCGCGCGCCTCCACGAGCACGTGGAGGAGCTCGCGCTCGCGCTGCGTCAGGGGCAGACGGCGGCCGTGCCAGGTCGCCTCACCTCGTTCGGGATCCACTGCGAGAGGGCCGAGTCGAGCCGCGACCGCCGCTTGCGGCGCCCGCGTCGCGAGGCCGGAGACTCGGGCCAGCTGCTCCTGCGCGCCCATGCCTCGGTGGAGCACCTCGTCCGCGCCCGCCGCGAAGAGCACGGCAACCAGCTCGTCCGACCTCTCGCGCAGCCAGGCCGCGAGCGGGACGCCCGGAAAGCGCCGCCGCAGCTCGCCCACCGACCAGCCGGCGAGGGCGTCGAAGATCGCGGCATCGAGCCTTCCCGTACGTGCGGCGAGCTCTGCCGGGCCCGTGGCAGCGGCGAGTTGGACGCTGTGACCGGCCCCCCGCAACCGTTCTGCCAGCCCGCCTGCAGCGGGATCGTCCGCCTCCGCCAGGAGCAGGACGTTCACCGCGGCCAATGATCGCAGACGACGTGGGAGGGCCGTATACCCTTCCGCCGGTGGATTGGCGCTCCTACAAGGCAATTTACGACGTTTCCCTCCACCACCACTGGATCGGGACGCTCTTCAGCGACATCGAGAAGGTGAGCATCCCCCTGATGATCGTCATGACCGCGGCGCTCTGGTTCTTCAGCCGCCCCGGAGGCGACCGGAAGTGGAAGCTCGCGTGCGGCAGCGCCTTTGCCTCGGCCGCGCTCGCCTACGTGGTCGCCTTCACCATCCATCACGCCTGGTCCCGGCCTCGACCGTACGAGAGCCACCAGATCAGCCATCCCTGGTCGAGCACCACGGACGCGTCGTTCCCGAGCGATCATGCGTCCGTCTCGTACGCGATCGCCTTCGCGGTGGTGGCCTTCGACCCCATTGCCGGTGCGATCTTCCTCGTCGTAGCAACGGCCATCGCCGTCGGGCGGCTGTTCATCGGAGCGCACTACCCAAGTGACGTGCTCGTGGGCCTCGTCGTCGGGCTGATCGCCGCAGGTGTGGTCGTGCGCCTGCTCCCGCGCTTCGTCTCCTGGGTCGTCTCCTGGGTGGAGCGCGTCAGCGATCCTCTCGTGCGGCCGCTGTGGCGCTGAAGTTGCGCTGGTCCCAGGCCCGGGCGTGCTGCTCCGCGAGGCCGCGCAGACGTCGCGCCAACGCGGGTGTCAGCGCGCCGCGCTCGAGTCGCCAGCGCCAGTTTCCTTCCAAACTGCCGGGACGGTTCATCCGGGCCTCGCCGCCGAGACCGAGCACGTCCTGCGCCGGGACGATCGCGAGCGCCGCGCTGGATCCGTACGCGAGCTCGATCAGCCCCCAGTGCGGCTCGGTCGGGTCGAGGCCGGTGGCGGCGCGCTCGCTCGGTCGGAGGCCCGTGAACCAGCCGACCGCCGTGTCCGTGTCGTGCGTGCTCGTATACACGACCGAGTTCGCGCGGTGGTTCTCGAGCGCGTGCGGATTGCCGCCCCTGCGACGGAAGGCCCAGAGGAGCACGACCATTCCGGGGAGGCCCAGCTCGTCCCGCAGCCGGTGTACCGGGCGCGTGATGTGGCCGAGATCCTCGGCGATCAGCGGCAGGTCACCGAGCTCGTGCTCGACGGCGCGGAAGAGCTCGGCTCCCGGTGCCGGCCGCCAGTGCCCGCGCTTCGCCGTCGAGTTGCGTGCCGGGATCGCCCAGTAGGAGACGAAGCCGCGAAAGTGGTCGATCCGGCAGAGGTCGACGAGCTCGAACGTGCGCCGGAACCGCTCCCGCCACCAGCGAAAGCCCGTCGCCCGATGGACGGACCAGTCGTAGAGCGGGTTCCCCCAGCGCTGTCCGGTCGCACTGAGCGCATCGGGCGGTGCGCCGGCGACCTCGCCGTGCGCGAACAGCTCCGGCCAGCTCTCCAGGTCGGCGCCCACATCCGCCACGTAGATCGGCAGGTCACCGACCAGACGGACGCCACGTCCGGCTGCGTAGTCGCGCAGCGCTCCCCACTCCCGCTCGAAGCGAATCTGGTCGGCCAGCGCGTCCTCCCCGGCGAAGCGGGCCCAGCCGCCGGTCCAGAACGGCTGACGCGCGACGAAGTCCTCGATCTCGCCGGCGGTGACTCGGCCCTCCGGCTTGGCAAGGAGTTGGGGGGAGGCCGCGAAGGCTGACGGGGACCTGTACGGCGAGCCGAACTCGTCCGGCGGGCCGAGCGGCAGGACCTGCCACCACGACTGGCCCGCCGCCGCGAGCCAGTCGACGAATCGGTATGCGTCCCGGTCGAGCTTCCCGGACGGGAGCGAGGTCGGATGGAGGAGCACGCCGGCCGAGCGAGTGAGCTGCACGTTTCGATCCTTCCTCATCAGTGAGACTTCGGGGCGTGTCCATCCCGAAGACGAAGCCGGCGCGGATCCAGATCCAGGAGGTCTCGCCGCAGGTCGACTGCGGTCGCTACCCGATCAAGCGCACCGTCGGCGACCGCGTCGACGTGACGGCCCGGATCTTCCGCGACGGCCACGAAACCCTGGGCGCGGCCGTTCGGCACAAGGGCCCGGACGCGACGCGCTGGAGCGAGTCACCGCTCGAGCCGCTCGGCAACGACGTGTGGGCCGGCTCGTTCGAGGTCGACCGACCCGGGCTCTGGAGCTTCCGGATCGAGGGGTGGGTCGACCGCGTCGCCTCCTTCCAGGAGGAGCTCAGGCGCAAGGCCGCCGCCGGCCAGGCCGATCTGGGCAGCGAGCTCTCGGAGGGAGCGGTGCTGCTCGACGAGGAGGAGCTGACCGTCGAGCAGGCCCTCGCAGCGCCGGCCGGCACGCGCTCCGAGAAGGCGTGGTCGGCGACGTACTCGGTGGACGTCGACCGCGTGCTCGGCCGTTTCGGCTCGTGGTACGAGCTCTTCCCGCGCTCGTGGGGAGGGTTCGCCGGCGTGCGCAAGCTCCTGCCGCGGTTCGCCGAGCTCGGCTTCGACGTCCTCTACCTGCCGCCGATCCATCCGATCGGGCAGACGAACCGCAAGGGCCGGAACAACTCCGAGACGGCGGAGAAGGGCGACGTCGGCAGCCCGTGGGCGATCGGCGCGAAGGAGGGCGGGCACGACGCGATCGACCCCTCCCTCGGCACCGAGCAGGAGCTGCGCGCGCTCGTCGCCGACGCAAAGGAGCTGGGGATCGAGATCGCGCTCGACTTCGCGATCCAGTGCTCGCCCGACCATCCGTGGCTCCGGGAGCACCCCGAGTGGTTCCACCGCCGCCCCGACGGCACGCTGAAATACGCCGAGAACCCGCCCAAGCGCTACCAGGACATCTACAACGTCGACTTCGGCAGCGAGGACTGGCGCGGCCTCTGGCAGGCGCTGCTCGGCGTCGTCCTCCACTGGGTCGGCTGCGGTGTGACCGTCTTCCGCGTCGACAATCCGCACACGAAGCCGCTGCCGTTCTGGGAGTGGCTGATCGGCGAGGTGCGCCGCGCGCACCCGGAGGTGATCTTCCTCTCCGAGGCCTTCACACGTCCGGCGCCGATGACCGGGCTTGCCAAGGCCGGCTTCGCGCAGAGCTACACGTACTTCACGTGGAAGAACAACCGCTGGGAGCTGCTCGAGTTCCTCGGCCAGCTGCTCGAGTGGCGGGAGTTCTACCGGCCGAACTGCTTCGCGAACACGCCGGACATCCTCCACGAGTACCTGCAGGCCGGCGGACGGGCGGCTTTCGAGGCGCGGCTCGTGCTCGCCGCGACGCTGTCCCCGTCGTACGGCATCTACTCCGGCTTCGAGCACTGCGAGAACGTCCCGGTGCGGCCGGGCTCCGAGGAGTACCTCAACTCGGAGAAGTACGAGTTGAAGCGGCGCAAGCTCGACGGGCCGTTGCTGCCGCTCGTCGCCAAGCTGAACGCGGCGCGGCGCGAGAACCCGGCGCTGCAGTGGCTCGATCCGCTCACGGTGCTCGAGACGGAGAACGACCGGCTGTTCGCGTTCCTCAAGCGCCGCGGCGAGAACAGCGTCGTCACGGTCGTCAACCTCGACCCGGCCGCGACCCAGGTCGGCGTCTGCGTCGTGCCCGTCTCGACCGGGCTCCCCCCCGCCTACCCGGTGCGCGACCTCCTCACGGACGAGACCTGGACGTGGCGGATCGGCCGCAACTACGTCAAGCTCGGCCCCGGGCAGAGCCACCTGTTAAGGATCGGCTCCTGATGTCGGAGCAATGGTTCGAACGAGACCCGCTCTGGTTCAAGCGGGCAGTCTTCTACGAGATCCACATCCGCGGGTTCTTCGACGGGAACGACGACGGCTCGGGCGACTTTCGCGGCCTCATCGACAAGCTCGACTACCTCGAGTGGCTCGGCGTGGACTGCCTCTGGCTCCTTCCGATGTACGAGTCGCCGCTGCGCGACGGCGGCTACGACATCTCGAACTTCTTCGCGCTCCACCCGGACTACGGCTCGGTGGAGGACTTCCGCGAGTTCGTCGAGCAGGCGCACCAGCGCGGCATGCGCGTGATCGCGGACCTCGTCATGAACCACACCTCGTCCGACCACCCGTGGTTCGTGGAGTCGCGCTCCGAACCCGCAGGCGCGAAGGGGGACTGGTACGTCTGGTCCGAGACGGACGAGCGCTACCCCGAGGCGCGCGTCATCTTCATCGACAGCGAGCCCTCGAACTGGACGCTCGACCAGCTCCGCGGCGAGTACTACTGGCACCGCTTCTTCCACCACCAGCCCGACCTGAACTACGACAACGAGGAAGTGCAGGAGGCCATGCTCGAGGTGCTGCGCTTCTGGCTGGACCTTGGCATCGACGGCTTCCGGCTCGACGCCGTGCCCTACCTCTTCGAGCGGGATGGGACGAACGGCGAGAACCTTCCCGAGACACACGCGTACCTGAGGCGCGTCCGGGCCGAGGTCGACGCGCGCTACCCGGACCGGCTGCTGCTCGCCGAGGCCAACCAGTGGCCCGAGGACGTCGTCGACTACTTCGGCGACGGCGACGAGTGCCAGATGTGCTTCCACTTCCCGGTCATGCCGCGGATGTTCATGGCCCTGCGGCGCGAGGACGCGACACCGATCTACGAGATCCTCGACCGGACGCCGAAGATCCCAGGCAACTGCCAGTGGGGCCTCTTCCTCCGCAACCACGACGAGCTGACCCTCGAGATGGTCACCGACGAGGAGCGGGACTACATGTACGAGGAGTACGCGAAGGACCCGCGGATGAAGCTCAACCTCGGGATCCGCCGCCGCCTCGCGCCCCTGCTCGACGCCGGGCGCGACGAGGCGGAGCTGCTGCACGCGATTCTCTTCTCGCTACCAGGTTCGCCCGTCCTCTATTACGGGGACGAGATCGGCATGGGCGACAACGTCTACCTCGGCGACCGGGACGGAGTCCGCACGCCGATGCAGTGGTCGGGCGACCGCAACGCCGGCTTCTCGCGCGCCGATTGGGCCCAGCTCTACCTCCAGCCGCTGATGGACCCGGTCTACGGCTTCCAGGCGGTCAACGTCGAGGCGCAGCTCCGCACGCCGAACTCGCTGCTGCGCTGGATGCAGCGCTTCATCGCGCTGCGCAAGGAGCACCCTGTCTTCGGGCTCGGCACGTACGAGCCGCTCGTCGGCGACAACACACGCATCTTCTCCCACATCCGCAAGTGGGAGGACGACATCGTCCTCTGCGTACATAACCTCGCGCGCTCGGCGCAGGCCGTGCAGCTCGACCTCTCGGCGTACGACGGTATGGTCCCCGTCGAGATGTTGGGCCGAACGGCTTTCCCGCCGATCGGCGAGCTGCCCTACCTGCTGACGCTCGCGCCGCGCGGCTTCTTCTGGTTCCAGCTCAGGCAGGAAGAGCAGGTGGAGTGAGATGGACGAGCAGTCACTGATCGAATACGTCACCCGGCAACGCTGGTACGGGGCGAAGTCGCGGGCGGTGTCGCACTCGGCGGTACTCGAGACCGTCGCGATCCGGCAGGCCGAGCCGCCGCTCTCGCTCGCCCTCGTCGAGATGCGCTTCGACACCGGCGCGCACGAGATCTACCAGCTGCTCGTCTCCGGCGACACCGACGGCTCGTTCGACGGGCTGGCCGAGGAAGCCGGACTGGCGCGCGAGATCGTCAGCGCGATGCGAACGGGACTGACGCTCCAGGGATCGGAAGGCGTGGTCGAGTTCAGCCCGGCCGAGGACTTCTCCCCGCTGGGCCGCGAGCTCGGCGCCGCCCGGCTCGTCTCCTCGGAGCAGTCCAACAGCTCCGTTGTCTTCGACGAGACGCTGATCCTCAAGGTCTTCCGCCGCCTGGAGCCCGGCATCAACCCGGAGCTCGAGATGCTGCGCTTCCTCAGCGAGCGGGGCTTCCGCAACATCCCGGCGCTCGGTGGCTGGTACGCCTACTCGGGCGGGCCGCTCACGGCCACGCTCGGCCTGCTGCAGGAATACGTTGCGGGCGCGATCGGGGGCTGGGAGCTCGCGCTCGGCGAGATCGCGTCGGCGCCGGAGAGCTTTCTCGACCGTCTGGGACGGCTCGGCGAGGTCACCGCCAACATGCACTCCGCCCTCGGCTCCGATCCGAGCGACCCCGCCTTCGCGCCCGAGGAGCCGAGCGTCGAGTCGCTCGGGCTCCTGACCGCGACGGTGGACGAGGAGATCGCGCGCGTCTTCCTCTCGCTGCCCGACGGCGACGAGCGCCTCGCACCGATCCTCGGCCGCGGCGAGGAGGTGCGCGAGCAGTTACGGCTCCTCACCCATGCCGGGTCGAGCGGCCGCGTGATCCGCACCCACGGCGACTATCACCTCGGCCAGGCGCTCTGGAGCAGGAACGACTGGATCCTCCTCGACTTCGAGGGCGAGCCGGCCCGGACGCTCGTCGAGCGCCGCCGCAAGCGCTCCCCGCTGCGCGATGTCGCCGGGATGCTTCGCTCCTTCGCTTATGCGGCGACGGCGGCCGAGCTGACGCGCAATGCCGGCGTGCCCGACGACTGGGAGGAGCGGGCGCGCGAGCGGTTCCTGGACAGCTATCTCGAGACCGTCGACGCGACGCTTCTGCCGCCCGGCGACGCCGCGGTCGAGCGCCTGCTCGCCGTGTTCGAGCTCGAAAAGGCGGTGTACGAGCTGCGCTACGAGCTCGACAACCGGCCCGACTGGGTTGGAATCCCGGTCGCGGGTATCGAGCGGCTCATGCACCAGGCCGCGGAAGCCCTGTGACCGTCGATCTCGGCGCCAATCCCCACGGCGTGCTCGGCGCCCACGAGGCCGAGGACGGCGTCGTAGTGCGCACGCTTCGGCCGGAGGCACAGGCCGTGCGAATCCAGCCGGCGGGCGTCGAGGCCGAGCTCAAGGATCCCGCCGGCCTCTGGGAGGCGCTGCTGCCGAAGGCGCGGCTGCCGCTCGACTACGAGCTCGAGGTCGAGTACCCGGACGGGAACACGTTCACCGTGCGCGACCCCTACTCGTTCCTACCGACGCTGGGCGACCTCGACCTTCACCTCGCGATGGAGGGACGCCACGAGCACCTCTACGAGCGCCTCGGCGCCCACGTGCGCGAGCTCGACGGCGTACTCGGCACCGCCTTCGCCGTCTGGGCGCCGAACGCGCGCTCGGTCTCGGTGGTGGGCGACTTCAACTCCTGGGACGGGCGCCTGCACCCGATGCGCTCGCTCGGCGCGTCCGGCATCTGGGAGCTGTTCGTCCCAGGCGTTGGCGAGGGGACGACGTACAAGTTCGAGATCCGCACGCAGGAGGGCCGGATGCGCCTGAAGAGCGACCCGCTCGCCTTCCATACCGAGGTGCCGCCGGCGAACGCCTCCGTCGTGTGGGAGGCGAAGCATTTCTGGCGCGACGACGAGTGGCTCGAGCGGCGCGCGGCCTCCGACCCGCTGCGCGGACCGATGTCGGTGTACGAGGTGCACCTCGGCTCGTGGCGGCGCAACCCGCTCGAGGACAACCGCCCGCTGAGCTACCACGAGCTCGCGGACGAGCTCGCCGATTACGTCTCCGACCTCGGCTTCACGCACGTCGAGCTGCTGCCGGTGATGGAGCACCCCTTCTCCGGCTCGTGGGGCTACCAGGTGACCGGCTACTACGCCCCCACCTCGCGCTTCGGGACGCCCGACGACTTCCGCCACCTCGTCGACCGGCTCCACCAGCGCGGCATCGGCGTGATCCTCGACTGGGTACCCGCCCACTTCCCGCGCGACGACTGGGCGCTCGCAACCTTCGACGGGACGCACCTCTACGAGCACGCCGATCCGCGGCGTGGCTCCCATCCCGACTGGGGCACGCTCGTGTTCAACCTCGCGCGGACGGAGGTGCGGAACTTCCTGCTCGCGAACGCGCTCTACTGGCTGCGCGAGCACCACGCCGACGGGATCCGCGTCGACGCCGTCGCCTCGATGCTCTACCTCGACTACTCGCGGAAGGCCGGCGAGTGGGTGCCGAACATGTTCGGCGGCAACGAGGACCTCGACTCGGTCTCCTTCCTCAAGGAGATGAACGAGACGTTGTACGGGCGCGAGCAGGGGATCGTCTCGGCGGCCGAGGAGTCGACCGCGTGGCCGGGCGTCTCTCGGCCGACCTACCTCGGCGGGCTCGGCTTCGGCTTCAAGTGGAACATGGGCTGGATGCACGACACGCTCACGTACTTCCAGAAGGACCCGGTCTACCGCCGCTTCCACCACCACACGCTCACCTTCTCGCTCATGTACGCGTTCAGCGAGAACTTCGTCCTGCCGCTCTCGCACGACGAGGTCGTGCACGGCAAGCGCTCGCTGCTCGACAAGATGCCCGGCGACCGGTGGCAGAAGTTCGCGAACCTGCGCGCCCTCTACGCCTACATGTGGGCGCACCCCGGCAAGAAGCTCCTGTTCATGGGCGGCGAGCTCGGCGAGTGGGAGGAGTGGAACGCGGAGGGCTCGCTCCACTGGAACCTGCTCGAGCACGCCGAGCACGAGGGTGTCCACGCGCTCGTCCGCGATCTCAATCGCGTCTACCGCTCCACGCCGGCGCTCTGGGAGCTCGACTTCGACCCGGCCGGCTTCCGCTGGCTCGAGGCGAACGACGCCGCGAACAACGTCCTTGCCTTCGCGCGAGTGGGCGAGGGAGACGCGCCTCCGCTGGTCTGCGTCCTCAACCTCTCGCCGGTGCCGCGCCACGACTATCGCGTCGGGATGCCCGTGTGCTGCCGCTGGCGCGAGGTGCTGAACACCGATTCGGCCTTCTACGGCGGCAGCGGCGTCGGCAACCTCGGCGGCGTCGAGGCGGAGGCGGTGCCGTGGCACGAGCAGCCGTTCTCGGCGACCCTGACGTTGCCGCCGCTCGGCGCCGTCTGGCTGGTCCCGGAGTAGCGTCCGATGCGCCGGTTGGGAGCCGTGCCGTGCGGCGACGGCACGGTCGAGGTGTGCGTGTGGGCGCCCGCCGCGAGTTCGGTCCACGTTCGCGCGGACGAGAAGGTCGAGCTCGAGCGCGACGGCGAGTGCTGGGTCGGCCGGTTCAGCGGCGACGACTACCTCCTCGTCGCGGACGGCGATGCGTGGCCCGACCCGTGCTCGCGCTGGCAGCCGGAGGGCGTGACCGGGCGGTCGCGCGTCCTCGACACGTCCGCCTTCGAGTGGAGCGACGACGGCTGGGACGGTCTCGCTCTCGACGAGCTCGTGATCTACGAGCTCCACATCGGCACCTTCAGCGAGGAGGGGACGTTCGACGGCGTCCTCCCGCGGCTCCGCGGCCTGCGTGAGCTCGGCGTGACCGTGATCGAGCTGATGCCGGTTGCGACCTTCCCGGGCGAGCGCGGCTGGGGCTACGACGGCCTCTACACCTACGCCGTCCACCCTGCGTACGGCGGGCCGCACGACCTCGCGCGATTCGTCGACGCCGCTCACGCCGAGGGGCTCGGCGTGATCCTCGACGTCGTCTACAACCACGTCGGACCGGGCGACGAGGCGTTGCGCGCCTTCGGGCCGTACTTCACCGACCGCCACGAGACGTTCTGGGGCAACGCACTCGACTACGGGCAGCGCGGCGTGCGCGAGTGGGCGATCCAGAACGCCGAGCAGTGGGTGCGCGACTTCCACGTCGACGGCCTGAGGCTCGACGCCACTCACGCGATCTTCGACGACTCGCCCCTCCACGTCTGCGCCGAGCTGAA
>JBKPLL010000066.1:0-20173 GCA_046731605.1 Actinomycetota bacterium | reverse complement strand
TCCCGCACTACCTCGGGCTCGCGCTCGGCTGGCACTCGATCGCGCGGCACCCGGGCGACCTGATCGTCGGCAGCGTCGTCATTGCCGCGATCGCGGCCGTGCGGCTGTTCCGCCCGACGCGGCTCTACTCGTTCAGCCTCGTTGTGCCGGTGCTCGATCTCGTGACTCAGTTGCTGCTCGTCGTGCTCGGCTTTGCGTTTCTGTTCTCGCCCAGCGCGCTCACGCGGGGGCTCGACGTCGGGACGCAGCCCTCCTGGCACGAGGTCGCGTTCGCGCTGCCGCTCGCTCTGCTCGCGTACACGGGGCTCGAGACCGTGGCCAACCTCGCGGAGCATGTCCGGCGTCCGGGCCGCGACCTGCCGCGGAGCCTTTTCCTCGGAATCGGCGCCGTCGTGCTCGTCACGGTGCTGATCGCGCTCGTCGCACTTTCTGCCTTCCCGGCGCCGAACGGCACGACCAAGCTCGGGACGACCTGGCTGAAGGCTCCGCTCATGGGGGTCGTCTTCGCGCTTGGGCCGCACATCGCCTACTGGGTCGAACGGGTGCTGCGGGTGTACGTGGGGCTGACCGGCGCACTCATCCTGCTCACCGCCGCCGTGACCTCGAACTCCGGCTTCGGACGGCTCGCCTTCTCGCTCGCGGAGCACGGCCAGCTTCCTCGCCGCTTCGGCCGCCTCAGCCGCCGCAGCCTCCACTCTCCGGAGACCGTGGTCGCGGCGGCGACGATCTCGATCGTGCTCCTGGTCGCCTCGGACGTCACCTCGAACCCGGTCGGCTTTCTCGCGAGCCTGTTCAGCTTCGGCGTCCTCGTCGCGTTCACCGCCGCGCAGCTCGCTGTCGTCAAGCTCCGCTTCTCGAAGCCGGCGCTCGAGCGTCCGTTCCGGGTTCCGTTCTCGGTCCGGATCCGAGGCGCCGACGTGCCGGTGCCGACCGTGATCGGCGCCCTGGCGACGACGCTGATCTTCGTCGCGGCGATGGCGACCCACATCGGCGCGCGGTACGGCGGCCCGATCTGGCTCGCGTGCGGCCTCGTCGTCTACCTCCTCGTCCGCCGCGGCCGCGGCACCGGGCTACTCGAGCACGTGGAGCCCGTCGAGGAGGCCGAGCTCCCACACGCCGAGTTCTCGAAGATCCTCGTGCCGATGAAGCTCGGCGACATCGGGGAGGAGATGGTCGCAACGGCGGTCAAGCTCGCCCAGGAGCGGGGCGCCGCGGTCGTGGCGCTGCACGTGATCCGCGTGCCGCTCGATCAGCCGCTCGACGCGGAGCTGTACGACCAAGAGGAGCGGGCGGCCGCGTCGCTCGCGGAGGCGGTTGGGCTCGGCGCGGACCACGGTGTCGTCGTGGAGGGGCGCTCCATCCGGTCCCGGTCGATCGGCGACGCGATCGTGACGGCGGCCGAGGAGACGGGCGCCGACCTGATCGTGCTCGGCTCGGCACCCAAGTGGCGCCGCCAGTCGCGCTTCTTCTCGCCGACCGTCGACTACGTCCTGCGCAAGGCGCCCGCGGAGGTGCTCGTCGTCGCCTTCCCACAGGGCGTGCTCGAACAGGTCTAGGGAGTACCGTTCGGCGTATGGACCTCAAGGCACTCGTCATCGGCTGCGGCCGCGTCGGCTCGTCGATCGCGCTCCAGCTGCACCAGGAGGGCTGGGACGTGACCGTGGTGGACGAGAACGAGGACGCGCTCTCTCGGCTCGGCGAGAACTGGCCCGGCACGTTCATCGTCGGACACGGCATGGATGCCCACGTCCTCCGGGACGCCGGCATCGAGGACGCCGACGCCGTCGTGGTCGCGACCGACGGCGACAACACGAACATCATCATCGGTCAGGTCGCGCAGAAGCGATTCGACGTCCGGTGCGTCGTAGTCCGCGTCCTCGATCCCGCGCGCGCGAAGTTCTACAAGGAGCGCGGCCTCGACACGGTCTGCCCCACCAGGGTCGCGATCGACGCGCTGATGGACTCCGCGCGGAGCTGCGCGATCCCGCTGCCGCAGCAGGAGACCGGGGAGGTGGTCGGCTGATGTACGTGATCGTCGCCGGCGGGGGCAAGATCGGCGCGAACGTCACCCGCTCGCTGCTCCGGCTCGGGCACGAGGTCACGCTGATCGAGCAGAAGCGCCACCGCTTCGAGCAGCTCGAGGACGAGTTCGAGCACCAGGTGCAGCGCGGCGACGCGACCGAGCTCTTCGTCCTCGAGAAGGCGGGGATCGCCCGGCCGCCGGACATCGTGCTCGCCCTCACCGGCGACGACGAGGACAACATGATCGTGGGCCAGATCGCGCGCGAGAAGTACCACGTGCCGAAAGTGATCGCGCGCGTGAACGATCCGCGTAACCAGGCGCACTTCGACCTGCTTGGGATCTCGCCCACCATCTGCGCGACCTCCAGCGTGATGGCGCTCGTCGAGCACGAGGTGCCCGAGCACGACCTCATCCACCTCCTCGAGCTGCGCGGCGAGAACCTCGAGATCGTCGAGGTGCAGATCGACGGCGACTCGCCCTCGGCGGGCCGGAGCGTCGAGGCACTCTCGCTGCCCGAGGGCTCGCGGCTCATCTCGGTCATGCGCGACGGCCACGCCGAGATCGCCGTGGGGTCGACCGTGCTCGAGGCCGGCGACCAGGTGCTCGCGATCCTGGAATCGGGCAAAGAGGACGAGTTACGTCGCGTCTTGCTTCGCCGCTAGTCCTGGTCGGCCTCGCCGGGGTCATCCTCACCGCCTGCGGGAGCGGGAAAGGCTCGACGAGTGGCGTCGAAGGCGTTCGTAAGACGACCGCGGTCTCGTTCGCGCCCGTCCTCAGCGGCTTCGACTCGCCGGTCCAGGTGACCTCGGCCCCCGGCGATCCCGGCACGCTCTATGTCGTCGAGCAGCCCGGCACCATCCGCATCGTCCAGAACGGCGCGATTGCCGGCACGTTCCTCGATCTGCGCAGCATCGTCGCAAGCGGCGGAGAGCAGGGCTTGCTGTCGGTGGCATTCAGCCCGCACTACGCGTCGAACCACCTTTTCTACGTCTCGTACACCGACGTGCACGGGAACTCGCGCGTTGCGCGCTACAAGGCCGCCAGCGGCCGCGGTGTCCGCTCGAGCGGACGTGTCATCCTCGCCGTCCGCCAGCCGTTCTCGAATCACAACGGCGGACAGCTCCAGTTCGACAAGCGGGGCTACCTCTACTTCGGCCTCGGTGACGGGGGCTCCGAGGGCGACCCGAATCAGAGGTCTCAGAACATGCACACGCGGCTTGGCAAGCTGCTGCGCTCCGGGTCGAGGAATCCGAACCACTCTTGGCGGATCGTCGGGCTCGGCCTGCGTAACCCGTGGCGCTTCTCGTTCGACTCCGCAACAGGCAACCTCTGGATCGGCGATGTCGGCCAGGAACAGTTCGAGGAGGTCGACTTCCGTCAGGCGGGCCGGCTCGGCAAGCTCGCCAACTACGGCTGGAGCCGCTACGAGGGATTCTCCGTCTACTCGTCGAGCCATCGCTACTCGAAGTCCGGCCGAAAGGTGAAGCCGGCGCTCGTCTACTCGCACGCGCGCGGCTGCTCGATCACCGGAGGCTACGTCTACCGCGGATCGGCGGTACCGACGGCGCGCGGGCGCTATTTCTACGGCGACTACTGCACCGGAACCATCTGGAGCTTCCGCGTCGGCGAGCACGGCCGCGCCTCCGCCCCCGCGGTGTCGGGTCACGTTTCGTCCCTCTCCTCGTTCGGCGTGGACGGGAACCGCGAGCTGTACGCGACCTCGCTCGACGGCACGCTCTACAAGCTGCGCTAGGCCGAGTGGCGACGGCGAACCTGGGGCGCCTGCTGGCCGAGCGCCGCGTAGGCAAGCGCCTGCAGCGACTCGTTCAGGGTGGCGAGCTCGCGCGCGAGGCGGATGAAGTTCTCGTCGTTGTCGAGCCGCTTGTTCGTCTGCTCGAGCTCGTCGCCGATGCGGTCGAGCTTCTCGAGGATCAGGTCGAAGCGCCGGTCTGAAAGGTTGTGCTCCACGGGCTCATCGTAGTCCTGCCAGCTCCTCGCGCGACCGCACGACGGTCGCCTCCTCGCCCAGCGCCGCCTGCACCTCGGCGAGCGTCCCGACCACCTCGATCTCGCGCGTGGCGCCGGCGTGGGCGAGGGCGATGTCGGCGAGCTCCCGCGGCGCATCGGTAAAGGCGCCGATCCGGGCGCCGGTAGCCCTGAGCCTCCGCAGAGCCGCATTCGTGTCGGCGCGGGGACGGATCCAGAGCGGCGCGCGGTCGGCCGCGAACCGCGTCAGGAGCGGCCGCCAGTCGCCCAGCGCGTCGTCGAGCACGGCCGCCGCCGCCTCCCGGTCCGCGGGCACATCGAGCTCTACCCGAGCGCGCCGGGCCGCGTCCTCGAGCCACGCGTCCCAGAGCGGCCGCGTGTCGGCGAGGACGCCGTCGAGGTCGAGCGCGAGCGCGGGGCCGGGCACGAAGAGCGATGCTAGATTCCCCGCACAAACCGGCGAGCGGTGAGGGAACTCCGGTGCAAGTCCGGGACGGTCCCGCCGCTGTGAGGGGAGACGCTCTCCCGCCACGACGCCACTGGGTCGCGAGACCCGGGAAGGCGGTGGGAGAGGGAGCCCCGAGTCAGAAGACCTGCCGCCCGCCGCGCAAACCCGAACCCCTCGCGGAAGGAGGATTCGTGCACCGTCTGACCATCGCTGTCTTCGCGGCCCTTGTCGCGGCGCTCGCCGCCGTCTCCCTCTCGGCGGCCGCTGCCCAACAGCGGCACGCCAAGCACCACCGCTACCACCGCATCATCTCGCTCTCGCCGACCGTGACCGAGGATCTGTTCGCGATCGGCGCCGGCAAGCAGGTCGTCGCCGTCGACAACCAGTCGAACTATCCGAAACGGGCTCCGCGCACCAACCTGTCCGGCTACACGCCGAACAAGGAGGCGATCGCGAACTACCACCCGGATCTCGTCCTCATCTCGTACGACCCGGGCAACTTCGCCTCCCAGCTGCGCGAGCTCGGGATCAAGGTCGTGTTCGTGAAGGCCGCGGACAATCTGAGGGAGGCGTACGGAGAGATCTTCGCCCTCGGCCGTCTCACCGGACACCGCCACGGGGCGAAGGCCGTGGTGCGCGCGATGCGCAGGCATCTGGCGGCAATCGTGGCGAGCGTGCCGCAGACGCGGCGCCACCTGCGCGTCTACCACGAACTCGACCCGACCTATTACTCGGCGACCTCGAGCACGTTCATCGGCAGCGTCTACAGGCTCTTCGGTTTCCGGGACATCGCCGACGCGGCGGGTGGGACCGGCGGTGGGTACCCGCAGCTCTCGGGCGAGTACATCGTCGCGAAGAACCCGCAGATCATCGTGCTCGCGGATACGAGATGCTGCGGACAGACCTACGGGAGCGTGTCCTCGCGCCCCGGCTGGGGCACGGTCTCGGCGGTCCAGCACCATCGCGTCTTCGCTGCCAATGACGACGTCGCCTCACGTTGGGGCCCGCGGATCGTGCAGTTCGCGCGGTCAGTGGCGAGGATCGCCAAGGACGGCTGATGGCCGCGACGGCCGGCGGGGTCAAGGCAGCACCGGCGGAGGTCGCGCCGCGCGTCGAGGCGCGGGGTGTCGGCCTCCGCGCCGGTCTCGTCACGGTCGCGTTCCTCGTCGCGGCGCTCGCGATCGGCCTTGCGGTCGGACCCGTCCACGTCGGCCTCGGCGCGATCCTGCGCTCGGCGCTGTCCTACGTCCCCTTCCTCCACGTGCACCAGCCGCTCGGTGCCGTCGACCACGCCGTGCTCTGGCAGCTGCGGGCGCCGCGCGTCGCCCTTGCGGCGCTGGTGGGCGGGATGCTCGCGGTTGCGGGCGCCTCGTATCAGGGCGTGTTCCGGAACCCGCTTTGCGATCCCTATCTGCTCGGCGTCGCGGGCGGAGCGGGCCTCGGGGCGACGCTGGCGATCGTCTACGCGTCCGCGGCGGCGACGGGGAGCACCTGGACGGTGCCGCTCGCGGCGTTCGCGGGGGCGATCGCGGCCGTCGTCGTGACGTACGCGCTCGGCCGCTCGGTGGGCGCCTCGCACATGACCGGCGCGCTCGTCCTGGCCGGCGTCACGATGGCGACCTTCACGGCGGCGGTGCAGACGTTCGTCCAGCAACAACACACGCAGCAGCTGCAGAACGTGTACGCGTGGCTGCTCGGCGGCTTCTCGACCGCGACGTGGCACGACGTCGCGATCTGCGCGCCCTACATCGCCGTGAGCTCGGTCGTGCTGGTCCTGCACCGTCGCGTGCTCGACGTCCTCAGCCTCGGCGACGACGAGGCCGCGAGCCTCGGGATCGACGTCGGGCGGGCACGGCTCGCGATCGTCGTGGCTGCGACGCTCGGGACGGCGGCCGCGGTGTCCGTGAGCGGCCTGATCGCGTTCGTCGGGATCATCGTCCCGCACACGATCCGGCTGCTCGTGTCGACGAGCTACCGCGCAGTCGTCCCACTCTCGCTGCTCGCCGGGGCCGGCTTCCTCGTCTTGACGGACGTCGTCGCGCGCACCGTGCTCTCGCCGGCTGAGCTCCCGATCGGCGTCGTGACCGCGTTCCTCGGCGCGCCCTTCTTCGCGATCGTCCTCCGCACATCGAGGACGCTCCGATGATCGAGACGCGCGACCTCTGGGTGCGGTTCGGCCCGGTCGCGGCCGTGCGCGGGCTCTCGCTCCGCGCCGAGGCGGGGGGGTGGACGGCGCTGATCGGCCCGAACGGGGCGGGGAAGACGTCGGCCCTGCGCGCGCTCGCCGGGCTCGCCGCGTACGAGGGCGAGGTGCTGATCCACGGACGGGATGCGCGCAAGCTCGGCCGCCGAGCGGCCGCCCGGGTTGCCGCCTTCGTCCCGCAGAAGCCCGAGACACCGCCGGCGCTGACCGTCGCGGAATACGTCCTCCTCGGGCGCACCCCACACATCTCGTATCTCGGCGGCGAGGGCCGCCGCGACCGCGAGGCGGCCACACAGGCGCTGCGGCGGCTCGAGCTCGAGCGTTTCGCAGAGCGTCCGCTCGGCTCACTCAGCGGCGGCGAGCTGCAGCGCGCCGTGCTCGCGCGTGCGCTGGCGCAGGAGGCTCCCGTGCTGTTGCTCGACGAGCCGACGACGGCGCTTGACCTCGGCCGCCAGCAGCTCGTGCTGGAGCTCGTCGACGAGCTGCGCCGCGACGGGCTGACCGTCGTGACGACGATGCACGACCTCACGCTCGCGGGCCAGTATGCGGAGCGGCTCGTCCTGCTGAACGAGGGCTCGGTGGTGGCGGAGGGAACTGCGGCGGAGGTGCTCTCGGCGCCGAACCTCGCCGCCCACTACGGCGCGAACGTCCGCGTCGTCGAGGACGAAGGCCGCGTGTTCGTCCTCCCGGTTCGCGAGCGCTAGACCCTGTCTCATCCGGTCCTGTCTTTCTTTGTAACAGACTGTTACTTGCGCTCTCGGTAGAGTGGCCGACGGCGCTCTGCGCCTTCGTATGCGCGACTGACCTGTCTCATCCAGCCCCTGTCCTCGCTAGTAACAGTCTGTTACTAGCGCACGTTGTTGGAGGTCTGCGCGCATGTCTCGCCTTGCCGGCTCGCTCGTCGTGGCCGGAGTCACCAAGTCGTACGGAGCCGAGGTCGTCCTCGAGGACGTCAGCCTCGTCGTGCCGCCGCGCGCGCGGATCGGGCTCGTCGGCCCGAACGGGGCCGGCAAATCGACGCTGCTCCGCCTGCTCGCCGGGCTCGAGGAGCCGGACGCGGGACGCATCCGGCGCACGCCGCCGGGGCTCGCCGTCGGCTACCTCGCGCAGGAGCGCAACGGTACGGGCAGCCGTTCGGGTGGGGAGGAGACGCGCGACGCCCTCGCGGGGATCCTGCGCGGCGGCTTCGAAATTCTGCTCCTCGACGAGCCGACCAACGATCTCGACTTCGCCGGCCTCGCCTGGCTCGAGCGCTCGCTCGGGGTGCATCCCGGCTCGCTCGTCCTCGTCTCGCACGACCGCGCCTTCCTCGACCGCACCGTCACGCGGATCGTCGAGCTCGACGAATGGACGCGCGGGACGACGGAGTACAGCGGCGGCTGGAGCGACTACGAGGCCGAGCGCGAGCGGCGACGCGAGCGGCACTACCGCCGCTGGGAGGCGTCGGTCGCCGAGCGCCGGCGCGTCGAGGAGCAACAGCGCCGCATGGCGGAGTGGGAGCGCCGCGGCTACGGGCAGGGCCGCAAGAAGAAGAAGTCGAAGGACGTGAAGCGGACCTACGGTGCGAAGCTCGCGCGCATCGAGGCCGTCGAGAAGCCGTACGAGCCCTGGGAGCTTCAGCTCTCGCTGTCCCCGGCCGCACGCAGCGGTGAGATCGTCGTCCGGCTGGAGGACGCTGTGGTGGAGCGGGGCTCGTTCCGACTCGGGCCGCTCGATCTCGCCCTCGGCTGGGGCGACCGCGTGGCGATCGCCGGGCCGAACGGAAGCGGCAAGACCACGCTGCTCGACGCGCTGCTCGGCCTGCTTCCGCTCGCCGCCGGCAGCCGCTGGGTCGGGCCGGGCGTCGTCCTCGGCGAGCTCGAGCAGGATCGCGCTGCACTCACCGGCCCGCAGACGCTGCTCGAGGTCTTCCGCGACTACGAGGAGGGGTCCGCGCGGACGCTGCTCGCGAAGTTCGGCCTCGGCCCCGACGACGTCCTGCGCTCGGCCGCGTCGCTCTCGCCGGGCGAGCGCACGCGCGCCGGCCTCGCACTCCTGACCGCTCGCGGTGTCAACTGCCTCGTGCTCGACGAGCCGACGAACCACCTCGACGTGGAGGCGATCGAGGAGCTCGAGCGCGGCCTCGCCGGCTACGGCGGCACCGTGATCCTCGTCACCCACGACCGCCGCTTCCTGGAAGCCTTCGCGCCGGGTCGTACCATCGAGCTGTGACCCCGACCGCCTCGATCCTCACGATCGGGAACGAGCTCGTCTCCGGTGACAGGCCGAACACGAACGCTTCGTGGCTGGGCCGCCGGCTTGCGCCGCTCGGCGTGAAGGTGAGGCTGACGGCGGCGTTGCCCGACGAGATCGACGCGATCGCCGAGTTCGTCCGTGGCGAGGCGCCGCGCGTCGACTTCCTCCTCGTCACGGGCGGCCTGGGCGGCACGCCCGACGACCTGACGCGCGAGGCGGTGGCCGCCGCCTTCGGCGTCCCGCAGGAGGAGCTGCCGGAGGTCGCCTCCGACCTGCGTGCGCGCTTCACGCGCAATCCCGAGTACGCGGCGCGCTGGGCTATGTTGCCCCGCGGTAGCCGGCCCCTCGCGAATCCGCACTGCGGCGCGCCCGGCTTTGCGATCGAGAACGTCTACGTCCTGCCGGGCCTGCCGAGCGAGATGGAGGCGATGTTCGCGTCCATCGAGGAGGAATTCCGTCGCGGCAGCCCGATCCAGTCCTGGCGCCGCGCCTACCGGACGTACGAGAGCGTCATCGCCGAGACCCTGGCCGAGACCGTCGAGCGCTGGCCCGGCGTCCTCGTGGGCTCCTATCCGAGCTTCAGCACGGAGGGCTCGATCGTCGAGGTCGTGCTCAAGTCGAGCGACGCCGACGCGCTGGCCGCCGCCTCCGCGTGGCTAGCCGTCGCGATCGAAGAGAGCGGCCGACGGTAGGTAGAACGCCGCGATCGCGAAGGTCAGCATGACCGACACGAGCGGGCTGAAGAAAGCGACGACGAACACAGTCGCGTACATCGGCACGCCGGGGTCGAAGGCACGTGAGACCGCACGCAGCGCCGAGTCGGGCACGCCGTCGGCGATCAGCCTCCGGCTCCCGGAGGCGTAACGCCACCAGGTGTTGTAGATCACCGACATGAGCACGAACGTCGCTGCGTAGGTGAGCGCCGCCGCCTTCTCGCCGTCTTCCTGGAGGAACTGGGCGACGAGCTTCGTCGGGAACGGCAGAAACGCGACGGTCATCAGCAGCAGGTTGTTGATGAAGAGGAACGTCCGGTCCGTGCGTCCCATCAGGGAGACCGCATGGTGGTGGTTCATCCAGATTATCCCGATCGTGATGAAGCTCGTGAGGTACGCCAGGTACGAAGGCCACAGCTGAAGGAGCTGGCTGCCGAGCTCATCGCTGGAGTCGACGCTGAACTCCAACACGAGCAACGTGGCGGCGATCGCGAACACGCCGTCGCTGTACGTCTCCATGCGGCCTGTGCCGGGCTCCACCGTCCGGATCGTCGCCGACGCGGCGGACGGCTCTAGGCCACTGCCGGAGCCAGCTCGCGGCCGAGCAGGCGGACGGGCTCGAGGTCGGTGTGGAGCAAGTGCTGGAGCATCACGCGGTCGCAGCCCGCGCGCTCGTAGGCGCGGAGACGCTCGGTGGCCTCCTCGACCGAGCCCACCAGACCGACCGACTCGACCCGCGGAAGCCACTCCTCGAACGTCGTGTCGCGCGGCCGGCGGGAGAAGAGCGTCCGTGCGCGGTCGAGCGCGTCCTCGCGGGTCTCCCCGATGAGGAATCCGGTCATGACGCTGAAGCGCAAGCCCGGCACCTTGGCGCGGATCGCCGCGGCATCCTTTGGAGAGACGAACGGCGTGTTGTACTCGTCGGCGAACCTCAGCGCGGGTTCGACCGTGCCGCGCCCACCACCTCCGCCGACGAGGAGCGGCGGCCGCGGCTGTTGGACCGGCTTCGGCTGCGCGGGCGCGTCCTCGAGCGTGTAGTGCCGGCCGCGGAAGTCGACCCGCTCCTCCGTCCAGAGCCGGTGGACGATCTCGACCTGCTCGGCGAGCATCTCGACCCGCGTCCTGATCTCGGGGAACGGGAAGCCGTACGCGCGGTGCTCGCGCTCCATCCAGCCCGCGCCGAGCCCGAGCTCGATCCGGCCGCCCGAGACGTGGTCGGCTGTCGCCGCCGCGTTCGCGAGCAATCCCGGTGCGCGGAACGTGACGGGAGAGACGAGCGTGCCGAAGCGGAGGCTGGAAGTGCGGGCCGCGAGCGCGGCGATCGTCGTCCAGGCGTCGTGCGCGACATTGCCCGCCTCGTCGCCCTGGGAGATGTAGTGGTCGGAGCGGAAGAGCGTCTCGACGCCGTGCTCCTCGCAGGCGTCCGCGAGGGCGCACCAGTCCTGCCACGTCACGCCTTCCTGCCCCTCGATCATGAGCGCGAGCCGCACGGAGCGAGGGTAAGCGTTTCCGTCCGGGGTGGGTCGGGGACCACAGCCTTCATGACGAATCTGCGCCTCACGAAGCAACTCGCCGACCTCGCGGAGCCGCTCGACGACCTCGCCGATCCGGTGCAGGAGGCCGTGAACTCCGTGCCCCGGCCGGTGCGGGACGTCCTCGACGGGGTCTGGTTCGGGAATCCGCTCCATCCAGCACTGACGGACGTGCCGCTCGGCGCGTGGACCGCGGCGTTCGCCCTCGATCTCGTCGGCTCGGAGTCGGCGGACGGAGCGCTCACGGTCGGGATCCTCGGCGCGGTACCGGCAGCTCTGACCGGCCTCAACGACTGGAGCCACCTCAAGGACGACGCCCGCCGGATCGGGACCGTGCACGCCCTCGTTAACTCGACGGGGCTCGTGCTCAACGTCCTCTCGCTCGCGGCGCGCCGCGGCGGGCACCGCGGCCTCGGCCGCTTCCTCTCGACGGTCGCCTACGGGGGCGCGCTCTTCTCGGCCCACCTCGGCGGCCATCTCTCGTTCGGGCTCGGCGTTCGCGTCAACCGCACGGCGTTCGAGAGCCCGCGCGATCGCTACGCGCCGGTCTGTGACGAGAAGGAGCTCAACGGCGCCAAGCTCGTCGGCGTCGAGCTCGAGGGTGAGTCGGTCGTCGTGTCACGGTCGGAGGCGGGTGGGGAGATCTGCGCGATCGCTGCGACGTGCTCCCACCTCGGCGGCCCGCTCGACGAGGGGGAACGAGACGGCGACACGGTCACCTGCCCGTGGCACGGCTCCCGCTTCGACCTGTGCACAGGCGAGGTGCAGGGCGGCCCCGCGGTCTACCCGCAGCCGCGCTACGAGACGCGCGTCCGCTCCGGCAAGGTCGAGATCCGCATCGCGAAGGAAGACGACAAGGACTGACAGACAGCGCGGCTACGATCGAGCGGTGGCCGCGACGACCCCGGAGACCTACCTCGCCGACCTGAATGCGGCACAGCGCGAGGCCGTCCTCCACACCGAAGGCCCCGTGCTCGTCGTCGCCGGCGCCGGCTCGGGCAAGACCCGAGTCCTCACGCGCCGCATCGCCCACTTGCTCGGCGCCGTCGGCGTCAAGCCGCCCGAGATCCTCGCGATCACCTTCACCAACAAGGCGGCCGGGGAGATGCGCGAGCGCGTCCAGGACCTCGTCGGGCCGCCCGCCCGCGCCGCCTGGGTGATGACGTTCCACTCCGCCTGCGGCCGGATCCTCCGCAGAGAAGCGCAACGCCTGGGCTACCGCTCGAACTTCACGATCTACGACCAGGCGGACCAGATCCGCCTCGTCAAGCGCTGTCTCGAGGAGCTCGAGCGCGACCCGAAGCGGTTCACGCCGCGCGGCATCCACTCCCAGATCTCGAACGCGAAGAACACGCTCGTCGGCCCGGAGGACTACACGGAGCGTGTCGCGAGCTTCTACGACCAGACCGTCGCCGAGGTCTACGACCTCTACCAGAAGCGGCTCTTCGCCTCGAACGCCGTCGACTTCGACGACATGCTGTTCCTCACGGTCGACGTGCTCGAGCGCTTCCCCGAGGCGCGCGAGAAGTGGCAGGACGCGTTCCACTACATCCTGGTCGACGAGTACCAGGACACGAACCACGCCCAGTACCGCCTGCTGCAGCTGCTCGCCGAGAAGCGCCGCAACGTCTTCGCGGTGGGCGACCCGGACCAGTCGATCTACGGCTTCCGCGGCGCCGACATCCGCAACGTCCTCGAGTTCGAGCACGACTTCCCCGGCTCGTACACGATCGCGCTCGAGCAGAACTACCGCTCGACCCAGCACATCCTCGACGCCGCAAACGGCGTCATCCGCCACAACCGCGAGCGCAAGGAGAAGAACCTCTGGTCGGAGCTCGGCGACGGCGATCCCGTGCGCGTCGTCGAGGTGGAGGACGAGCACGCCGAGGCCCGCTACGTCGCCGCCGAGATCGCGCTGCTCGTGGAGGAGGGCTTCAACGGCGCCGACGTCGCCGTCTTCTACCGCACCAATGCGCAGAGCCGGGTCCTCGAGGACGTGCTCGTTCGCCAGGGCATCGCGTACCAGGTGATCGGCGGGCCGCGCTTCTACGAGCGCGCGGAGATCAAGGATCTGGTCGCCTACCTCCAGGTGCTCGACAACCCGTACGACGCCGTGTCCCTGCTCCGTATCGCCAACCGCCCCCGACGCGGGATCGGCGACACGACCCTCGCGCGCCTCCAGACCTGGGCCGACCAGCGGGAGATCTCGCTCTGGGAGGCGACCGCGGAGGCCGAGATGGCCGGCGTAGGCGCCGCGCCGCAGAAGGCCCTCAAGAGCTTCCGCGCCACGATCGAGTCGCTCATGTCCGCGGCGCAGGAGTTCGAGGTGCCCGAGCTGATCGACGAGGTTCTCGCCCGCAGCGGCTACATGGAATCGCTCGAGGCCGAGCGCACGATCGAGGCGCAGGGCCGGATCGAGAACCTGCAGGAGCTCGTCTCGGTCGCGCGCGAATGGCGCGAGCAGACGGAGGACACGACGCTGAGCGCCTTCCTCCAGGAGATCTCGCTGTACTCGGACCAGGACGCGATCCGCGGCGACGGCTCGCTCGTCACTCTCATGACGCTGCACAACGCGAAGGGCCTCGAGTTCCGGGCCGTCTACCTGATCGGGATGGAGGAGGGGATCTTCCCGCACTCGCGCTCGATCGAGGAGCAGGGGATCGAGGAGGAGCGGCGGCTCTGCTACGTCGGCATGACCCGGGCGCAGGAGCGCCTCACGCTGCTGCACGCCTCTTCGCGGATGCTCTACGGCGGTCGCAACCACAACCTGCCCTCCCGCTTCCTCGACGAGTTGCCCGACTCGCACATCGAGCGCGAGCGCCTGCGACCGGCGTCGTGGTCGAGCTACGGCGCGCCGCGCCAGAGCCAGATCGCGCCGCAGGAGAACGTCCCCGATCTGTCCACCGGCGACTCCGTCCGCCACTCGACCCTGGGCGAAGGCGTCGTCGTCCGGATCGAGCCGGGCGGCCTCGTCACCGTCCGCTTCGCCGAGGACGGCAGCGAGCGGAAGCTCATGCTCGACTACGCGCCGCTCGAGAAGCTGTGATGTTCGACGTCCGAGCCTGCGCCGACCAGGACGAGTACGGCCGCGCCATCGGTGCGATCGGCCAGTACTTCAACCCGCCGCCGAACGAAGAGTTCCTCGAGCGCTGGGTCAAGATGCTGCCGCACGAGCGGATGCATGCCGCTTTCGAGAACGGCGAGATCGTCGGCGGGGCCGGCGCGTTCCCGTTCGAGCTGTCCGTGCCGGGCGGCTCTTTGCTCTGCGCGGGCGTGACCGCCGTCGGCGTGCACCCGACGCATCGCCGCCGCGGCGTCCTCCGCTCGATGATGGACGCGCAGCTGCGCGACGTCCACGAGCGAGGCGAGCCGATCGCGGCGCTGTGGGCCTCCGAGGAGACGATCTACGGTCGCTTCGGCTACGGCATCGCGTCCTGGGCCGGCGAGCTGAGCGTCCCGCACGAGTGGGACGCGTTCGCCGAACTGCCCGCGCCGCCCGGGACGACGCGCTTCGTCACGCCCGAGGAGGCGCGCGAGCTGTTCCCGCCTATCTACGACGCTGTGCGACGAGAGCGCCCGGGGATGATGTCGAGGAACGAGGTCTGGTGGGAGGACCGGCACCTTCGCCAGGAGGAAAACGAGAGCGACGCGCCGCGGCGCTTCGTCGTGCTCGAGCTCGACGGCGAGCCGCTGGCGTACGCGATCTACCGGACGCACTTCAGCTTCGACGGCGGCTCCGCGAGCTCCCGGCTCGTCGTGCGCGAGGCGCTAGGTACGACGCCGCAGGCGACGGCGGCGATCTGGCGGTTCGTGCTCGACGTCGACTGGATGGGCTCGGTCGAGATCTATCTCGCGCCGCCCGACCACCCGCTCTTCCTGCTGCTCGCCACGCCCCGGCGCATGCGCTACCGGATGGGCGACGGCCTCTGGGTGCGAATCGTCGACGTCCCCACCGCGCTGGCGGGCAGAACGTACGGCGAAGGCGGCCCGCTCGTGTTCGAGGTGCGCGACGCCGTCTGCGAATGGAACGACGGACGCTGGAAGCTCGAGGACGGCACCTGCGAGCGTACCGACGACGAGCCCGACCTCGTGCTCGACGTCTCGGCGCTCGGCTCCGCGTATCTCGGCGCGGTGTCGTTCAGGCAGCTCCATGAGGCAGGTCGGCTGGAGACGGCGACGACGGGAGCAATTGAACGCGCCGACGCACTGTTCGCGTGGCGGCCGCTCCCCTGGTGCCTCGAGATCTTCTAGAACGAGTCGATTCGCGCAGTTTTTCGCTTCGTGCTGCGAACGGCTCACTTGAACGAGTGAATCCGCGAGTCCTACCGCTTTTGAGGGACGCCCGGTGGCGTTCGCGCACCTACTTTCCGGCTTCCTCATGCGGTTTCTGCGGTCTTCACGCTTCCCGAAGAGTCGGCGACTGCTCTCGGTGCTGATCGGCACCGCGTGCGCTGCCGCTCTGGCCGCGTCCGCTCCGGGGAACGTTTCCTCGCACGCATCGCCCAGTGCGTACGTCCCGGGCCGGCTTCTCTCGGCGGCCCGGACACATCCGAACGACGTCTTCCGCGTCATCCTGCAGGGGGCGGGAGCGCGCGGAGAGAGGCTGGTCGTCGCCGCCGCCCGGACGCGGGGCGTGAACGTCGAACGCACGTTGCGGACGATCTCGGGAGCCTCGGCGGCCGTCACCGGCCGGCAGCTCCTGCAGCTGAGCGCGGCCAAGGGGGTCGCCGCTATCACGATCGATCGTCCCGTTCACCTCCTGGACGAGGGAGGCGACGACAGCCCGTACTGGAGCGGCCAGACGTGGCCGTATGCCGTGAACGCGCAGCGGGGCTGGCGCAAGGCCGCGAGGGGCAAGCTGCGGACCGCGCCCGCGATCGCGATCGTCGACTCGGGAATCCAGTCGAACCGCGCGGACTTCGGCAACGGCGCCGGCGTCCGCGCGCAGGTGTCCATGGTCAGCACCGGCACGCCGAACTCGGCGGGCGACGGCTACGGCCACGGAACGTTCGTCGCCGGGATCGCGGGCGGCAGCGCCGACGGCTACGCCGGCACGTTGCCCGGTGCCCCGCTCGTCTCGCTCGACGTCCTCGACGACGAGGGGCAGGGCCTCACGAGCGACGTGATCGCGGCCACCGACTGGATCGTCCAGCACAAGGCGCAATACAACATCAAGGTCGCCAACTTCTCGCTCCAGTCCTCGGCGCCGGCAAGCGTGTTCTGGGATCCGCTCGACCGGGCCGTCGAGAAGCTCTGGTTCGACGGGATCACCGTCGTCGCGGCGTCGGGCAACTACGGCACCGCCGACCGGCCCAGCGGCGTCCAGTTCGCCCCGGGCAACGACCCCTTCGTGATCACGGTCGGCGCCGACGACATCGGCGGCACGAGCAGCACCGGCAACGACACCGCAGCGCCGTTCTCGGCCTGGGGCTACACCTTCGACGGTTTCGCGAAACCCGAGATCTCGGCCCCCGGCCGCTACATGATCGGCCCGGTACCCGATGACTCCACGCTCGCGACGACCCGTCCGGGCTCGATGGTCGCGCCCGGTTACGAGCAGCTCTCAGGTACCTCGTTCTCGGCGCCGGTCGTTTCGGGCGTGGCGGCGTACCTGCTCGCGCTCAACCCGAAGTGGAAGCCGGACGATGTCAAGGGCGCCGTCATGCTCTCGGCGAGGCCGGCGCCGAACGCGACGCCCGGCTCGGTCGGCGCCGGGCTGGTGGATCTCGCTGCCGCGGGCGAGGTCGACAGGCCGCCGAACCCGAACGACGCTCTCGACAAGTTCGCCCACCCGGCCAAGCACGCCGGGCCGATCCCGGTCTTCGACACGGCCGCCTGGCAGGCAGCGGCGCTGAAGGACTCGAACTGGGACGCGCTGACCTGGCGCAACAGGGTGTGGAACTCGGCGGCTTGGGGCTCTGCCACCTGGGGCTCCGCTGCGTGGGGCTCCGCCGCGTGGGGCTCCGCGGCCTGGGGCTCGGCCGCGTGGGGCTCGTCCACTCTCGCCCAGCAACTCGCTTCCGGCAATGCTGCCTGGGGTTCGGCCGCGTGGGGCTCGGCGACCTCAGCCGAGGTACCGGACCCGTGAGCACGGCAGCGGTCGAGACGAGGCGCCAGGCGCTGCGCCTGCGCGGGACGCGGATCGGAGATCTGACGCCGGCGGCGTGGCTCTACTGGGCTGCCGTCGTCGTTCCGGCGGCGGTCGGGATCCCGCTCGCTGCCGCGCACGTGGAGACGGTCGACTGGCGGCGCTTCGCCGCCCTGGCGGTGCTCGCCTCAGCCTCGCAGCTCCTGTCGTTCCACCTCAACCGCCGGCGCGTCTTCCACCCGGGGATCCTCTTCATCGTCGCCGGCGCGTTGCTGCTGCCGCCCGAGCTGATGATCCTGCTCGTGGTCGTCCAGTGCCTGCCCGACTGGTTCAAGCACCGCTACCCCTGGCACATCCAGACCTTCAACATCGCGAACTACGTGGTCTCGGGCGTTGCCGCGTGGGCGGTCGGCGACGCGATCGGCTTCCCGGCGCCGCTCGGCCGCGAGGCGGCGGCAGGCGCCTGTGCCGCCCTCGTCTTCGTGGTCGCGAACCGCCTTCTGCTGCTGCCGATGCTCTACCTGGGCCGCGGCCTGACGCCCCGCGAGACAGGCCTGCTGGATGCCGAGGACGTGACGATCGAGCTCGTCCTCGCGCTGATGGCCGTGCCGGTCGCCGGCCTCTGGTCGCACAGCCTGGCCCTCGCCGGGCTCGCGCTCGCGCCGCTCTTCCTCATCCACTTCACGCAGCGCGCGGTGCTGCGGCTGGAGGAGGCGGGCGAGGTGATCGGCCAGCAGAACGTCTCGCTCGAGGAAGCCCATCGCGCGGTGATCGAGCGCTCGACGGCCGCCCTCGAGGCGCTGTCGGCGACGGTCGACGCGCGGGACACGTACACCGCCGGCCACTCGCGCCGCGTCGCCGCCTCGGCGAGCGTGATCGCGAGGGAGCTGGGCCTCTCCGGCCCGGAGCTGCTGGTCGTCGACCAGGCGGCTCTGCTCCATGACATCGGCAAGATCGGCGTCCCCGACGCGGTGCTCCTCAAGGAGGGCCCGCTCACGGCGGCCGAGTGGGTCGTGATGCGCGGCCATCCGGAGGAGGGTGCGCGGATCATCGAGCGGCTCGGCTACCTCGACGAGGTCGTCCCGGGCATTCGCCACCACCACGAGCGGATGGACGGACGGGGCTACCCCGACGGCCTGCTCGGTGACGAGATCCCGCTCGTCGCGCGGATCATCCACGTCGCCGACGCCCTCGACGCGATGACCACGAAGCGCCTCTACCGCGAGGAGCGCAGCTTCGAGGAGGCGCTCGAGGAGATTCGCCGCGGCCGCGGCACGGACTTCTGTGAGCTTTGCGTCGACGCGTTCGAGCAGGCGGTCGCCAAGCGGCTGATCGGCAAGCTGAAGCCGGTGCGGGAGCTGGTGGCGTGAGCGCTGTCTCGTACGGCGAGCGCATCCGGCGGGTGCCGTCGGCGGGGCTTCCCGCCACGGCACGGACCTTCTTCTGGGTCACGGTCTGCGCGGCGGTCGTCGCAGCGGCAGCCACGTCTACGTTCTCGTACGACAGCGTCCGCTGGCCGGTGTTCGTCGCCGTGCTCGCGGGCGGGGCACTCGCCCAGCTCTTCGCCACCCACACTGCGGGGAACCAGGTCTTCCACACCGGGATCGCGTTCTCGGTCGCGGCGGCGCTCGTCCTACCACCGGAGCTCGTGGTCGTGGTCTGCGTCCTCCAGCACGTGCCGGAGTGGCTGCGCCAGCGCTATCCCTGGTTCATCCAGGGCTTCAACATCGCGAACGTCGTCCTGAGTGGCCTCGCGGCGTGGCTGATGCGCTGGTCGTTCGAGCGGGACGACGTGTTCATCACGTCCTCGGCGACGACGTGGGGAGTCATCGCGGCTGCGGCGGCGGCCGTGACCTTCGTCATGGTCAACCATGCGCTGCTGGCCCGGATGCTCCGGCTGGCGCGCGGCCACGACGCCTCGGAGAGCGGTCTGTTCACGCTCGACGGCTTGCTCCAGGACGGCGTCCTCGCCGCGGTCGGCGTCGGCATCGCGTTCACGCTCCTGCACTCATGGGCGCTCGCCGTCGTCCTCACCCTGCCGCTCGTGCTGATCCAGCGCGCGCTCGCCCTGCCGTCTCTCCGCGAGCAGGCGCTGACCGACCACAAGACGGGGCTGCTCAACTCGCGCGGCATCGACCAGCCCGCGCGCGCCGAGTTCGTCCGTGCGCGGCGGCTCGGCCGGCCGCTCTCCGTGCTGCTCTGCGACGTCGACAACCTGCGGGAGATCAACAACAGCGTCGGCCACCTCGAGGGCGATGCGGCGCTCGCCGTGGTCGCGGCCGCCTTCCGCGCGGAGCTGCGCGCGTACGACCTCTGCGCCCGCTTCGGCGGCGACGAGTTCCTCGTCGTCCTGCCGGAGACTGACGAGGAGGAGGCGGTGGTGGTCGGCCAGCGGATCCAGGCCTGGCTCGAGGAGAACCCGCTCCCGACGAGCGAGGGCAAGCTGGCGGTCGGCATCTCGATCGGTGTGGGCTCGCTGCACGAGGACGAGCCGGAGATCGGCACGATGCTCGCGCGTGCGGACGCCGCGATGTACGCCGAAAAGCGCGCCGGCGGCCGCTCGTTCCTGACGGTCGGCTGAGCGGGCTACAATCCCCGCGACCCGGGGCGGTTAGCTCAGTTGGGAGAGCACCAGCTCGACAAGCTGGGGGTCACTGGTTCGAGCCCAGTACCGCCCATTTCCATCTCGCTTCCGTAGACGCCTGAGAACCGCTTGATCAAGCCGTTCTCGGCGGCCGGGCTCAATACGCCACAGGTGCAACTGGCCTACGCTGCCACGGGGTTAAGCGGGAATTCGCAATCCACGGAACGGAGGCCACGATGCCAGAACTTCTCGTTGACTTCATCACGTCGCTCGATGGCTACGCGGCCGCGGAAGGCTGGCCGGGCTGGTGGGGGCTGCAGGGGCCGGAGTACCTCGAGTGGTTGGGAGAGCAACCGGAAGC
>JBKPLL010000065.1:0-13299 GCA_046731605.1 Actinomycetota bacterium | reverse complement strand
AAGCACGACGGATCGATGTGACAGGAGGACTGCAGTGATCGAGGTGGACGAGCTGCGCAAGGTGTACCCCGGCGGCGTCGAGGCGGTGAAGGGGATCGGCTTCGAGGTCGCGCCCGGCGAGGTGTTCGGTCTGCTCGGCCCGAACGGGGCGGGCAAGTCGACGACGATCGGGATGCTCACGACGACCGTGCGCCCGACGAGCGGGACGGCACGTCTTGCCGGCTACGACGTCGGCGAGCAGCCACTCGCTGCGCGCAGCGTGAGCAGCGTCGTGTTCCAGGACTCGGTCGTCGACCGGTCGCTCAGCGGCCGGCGCAACCTCGACCTCCACGCGCGGCTCTGGAGGGTCGAGGCGGCAGCGGCGAAGGAGCGAATCGACGAGCTCGTCGAGGCGGTCGGCCTCGGCGACCTCGTCGATCGGCCGGTCGCCACCTACAGCGGCGGCGAGCGGCGAAGGCTCGAGATCGCCCGCTCGCTCGTGTCGGGGCCGCGCGTGCTCTTCCTCGACGAGCCGACGGTCGGCCTCGACCCGCTCATTCGCGCCGAGCTTCTCGACCTGATCGCCGAGCTCCGCGACCGCAGCGAGCTGACGATCCTCCTCACCACGCACTACCTCGACGAGGCGGAGCGGCTCTGCGGCCGGGTGGCGATCATGCACGCCGGGGAGATCGTCGCCCTCGACACGCCGGAGCGGCTCCGAGCCGGGCTCGGCCGCGAGCTCCTCGAGCTGCGGGTCGACGGGGACGCCACAGTGGCGCTCGCCTCGCTCCGCTCCCGCGGGATCGCCCACGAGACCGCCTTCACCGTCGGCTCGACGCTCACCGTCCCGCTCAACGGGCACTCGACCAGCGAGGCGATCGCGGCCGTCCACGAGCTCGGGATCGCCGGCGCGGTGAGTGCCCGCCGCCCGACGCTCGACGAGGTCTACCTGCGCCTCACCGGCGGCCGTCTCGCCGAGGCCGCCTGACACGAAAGGAGAACCATGACCGCACTCGCGCTCAGCCCCCTCGCCACGCTCTCGCAGCGGCGCTTCCAGCTCACCGTGCGCACGCCGCGCGAGCTGCTCGTGCCGCTCCTGACGCCGATCATGTTCGCGCTCGTGATCGCCCCGTCGCTCAAGACGGCCCTGCACACGCCGGCGAGCTACGAGTCGTACGTCGCGATCGGGACGATCGGCCTGCTCATCCCGCTCAACACGATGTTCGCCGGGCTCGGCGTGATCGTCGACCGTGAGGGCGGTGCCCAGCGGGAGTTGCTCGCCGCGCCCGTGCCGCGCGCCCTGATCGTGCTCGGGAACATGCTCGTGGCGCTTGCGATCACCGGGCTGCAGGTCGGAGTCCTGATCGCGATCGCCGTCGCACGCGGGATCCACTTCGATGCCACCACCGGCGGAGTCGTCTGGTTCCTCGCGGCGGCCACGCTCTTCACAGTGGGCATGTACGGCGCGGCCGAGATCCTGGCCAACCGGGTGCCGAAGCAGGAGGAGTACATCGCACGCGTTCCTGCGATCGCGATCCTCCCGTGGTTCGTCGCCGGCGCGCTCTTTCCGATCACCGCCCTGCCGCACGTGCTCAGGTGGGTGACCAAGTTCCTGCCGCTCACGCACGGTCTCGCCCTCATGCGGTACGGGCTGCTCCAGGACGGCAGCGGGCTGCACAACATCTGGGGGATGTCCGACTCGGCAGCCATGGCGGCACTGAGCCTCGGGGTTCTCGCGCTCTTCGCGCTCCTGCTCGGCGTCGTTTCGGTCCGCGTGTTCAGCCGGGCGGCTTTACGCTGAGCTCCGGATGAAGGTACTCGTGGTCGGGACGGGGGCGGTCGGAGCGGCAGTCGCGGCGGTTGCGAAGCGACGCAGCTTCTACGAGCGCATGACCTTCGCCGATCTCGACCCCGCCCGGCCGGCCGCGGTGCTCGCGGGGGACGGCGACGACCGCTTCGCCGCCGCGCAGGTCGACGCCGGCGACAAGGACGCGCTCGTCGCGCTCCTGCGCGAGACCGGAGCGGACGCCGTCCTCAACGCCGCCGACCCGCGCTTCAACCCGCCGATCCTCGAGGCCGCCTTCGAGTACGGCTGCACGTATCTCGACATGGCGATGACGCTCTCGGGGCCCGGTGTGATGCTGGGCCAGGACGAGCTCGCCGCTCACGAGCGTTGGCAGGAGCGCGGCCTGCTGGCGCTGGCCGGGATCGGTGTCGAGCCGGGCCTCGCCGATGTCTTCGCCCGCTATGCGGCAGACCACCTGTTCGACGAGATCGACGAGGTGGCGGTGCGCGACGGCGCCGACCTCGTCGTCGAGGGCTACGACTTCGCGCCGACCTTCTCCATCTGGACGACGATCGAGGAGTGCCTCAATCCACCGCTGATCTGGGAGAAGGAGCGCGGCTTCTACACGACCGAGCCGTTCTCCGAGCCCGAGCTCTTCGAGTTCCCGGAGGGGATCGGCGCGATCGAGTGCGTCAACGTGGAGCACGAGGAAGTCGTGCTCGTGCCGCGCGAGATCGACTGCCGGCGCGTGACCTTCAAGTACGGGCTCGGCACGGAGTTCATCGACGTCCTCCGGACACTGCACAAGCTCGGGCTGGACTCGACCGAGCCGGTCAGTGTCCGCGGCGTCGAAGTCGCGCCGCGGGACATGGTCGCGGCCGCGCTGCCCGACCCCGCGACGCTCGGCGACCGGATGCGCGGCAAGACCTGCGCCGGCACGCTCGTCACGGGCAGGCGGAAGGACGGGGCCGACGGAGCCGTCTACCTCTACCACGTGTCCGACAACGAGCAGACGATGGGCGACTACGGGCACCAGGCGGTCGTCCTGCAGACCGCGCTCAACCCGGTCGTTGCGCTCGAGCTGCTCGCGGCAGGCACCTGGCAGGGGACGGGCGTGCTCGGCCCCGAGGCCTTCCCGCCGGGCCCGTTCCTCGACCTCCTCGCCGACTACGGCGAGCGGCACGGCGTCGTCGAGGGCGATCCCCGCCGGCGTTAGCGGGTGTGACGCACGCCGCTTCGGGAAACGATCCCGTCGTGGCAAAAGTCCTCTACAAGCCGTTCGGGCTGCTCTTCAGCGTCCTCGGCGCCATCCTCGCGCGAGCGATCTTCAAGCGGATCTGGGGCGCTGCCGCCGACGAGGAGGAAGCGCCGAAGGCGACGGACGAGACCAGGGGCTGGGGAGAGATCGTGGTCGCGGCCGCCGCGGAAGGAGCGGTCTTCGGCGGCGTCAAGGCGCTGATCGACCGTGCCGGCGCGACCGGGTTCGCGCATCTCACCGGATCCTGGCCCGGCCGGAGCAAGAGCTAGGTGCACGGCGCTCCCACACTCGGATAGGGTCTTCCGCAGCTCAGTAGAGGGGGAACGTGGCAGAGGTCGTCTTCGACGAGGTCACGAAGGTGTACCCGGACGGCACCAAGGCCGTCGACTCCCTTGCGCTCGACATCGCCGACGGCGAGTTCGTGGTTCTCGTCGGCCCCTCCGGCTGCGGCAAGACGACCGCGCTGCGAATGGTCGCGGGGCTCGAGGACATCTCCGGCGGCGCCGTGCTGATCGGCGACCGGGTCGTCAACCACGTCCCGTCGCGCGACCGCGACATCGCAATGGTGTTCCAGAGCTACGCCCTCTACCCCCACCTCTCGGTCTACGACAACATCGCGTTCGGGCTCAGGGTCAAGAAGATGCCGAAGGACGAGATCGACCGACGCGTGCGCAACGCCGCGCAGGTGCTCGGCCTCGATCCCTTCCTCAAGCGCAAGCCGCGTGCCCTCTCCGGCGGTCAGCGCCAGCGGGTGGCGATGGGCCGCGCGATCGTGCGCGAGCCCGCGGCCTTCCTCATGGACGAGCCGCTCTCGAACCTCGATGCCAAGCTGCGTGTACAGATGCGCGCCGAGGTGAGCCGTCTGCAACGTGACCTCGGTACGACGACGATCTACGTCACGCACGACCAGGTGGAGGCGATGACGATGGGCGACCGCGTCGCCGTCATGCGGAAGGGCCAGCTGCTCCAGGTGGCCGATCCGCAGACCCTCTACGACCGGCCGGTCAACCTCTTCGTCGGCGGCTTCATCGGTTCGCCCGCCATGAACATGATCGAGGCGACGGTCGCGCAGGCGAACGGCGGGCTTGCGGTGGACGTCGGGAAGCAGCACCTCACGCTCGGCGAGGAGGCGCTTCGGGCGCGCCCCGCTCTGCACGGCTACGAGGGCCGGCAGGTGATCCTCGGCATCCGGCCGGAGGATCTCGAGGACGTGTCGCTCGAGCCGGATACCCCCGCCGACCGGCGTCTGCGGGGCATGGTCGAGCTGCGCGAAGCCCTCGGCTCCGAGCTGATGGTGCACTTCACCGTGGAGGGGACGCAGGCAGCGCTGACCGAGGACGTCAAGGAACTGGCCCAGGACGCGGGAGCCCCCGGCGGGGAGCCAGCCCTCGACAGCAGGGGGTCCGGCGCGCTCCTCGTAGGGCGCTTCGGCGCCCGAGCCTCGGTCGCGGAGGGGAAGCCGGTCGAAATCGCGGTCGACACGCGCTCACTCCACTTCTTCGACCCCGAGACGAGCGAAGGAATCTACGACGGAAACGAAAGCCAGAAAGGAGCGTCAGCGTGAGGGAGATTCGCAGCAGGAGACGGGCCGTTCGGTTGGCGGCTCTCGCAGGGGTCGTCGCAGTGCTCGTGGCCGTTGCGGCCGGCTGCGGAGGCGGCGGCGGCGGTGGTAACAGCAACAACACGACGACGGGGAACTCGAACGTGTCGGGCTCCATCAAGTTCTGGGGCATCTGGGCCGCGAACGAGCAGAAGGCGTTCCAGAAGGTGATCGACGGCTTTCACCAGCAGTACCCGAACGTCACGGTGACCTACTCCTCGAAGGGCAACGACATCCCGACCGTGCTGTCGACGGCGATCGCCGGCGGCAACCCGCCCGACATGGCCGACGTCGCGCAGCCGGGCCTCGTGAAGCAGCTCGTGCAGCAGGGGAAGCTGAAGCCGATCAACTATGCGAAGTCCGCGATCGGGGCCAACTTCTCGCCCGCCTGGGAGAAGCTCGGCGAGGTCAACGGCAAGCTCTACGCGCTCCTCTACAAGGCTTCCAACAAGTCGACCCTCTGGTACAACGTCAACGTCCTCAAGCAGGCCGGGGTCAACGCGCCGAAGACGTGGTCGCAGATGGTCAGCGAGGCCAAGACCATCAAGGCGTCGGGCACGCCCGCCTACTCGCTCTGCGGCGCGAGCGGCTGGACCCTCACCGACATCTTCGAGAACCTGTACCTCCGCAGGTGGGGGCAGGCGAAGTACGACCAACTCGGTGCCCACAAGGTCAAGTGGACCGACCCGACGGTCACCAAGTCGCTGCAGGACATGGCTCAGGTGATCGGCGACACCGGAAACATCTACGGAGGCACGAGCGGCGCCCTGCAGACCGACTATCCGACCTGCGTGGACTACAACTTCGCGACCCCGCCGAAGGCGGCGTTCAACCTCCAGGGCGATTTCGTGAGCCTGGAGATCCTGCAGGCGACGAAGGCGAAGCCGGTGAAGGACTTCAACGTCGCCCCGTTCCCGGCGATCACCTCGGGAGCGAACGCGAAGGCCGTCGAGACCGGCGGCGACCTGATCATCACGTTCCGCGACTCGCCCGCGATCGAGGCGTTCATGAAGTACCTCGCCACGCCGCAGGCGGCGGAGATCTGGGCCAAGCTCGGCGGCTTCGGCACGGGGAACAAGCACGTGCCGGCCAGCATCTATCCGGACCCGATCACGAAGACGACGGAGGCGCCGCTCGCGGGGGCGACGGCGGTCGCGTTCGACCTTTCCGACAACCAGCCGGCGTCCTTCGGGGCGACGACCGGCCAGGGGATGTGGGGGATCTTCCAGAAGTTCCTCCAGCACCCGACGGATGTCTCGAGCATCCAGCAGCAGCTCGAGAACTCGGCCGCGAAGGCGTACAAGAGCGGGAAGTAACGGAGTAAGCGCGTTGAGCGGTGCTTCGATCACGGCGGAGCCGCCCCCGAGGGCGGTTCCGCCGGAGCCCGGCGGAAAGGGCAGGTCTCGCTATGCGACGGCGGGTCTCTTCCTGCTGCCGGCCTTCATCCTGCTCGCGGTCTGGCTCGTCTATCCGACGATCTACACGATCACCAGAAGCTTCTTCGGGCCGACGGGCTACCTCGGCACGTGGGTCGGGATCGACAACTACCGGACCTTGTTCACGACCTCGACGCTCGTCACGGCGATCAAGAACAGCGCGATCTGGGTGGCCGTCGTGCCTGCGTTCGTGACGGCCTTCGGGCTCCTGTTCGCCGTCCTCACCGAGCGCGTCAGCTGGGCGGTGGGATTCAAGACCATCGTCTTCCTGCCCATGGCGATCTCCGCCTTCGCCACCGGGGTGACGTGGCGGATCATGTACCAGCAGAACCCGAACCAGGGAGCGATCAACGCCCTCGGCAAGACGGTCTCGGACGCCGTGAGCGCGCCCGGGGTGCTGTCGAACGCCCTTCCGTCGACGACGGCCCTGCAGAGCAAGGGCGGGGGCTTGATCCTGAAGACGCCGCTCCATCCCGGAGGAGTCGCACTCCTCGGCCTGACCGGGATCGCGCCGGACGACGTGCCCGAGGGAGCCCAACAGGCGGCGAAGCCGAGCGGGCAATCGAGCGCGATCGAGGGCGTGGTCTGGAAGGACTTCAAGCCCGGTGGAGGTAAGGCCGGCGTCGTCGAGCAGGGAGAGGTCGGACTCCCGGACGTCACCGTGGAGCTCAGGGACTCGTCGAACAAGGTCGTGCAGAGCGCGCAGACGGAGCCGAACGGCAGCTTCGAGTTCACCGACGTGGGGCCCGGGACCTACAACGCGGGCATCGGCTCGCAGAGCTTCGCGAAGCCGTTCGGCGGCTACTCCTGGCTCGGTCCCAAGCTCATCACGCCCGCTCTCCTGATCGCCTACATCTGGATCTGGGCCGGCTTCGCCATGGTCGTGATCGCGGCCGGTCTCGCGGCGATGTCCCGGGAGGTGCTCGAGGCCGCGCGCACGGACGGTGCGACCGAGTGGCAGGTCTTCCGCCGCGTCACCGTGCCGCTGCTCGCGCCGGTTCTGAGCGTCGTCTTCATCACGATGATCATCAACGTCCTCAAGGTCTTCGACATCGTGATCGCCCTCGCGCCCGAGTCGACGCAGTCGAATGCGAGCGTGATCGCGCTGGCGATGTGGCGAACGGCCTTCAGCGGCTTCGACTTCGGCACGGGCTCGGCTATCGCGGTCTTCCTCTTCCTGCTCGTGCTGCCCGTGCTCGCTCTCAACATCCGGCGCTTCCGGAGGGAGGCGTAGCGCCGATGGCCGCGACCGAGACGGTACACCTGCCCGCCCGCCGCGACGCGGTCTCGGCCAGGATCCTGCGCGCGGTCGGGAAGCTGCCATTGCAGATCTTCCTCGCCGTGGTCGCCCTGCTCTGGCTCGTGCCGACGGTCGGCCTCTTCATCACCTCGATCCTGCCCGCGTCGGAGATCGCGACCGAGGGCTGGTGGAAAATCTTCTCCCAGCCGAGCCTGGCGACCTTTTCCAACTACAGCGCGCTCTTCCACAACGCGGGCCTGACCGGCGCGATGAAGACGACCGCCTACATCGCCATCGGTAACACCCTGCTCGTGGTGTTCGTGGCCGCGCTCGCGGGCTATGCGTTCGCCTGGCTCGAGTTCCCCGGCCGCGACTGGCTCTTCATCGGCGTGATCGCGCTGCTCGTCGTGCCGCTGCAGATGGCGTTGATCCCCATGTTCCGGCTCTACGACACATTCGGGATCGGGGGGACGGTCTTCAGCGTGATCCTCTTCCACGCAGCGTTCGGGCTGCCATTCGCGATCTTCCTGCTGCGCAACTTCTTCATCGGGATCCCCAAGGACATTCTCGAATCGGCCCGGATCGACGGGGCCAACGAGCTCTGGATCTTCATCCGCCTGATCCTGCCGCTCGGACTGCCGGCGATCGCCTCGCTCGCGATCTTCCAGTTCCTCTGGACGTGGAACGACCTGATCGTGTCGCTGACCTTCAACGTCCAGCCGATCACGGTGTGGATCTTCGGCCAGATGCGGCAGTTCTCCTCGAGCATCGACGTCATCGCCCCGGCGGCGTTCCTGTCCCTGGTCGTCCCGCTCGTCATCTTCTTCGCCTTCCAGCGCTACTTCGTCCAGGGGCTGCTCGCCGGCTCGGTGAAGTAGATGGCTCGTGTCGCCGTCGTCGGCTCGGGGCTCGCGGGGTTCACCGCGTACCAGACAGTGCGGCGGGAGTTCGAGCCGGGCGAGGTCGCCGTCTTCGGCACGGACGCCAATCCCGCCGCCGCGTGGCGCGTGCGGGCGGCGGCGATCCGGCAGCGCGAGATGCGGTCGGAGAGCGACGGCCACTGCCTCCCGAGCTCGTTCCCCGGGCTCGCCTTCTCGAGCGTGCGCCGCCGCCGGTCGCTGCGGCCGCTGCTCGATTCCGTGCTCGACCGCTACCACCCGACGGTGGACGAGTTCCTCTTGCACGTCGAGCGGCTCCGCGAGCGGAGCGGCTGGGACGAGAGCCTCGTCTCGCGCCGGGTCGAGCACGTGCGCGCGGTCGACGGCGGCTTCGACGTCGATGGGGAGCGCTTCGCCCACGTGCTCCTCGCCCCCGGCCATCCGGGGCTGAACGTTCCCGAGGAGCTGCGCGGCGACCCGCGGGTCGTCCATTCGTACGAGCCGCACGACTACGCCGCCACGGTCACCGTCGTCGGAGCGGGGTTGGCCGCGGCGACCGAGTGGCTGAACGCGCTCGCGGCGGGCGCGGAGGTGGTCTCGGTGCGCCGGCGCGAGCCGGCCCGGCGCCCGCTCAACGTGCCGCGCCACTACTTCTCCCGCCGCGGTCTCGCCGGCTACCACCGGCTCACGACGCGCGAGCGGGTCGAGCGGCTGCGCACGCTGACGGCGCCGTCGTATCCGGCCGGCTCGCGGTGGGACGAGCCGCTCGAGCGCGCCGCCCGCGAGCGGCGGTTCCGCGTCGAGCAGTCCCTGAACGGAAGCGCGCAGGTGAT
Source organism: Actinomycetota bacterium (assembly GCA_046731605.1). Taxonomy (GTDB): domain Bacteria; phylum Actinomycetota; class Thermoleophilia; order Gaiellales; family Gaiellaceae; genus Palsa-739. The sequence continues at coordinate 4,289 of JBKPLL010000065.1, read as the reverse complement.
CTGCGCGACCGGGTTCAGGCGTGGCTTCGAGCACGATCCCCTGCTCGCGCGGCTCGTGGCCGAGCACGACCTCGAGACGGCGGACGCGTGGCTCGTGCTCGACTTCGACTCGACGGTGCCTGCGCTCAGCGACCGCACGCGGACGCTCGCGGTTGCCGGCGCGCCCGCGCAATGGGCGTTCCCGGCGGCCGACACGCTCGCGGGCGCGCGGTACGCGGCCCATCGGTTCCTGCGCAGGGTGAAGGCATGTCCTACACGCTGAGGGGGCGCCTCGAGACGCGGCTGGCGGCGCTCCTGCCGGTGCTGCTCGGGGCGTGCGTGCTCGCGGGCGTGCTGCATCGCTGGTGGCCGGTCGAGCTGGTTGCGCTGATGGCGGCGGTCGGGCTCTTCCTCGACCTCGAGGTCTGGCACCGGCTGCTGCCGTACCAGCCGGCGTGGGCGATGATCCCCCTGGGCGCCCTCGAGCTCGGGGTGCTCATGGCGATCCTCTACGGCTTCGGCCTGCACGCGCCGCTCCTGCCCGCCCTCACCCTCTTCGGCGCCGGCTGGCTCGCGATGGTCGTTCTCTCCCAGGCCGGTTTCCCGCTGCTGCGGCTCGGCTACGCGGAGGACGGCGGCGAGCTCGGGAGAGTCGGCGCCGTGGCGGCCGTCGCCCTCGTGCTCGCGTTCGCCGGCTCGGCGGCCACCTACGTCGTTCGCCTGCCGCCGGTCGTCCACCTCGGCGCCGGCGTCCACCAGGGGCCGCTCGTGATCGACCGCCGCGAGGTGCTGCAGGGCGAGCCGGGCGCCGTGGTCCGCGGCGGCATCGTGGTCGCGCACGACGACGTGCAGATCCGAAATGTGACCGTCGTCGGCGGCGAGAACGGGATCACGGTCGACGGCGTGCGCGGCACGGTGATCGACGGTGTGACCGTGCAGGACGCGAAGCTCGACGGCATCCACGTTCGCCTCGCAGGCGTCGTCATCCGCAATTGCACCGTCGACATGCTGGGCAACAGCCAGGGCCAGGGCATCGACATCTCCTTCAACATGGATCTGGGGATGAGCATGGTCGAGGGCTGCACGGTCGTCGGCGGTCAGCAGGGGATCACCGTCCACTCCTCGTCGACCGACATCATGGGCAACCGGGTCAGCCGGACGACCGGCCAGGCGATCGCCGTCGTCGAGATGTCGATGGGGATGGCGTCGCACAACGCGATTCGAGGCGCTCTCGGGGTCGGGCTCTACTGCGGCGACCGCTCGATGTGCATGTTCGACCACAACTCGGTGATCGGCACGCGGGCCGACACGGCGTCGGGACTCCGGACCCGGCGCGGCCTCGCGGTGCTCGCGGACTTCCAGTCGGAGGCGGACCTGTGGCGGAACAGGCTCGTGGGCAACCCGGTCGCCATGGCCACGACCACGAACGCGATCCTCAGGAAGGCCTCCTCGCCCGGCTGGTGAGCGGCGACTACAACTACGAGCGCTTCGACGCCTACGTCGAGAGCGGTGAGGACGAGCGCGAGTTCGGCGCCTTCCCGAACATGCTCCATGCCGGAGAGCGTGCGCCAGACGGCGACCTGCTACTGCTCGACGGTGAGCGCGTCCGCCTGTCGGAGCTGTGGCGCCGGAACGGCGTCGTGCTCGAGTTCGGCTCCTTCACCTGACCGTACTGCGCGGCAGAGGGTCCTCTGCTCGATCAGCTCGCAGCGAAGCACCCCGGCTACGGCTGGTACTTCGTCTACACGCGCGAGGCGCACCCGGGTGAGCACCTGACCGCGCACGCCGGCTTCGAGGAGAAGCTCGCCGCGGCGCGCCGGCTTCGGGACGAGATCGGGATCACGCGCCCGATCCTCGTGGACGAGATCGAGGGGACCGTGCATCGCGCCTACGGACTGCTGCCGAACATGTCCTGGGTGCTCGGCCGCGGCGGCACGATCCTCTACAAGGCGATGTGGACCTCGGCCGCGCACGTCGGCGCGTCCCTCGAGTCGCGGGAGACGGCTCCATCCGGCCCGGGGTCATCGACCTTCTACGCCGAGCAGCTAGCCCCGGTCGCGCGCGACCGCCCCGCCTTCCAGCGCGGCCTCGAGCGAAACGGGCCGCGCGCGGTCACCGAGTTCGCGCGCGCCGAGGAGATCTGGGCGGAGCGGGCGCGCGCCGCCCGGCACTCCTCCTAGAGCGTTTCTTCAGCGGTGTCCGCTCGCCCCATACTCGCTGGATCCGCTCCCGGGACATCGAATCGGTGAGCGATCCTCCGCGTGCGGCCGGCGATGAACGGGGTCGTTTCGTCGCGGCGCCGCGGGGAACGCACTCCCGCTCATAGTCAACGAGATGGAGGGGTCACCCATGGCACAGATCAGCGATCCGAAGCAACTGTTCGAGCACGAGCTGGGGATGGCGCTCGGCGCGGAGCGCAAGGTGCTCGCGACGCTGAAGAAGCTCGAGCGCAGTGCCCAGCGCGATGAGTTGAAGCAGCAGTTCCATCACCACCTCGAGGAGACGGAGGGCCAGATCGAGAACATCGAGCAGGCGATGCAGGCGATCGGCGCCGAAGGCGGGCACGAGTCCGACGCCGCGACCGGGATCGCCGCCGAGGGCGACAAGCTGCTGGACAAAGTCGACGACGAGCTGATCGACGCCGTCCTGCTCGGCGCCGCAGCGAAGACGGAGCACGTCGAGATCGCGATGTACGAGGGCCTGATCACAAAGGCCGAGGCGATGGGCGCCGACGACGTCGTCGCTCTGCTCGAGGAGAACCTCGAACAGGAGCAGCACACGCTGGAAGAAGTCAAGCAGGCGTCACAGAGGCTCTCCCAAGAGCTCGCGGCCCGAGCCGCCTAGGGGCCGGCCGTATCCGCCTACTCGGTCTGCGCCGGCTCCTTGGGAGTCGGCGCTGCCGCGTGCTCGAACCGTTCCGAGACGAGGTTCAGCACGCGCATCCCGTGCACGAAGACGACCGCGCCGCCGAGCCAGCCGCCCGTCGTCAGCAGCACGAAGCCGACGAGCGTGAGCGCGTAGGCGCCGCCGCCGACGGCGCCCTGTGTGTAGCCGTCATGGCCGACGAGGACGGCTGCGAGGAACGCGCCGGTCGCGGCGAGCATCGCCGTCAAGTGTGCGGTGGCCGTCTTCCAGAGCTCGCTGCCCCACTCGATCTCGATCCAGTCGATGAAGCCGGTCGTCGCCGTGAGCGCCGTGGAGCAGAGCCCCACGACGAGGGCGATCCACCAGGCATAGGACGCGTTGCGCTCCACGAGGCCCGTCACGTCGAGGAACCCGGCGACCGTGGCGAACGTGTAGGTGCCGATCGTGACGTCGGTCAGCGGAGGATGGAGGGGATGACCGGGCAGGCCCCTGACGAGGTAGGAGAGCTTCACGTCAGCTGCCGCCGACGCCGAGTGCCGCCAGCAGCACGAGCACGAGCGTGGTCGCGGCGAGGACACCATGCAGGCCGACGACCGCCACGGGGAAGTGCTGCTCGGCAGGCGTCGCCGGCGTGGCCTCGGCCTGGGCACCACGCTGCGGTCGGCGCTGGAGCCAGATCGCGAACATCGTGAACCCGAGCACCGCCACCACGAGCAGCGCGGCGAAGGCGATCCAGGCGAGCGTGTCGCTGTCGTTCACGAGGTAGATGATCCAGAGCACGAGGCCCGTGGCCGCGAGCAGGAAGTGGCTCATGATCAGCGGCGGCCGGATCCGATTGCCGCTCGCGGCCTGCTGGCGCATCCCCCCGCGCGTCAGCCAGATCGAGAGCAGCACGAAACCGCCACCGGCGGTGAGCAACCACGTGATCAGTGCGGCCCACTTCATCGAAGTCCCAGCGCTTCCTGACCCGTACGCGACTCGGTAAACAGCGAGTGGCCGGCGCCGGCTTCCGTCCCAGGTCGCTCAATGGCTACAGCCGCCGTCATCGGGGCCGCTACCGCCGTCGCCGTTGCAGTCCTCGACGCGTAGACGCGTGAGGGTGAGGACGCCGTTGATCGTGACGCCGCGCGCCTCCACGAACGCGCCGGCAGCGATCACGGGCAGCACCTGTCCGGCCGGAGCGGCGAAGGTCAGCAACGCGCCGCCCGCGTCGATCGTGATGTGCAACGTCGTCGAGTCGGTCACGGTGCCTTTCGCCTCGACCTCGTCCTCCTCGTCATTGGCGGCCGACTCGATCTTGACCAGGGTGAACGTGTTCGCGGCGCCGGTCTGCACGATGAGTTCGACCTCCTGTCCCGGGGCCAGTGGCGGCAGCGTCACGCCGCTCGGGACGGTGATCTCGATCGGCAGGCCGTCGGTCGAGAGGACGAGCGGCGAGACACTGA
>JBKPLL010000064.1:0-32444 GCA_046731605.1 Actinomycetota bacterium | reverse complement strand
GGCCAGGCCGCCAACGTCGCCGCCTGGGCGGCTGAGCTCGGCACCGGCGCGCGGTGCATCGCGAAGCGGGGCGACGACCCGGCCGGGGAACTCGTCGCGCGGGAGCTCGAGGCGCGTGGAGTCGAGCTCGTCGGGCCCGTGGGGGACGGCGCGACCGGCGTCGTCGTCTCGATCGTGGACGCCGGCGACCGCGCGCTCGCGTCCGACCGGGGCGTCGCGCCCTCCTTCGCTCCGGAGGAGCTCGACGCTGCCTGGGTCGCGTGCGACGTCCTGCATCTCTCCGGCTACGCGCTCCTGCGGGAGCCGATCGCCGCGACAGCGCTCCTGGCCGCGCGCCTGGCCCGCGAGCAGGGCGCGCGCGTCTCGGTGGACGTCGCGGCCTGGACCGAGATCCGCACGTTCGGGCCGGTGCGCTTCCGCGAGCTCCTCGACGAGCTCGCGCCGGACGTCCTGTTCGCGACCGAGGCGGAATGGGAGCTCCTCGGCGGCGCGTACCTGACCGCGCCGGTCGGCGTGCTCAAGCGCGGCGCGCGCGGCTGCACCGTGCTCACGGAGGACGCGAAGCTGGACTTCGCCGCCGTCGACGCGGAGGTCGTCGACCCGACGGGCGCCGGTGACGCGTTGGCCGCCGGTTTCCTCGTGGGCGGCTCGCTCGAGGAGGCGGCGCGACGCGGGCTCGACGCGGCGGCCCGCTGCGTTGCGAACATAGGCTCGCTGCCGTGAAGGTGGACGAGTGGAACGACGCGTACGCGGGCGAGGTCGCCACCTGGCATTACGAGCCGCCGTACGACTTCTACGACCTCGCGTCGGACCCCGCTGACGCAGTCGAGATGCGCGACCCCTCCCGAGCCGGGCACTTTCGCGCGGTGCTCGCAGACGGTAGCGACGTCCTCGACGCATTCTGGTACTTCGACTGGTCCGAGGACGCGGTCGAGGTCGGGATCGGGCTGAGGCCTGACCTGACGGGCCGTGGGCTCGGCGAGTCGTTTCTCCGCGCCCAGCTCGACTACGCAGCCGACGCATGGAGCCCTACGACGTTCCGGCTCTTCGTCGCCGCCTGGAACGAGCGGGCGACTCGGCTCTACGAGCGGCTCGGCTTTCGAGAAGTCGATCGCGAGACGCGTAGCTTCGAGCTGGTGGGCGAGCACGAGTTCGTCCGCATGGAGCGCGCGTTGTGAACATCCAGCCGATCACCGACGAGCAGGCGGCCGCGATCGCCGAGTGGCGCTACGAGTTCCCGTACGAGTGGTACGACACCTCGGCCGACCCGCGGCGCGTCGAGCTGTTCGCGAACCCGGCCCGGCGCACGCATTTGCGGGCGGTCGTCGACGACGACGGCGAGCTCGTCGGCTTCTTCAACTTCGTCCCCGAGGGGCACGAGGTGCGGCTCGGGCTCGGGATGCGCCCCGACCTCACGGGCCGCGGTCTCGCCCAGCCGTTCATCGCCGCGGGGCTCGAATACGCGCAACGCGAGTGGCGGCCGCGCACGTTCCGGCTCTGGGTCGCGCGCTGGAACGAGCGAGCGCTGCGCGCATACCGGAGCGCCGGCTTCCGCGAGGTACGGCGGGGCGAGGAGAGCCGGTTCGTGGAGATGGAGCGCTCGGCGTGATCCGCATAGCCGACGAGGTGCGGGAGGCGCTCGCGGCGGGCGCCCCCGTCGTCGCGCTCGAGACGACGCTCGTCGCGCACGGCTTCCCCCCGGGTGAGGGCGTCGCGGTCGGGCTCGAGTCGGAGCGGCAGGTGCGCGAGGCCGGGGCCGTTCCGGCCACCGTCGGAGTGATCGACGGCGCAGTGCGCGTCGGGTTGACCGAGGAGGAGCTCGGCCAGTTCGGGCCATTCGCGCGCAAGGTCGGGCCGCGCGATCTCTCGCCGACGGCCGTCCAGGGCGCGATCGGGGCCACGACGGTCGGCGGGACGCTCGCCGTCGCGCGGGCGATCGGGGTCCGCGTCCTGGCGACGGGCGGGATCGGCGGCGTGCACCGCGGTTTCCCCGATCCTCCCGACGTGTCGGCCGACCTCGCCCAGCTCGCGCGCACCTCGGCGCTCGTCGTGTCGGCGGGCGTGAAGTCGCTCCTCGACGTCCCGGCCACGGCGGAGCTGCTCGAGTCCCTCGGCATTCCGGTGCTCGGGTTCGGTGTCGACACGTTGCCGCTCTTCTACGCCGCCGAGGGCGGTCCGCCCGTCTCGGCGCGCGTCGAGTCGGCCGAGGAGGCGGCGCGGGTGGCCGCTGCGCACTGGGAGCTGGGCGGCGCCGGGCTCCTGCTGGGCCGCCCGCCCGACGAGCCGCTCGAGGACGTCGAGCCGCTCGTCGAGGAAGCGCTCGCGGCGGCCGCGGCGGGGGGCGTGACCGGCCAGGCCGTGACGCCGTACGTCCTCGCGCATCTCCATCGCGAGAGCGGCGGCCGGACCGAGGCTGCGAACAAGGCGCTCGTCGCCCAGAACGCGCGCCTCGGAGGAGAGGTGGCGCTAGAGATCGCGGCGCTGGAACAGGACGAGAGCTAGCGCGAGCGCGACGACGAGGTAGCCGGCGGACCAGACGCGGATCCCCCACCCGTGCACGTACGCGCCGCCGAACGGGCCGAGCTGGAGGAGGAAGCCCGTGAGCCCGCTCGCGTCGCTCGAGATCAGCCGCAACCCGTCCTGGTAGAGCGCCTCGAAGGGCAGTGCCCAGGCGGCGATCTTCGAGGCGTGCTCGATCGACGGGGAGCTGAGCGCGTGGCCGATCGTCCCGAGCAGGCCGGCGGTGAGGCCCGCGCCGAAGAGCATGAAGACGGCAATTCCGTTCGCGGTCGACGAGAGCAGGACGGAGCCGAGGATCGAGAGGGCGATCACGATCACGACTCCCCCGGCGAGCTCGAGCCCCGGCACGACCGGGGACGGCGGTGTCCAGCTGCCGGTCGCGTCGATGATCGCCAGCGCGATCCCGTAGACGGCGAGCACGTAGACGATGCAGACGACCGCAGCACCGAGGAAGCGCGAGAGCAGCAGGGTCGACCGCCCGGCGGGCCGCACGACGAGCGGCTGGAGAAGCCCGCGTTCGGCGTCGCCGGAGACGACGCCGAGCGTGAGGAAGACGGCGAGGACGACGCCGAGAAAGAGCGTCGCGAACATCGCGAGCCCGAGCAGGAAGGCGCCGGCGAACGTGCGCGTGTCGACGTGGACGTCGCTCGGCGGGGTGATCGTCGAGAGGCGCGTGAAGACGTAGTGCGTCGCGAGCCAGAAGAGAACGAGGAACGCGGCCGTGAGCAGGACGACGACCGCGAACACCTTCCGGCGCACGGCCTCGCGAAATCCGTAGCCCATGATCGTGACCACCTCGGTCACGAGACCTCGTCCCCCACCGCTTCGAGATAGGTGTCCTCGAGGGTCGAGGTGAGGACGCGGACGCCGTAGACGCAACGCCCAGCCGCGACCGCCTCCGCCACCAGCCGCGGAGCGTCCTCCCGTGTCGCTCCCTCGATCGTGCGCGTACCGTCGTCGGTCTCGAGCTCGACCCCGCGCGGCCGCGAGAGCTCGGCCGGCGAGCCGGCGGCGACGACCTCGCCGGCACGGAGGATGGCGACGCGGTCGCAGACGAGCTCGATCTCGGAAAGCAGGTGCGAGTTGAGCAGGACGGAGACGCCGCGATCGCGCATCTGCTCGAGCAGGACGCGCACGATGCGGCGACCCGCGGGATCGAGCGCCGAAGTCGGCTCGTCCAGGACGAGCACGCGGGGCGACCCGACGAGCGCCTGGGCGATCCCGAGTCGCTGCTGCATCCCCTTCGACATGCCGTCGACGCGGCGACGGCGGGCGTCGTCCAGCGCCACGAGCTCGAGCAGACGCCCGCGCTCGGCGGCGCCGCCGTCGGACCGCATGAGCCGCTGGTGGAGCTCGAGAACCTCTTCGGCCGTGTACCAGCCCGGAAAGCGAAAGAGCTCGGCGAGGTAGCCGAGCTCGGCGAGCGCGTCGCGCGAGCCGGCTCGGGCCCCGGCCACCTCGGCGCGGCCGCGCGTGGCGCGCACGAGCCCGACGGCGATCTTCACGAGCGTCGACTTGCCGGCCCCGTTCGGCCCGAGCAGCCCCACGAGCTCTCCCTCCTCCACCGAGAGATCGACGCCCTTGAGAGCGCGCACGGTCCCGTAGCGCTTCTCGAGCGCGTGGACGGCGAGGGCAGGCGGCACGCGTCGAGGGTACGGGACTACGCTCCGGTCATGCCTCGTGGCTACATGGAAGGACCCGCCGCGGAGGAGGCGGAACGGCGGGCGGAGGAGGCGGCGCGCGGGAAGGACGAGCCGCCCGCGCCGGATGTGTATCCGGCGGTCTACGGCTGCACGGCGGACGACCCCAAGCCGCACTTCCTGGGCTGGTTGGGCCAGGTCGACCCCGACGAGCTGTTCGCGAGCGGCGCCGCCTGGGGCGTCACCGTGCGGCGCGTCGCGGTGGTCGAGTAGCTACTCGATCGTCGAGACGAACTCGTCGATGGACAGCGCTGGCAGCGTCTGGATCCGCGTCGAGCCGCGTGCACCGAGCGCGACCGAGACCTTCGCGATCGTCGCCGTGTCGGGCGCCTCGACGACGTTGACGAAGTCGAACTCCCCGAGCGTCGCCCACTGGTGGAGCACTTTCGCCCCGAGCTCCTCGACATCACGGTTGACCTCCTGCAGGCGAGACGGGTTGCTCTGGAGCGTCTGGACCCCTTGCTGGGAGAGCCGCGAGAGCAGGATGTAGATAGCCATGGCTGGAACCTACTCGACCTCGACCCGCGCCGACTGGTCGATGTAGAGCAGCGCCGCGCCGACGAAGAGCAGCGGCGACAGGACCACGCTTGCGAGGAAGAGCGCAGACGTCTCCTCGGCGTCTCCGAAGCCCCGCAGGACGAAGACGAGCACCGACTGCGAGAGGAGAACGACGACCGCCAGCGTGAACAGGGAGCCGATCGCATGCGTGAAGTCGGCTCGCCCGAGGCGCCAGGCCCGCGGCAGAGCAGCACCAAGCGGGAGATCTTCCACGATCAGCACCGGAACAACGAGTCCAAGGGCTGCGAGCCAGAGCAGACCCGGAATGACGAACGCAATGACGAGGAACGGCACGGGCGCGAACACCAGCCAGCCGATCAACCACGCGGCGAGCAGACGGCGGCGCGACGGCGATGCTTCGAGCACGACGGCGCACGCCCAGACGAACGTCGCGCTGATCAGCGCGGCCGAGAGCGTCGGCGCGAGCAAGAGCTGTACGTGACGCGAGACGTTCTTGAAGACGGCCGCGATCGTCGCCGCCGGCACTCCGAAGGCGAGACAGGCCCAGAAGTGCGCCCCGTAGTACTGGATCGACTCGGCCACGAGCTGGCCGATCGTGCGCTCGGCGGGCGGCAGGGCGGCAGGACGCGGCTCGGCCATCGCGGGGACGGTAGCGCGGCTACGCCACCGGCTCTCCGCAGAGGTGGAGGATGCCGCCGCGCGTCTCCGAGATCGGCTCCCATGGCCGGTGCGGCTCGCTGTGACCGGGCTTGAGGAGGTGGATGACCTCGTGTCTCCGGGCATGCAGCAGCTCAGCGATCAGGCGGCGGTGGCAGCGCCACCAGAGCGTCTCGGCACAGAGGAAGCACGGGTCGGCCTGGGCGAGCTCGCGTGCGAGCGTCTGCTGCCACTCGGGCGTCCCCATCCGCGCCGCATAGCTGCGAAACGCGGCGACCCGGATGCAGCCGAACCGCTCCTCCCCCGCTTCGCCACTCAACCGCCCGCCCAGCTCGACGGCGTGGCGGTAGGCGATGCCCTCGGATTCGAGCGCGGCGACGAGCGTGGGCTGGTTGAACTGCGGGTGCCGGCGCGACCCCGGGAAGCGGCGCACGTCGACGAGCGTCCGCACGCCCGCGCCGCCGAGCATCTCGAGAAGCTCCTCGATCGGCCGCGTGCCGTGTCCGACGGTGAAGACGCGCACCTTCGTAGGATGCCGCCGTGGCCTACGACGTCGTCCACTTCGCCGACCTCGAGTGGGAGGAGCGGCCGGGTCACGAGGGCCAGGAGCCGCGCCGGGCGGCCCCGCTCACCGAGCCCGCGCAGATGACCGAGTCGCGGGCGCGGATGTGGCGCTATCCCGCTCACACGCGCGGCAGGCGGCATCTCGACCCGGATCAGGAGGAGGTCTTCGTCCCGTTGCGCGGCACGCTGACGATGCTGCTCGGCGAGCCGTGGGAGCGCGTGGACGTCGAGCCGGGCGGGGTCGTCGTCGTCCATCCCGGCACGCCGCTCCAGCCGCGCAACGAGACCGGCGATGAGATCCTCTTCCTCGCGTACGGCGCGCCGACGCGGCACGGCAACGCCGAGTTCCTAGCGGACGTCGAGTCGCTGTAGAGCTTCGGCGAGCGCGGCGAAGGCCTCGTCGAAACGCCAGTTCGCGCGGTCCGGCTCGTCCGGCGAGTTGGAGATCGCGCGCAGCTCGACGGCAGGCACGCCGGCGAGCTCGCAGGCGCGGAGCACGCCGAACCCCTCCATCGCCTCGACCTCGAAGCCCGTTCCGCCTCCTACCTTGCCGCACGTCGCGATCGGCAGGACGTGCGCCTCGGGGAGGGCGGCACGCGCCCGCTCGAGCAGCCCCGCATCGGGCTGGGCGCGCTCGACACGCGGCAACGACGAGCCCGGGTCGATCACGTCGCAGTAGACGGCCTCGCTCCCGAGCACGAGCGCCGGAGGCTCGAGCGTCCGCGATCCGGCGATCCCGACGTGGACGACGGCGTCCGGCCTTCGCTCCCCGAGGGCCCGCGTCGTCCTGAGCGCGGCCTCGACCGGCCCGATCCCGCAGCAGAAGGTGTCGAGCCCGCCAAGAAGCGCGAGCTCGCGCTCGGTGGCTGCGACGACGAGCACGCCTACGCTGCGGCGGCCGCGGCCGTCCCGACCTTCTCGAAGCGGATCTCGCCTCCGTCGGCGTTCACGCGGATCGTGTCGCCGTCGGCGAAGTCGCCCTCGAGCAGACGGAGCGCGAGCGGGTTCTCGACGAGACGCTGGATCGCCCGCTTGAGCGGCCGAGCGCCGTAGGCCGGATCCCAGCCCGCCTCTGCGAGCGCCTCCTTCGCCGCGTCCGCGAGCTCGAGCTCGATGCGCCGCTCGGCGAGCCGCTCGCGCAGCCGCCCGAGCTGCAGGTCGACGATCTCGGCGATCTGCTCCCTCGAGAGCGGCGTGAACTCGATCACCTCGTCGATCCGGTTCAGGAACTCCGGGCGGAAGACGTCGCGCAGCGCCTCGACTGATCGGACGTTGGAGGTCATGATCAGGACGGTGTTGCGGAAGTCGACCGTGCGGCCCTGGCCGTCCGTCAGACGACCGTCGTCGAGCACCTGCAGGAGCACGTCGAAGACCTCGGCGTGTGCTTTCTCGATCTCGTCGAGCAGGATCACGCTGTAGGGCCGGCGGCGCACGGCCTCGGTGAGCTGCCCGCCCTCGTCGTAGCCGATGTAGCCCGGCGGCGCGCCGAGCAGCCGCGCGACCGTGTGCCGCTCCTGATACTCGCTCATGTCGAGCCGCACCATCGCGTGCTCGTCGTCGAACATGAACTCGGCGAGCGCCCGCGCGAGCTCGGTCTTGCCCACGCCGGTCGGGCCCAGGAAGACGAACGAGCCGATCGGCCGGTTCGGGTCCTGCAGGCCCGTGCGCGCGCGGCGGAGCGCGTTCGCGACGGCCTCTACGGCCTCGTCCTGGCCGATGACACGCTGGTGCAGTCGCGACTCCATCTGGACGAGCTTCTCGGTCTCTCCCTCGAGCAGCCGGTCGACGGGAATGCCCGTCCAACGCGCGACGACAGCGGCGACGTCGTCTTCGTCGACCTCCTCCTTCACCATCGAGCCAGCCTGCTGCGAGTCGCGCTCCTCGAGCTCCTTCTCGAGCGCGGGTAGCTCGCCGTACCGGATCTCGGCGACGCGCTGGAGGTTGCCCTCGCGCTCCGCCCGATCGGCCTCCATCCGCAGCGCATCGATCTGCTGCGTGATCTCGCCGATCCGGTCGAGCGCCTCCTTCTCGCGCGCCCAGCGCGCGGCGAGCCCGTCGCGGCGCTCCTTGGCCTCCGCGAACTCGGCCTCGAGCGGCGCCCGCACCTCGTCCGACTCACCACCCATCGCGGCGAGCTCGATCTCGAGCTGCGTCACGCGCCGGTTCGCCTCGTCGAGCTCGACCGGCGACGACTCGATCTCCATCTTCAGCCGGGACGCAGCCTCGTCGACGAGGTCGATCGCCTTGTCCGGCAGCTGGCGGTCGGCGATGTAGCGCTCGGAGAGGACGGCCGCAGCGACGAGCGCGGCGTCGCGGATCCGCACCTTGTGGTGCGCCTCGTAGCGCTCCTTCAGGCCGCGCAGGATCGCAATCGTGTCGGAAACGGACGGCTCGCCGACGAAGACCGGCTGGAAGCGACGCTCGAGCGCGGCGTCCTTCTCGATGTGCTTGCGGTACTCGTCGAGCGTCGTGGCGCCGACGCAGCGGAGCTCGCCCCGGGCGAGCATCGGCTTGAGCATGTTCGCTGCGTCGACGGCTCCCTCCGCCGCGCCCGCGCCGACGATCGTGTGCAGCTCGTCGATGAAGACGATGATCTCCCCCGCCGCGTTCGCGATCTCCTCGAGCACCGCCTTGAGCCGCTCCTCGAACTCGCCGCGGTACTTCGAGCCGGCGAGCAGGCCGCCGATGTCGAGCGCCCAGACGCGCTTCCCCTTCAGCGACTCGGGGACGTCGCCGGCGACGATCCGCTGCGCCAGCCCCTCGACGATCGCGGTCTTGCCGACACCGGGCTCGCCGATGAGCACCGGGTTGTTCTTCGTCCGGCGCGACAGCACCTGGATGACGCGGCGGATCTCCTCGTCGCGGCCGATGACCGGGTCGAGCTTCCCGCTCTCCGCGGCCTCGGTCAGGTCGCGGCCGAACTTCGAGAGCGCCTGGTACGTGCCCTCGGGATCGGGCGACGTGACGCGCCGGCCGGCGGTGACCTCGGCGATCTCGGCGAGCAACTGGTCGCGTGGCACGACGTCGAGCGCGAGCAGGAGGTGCTGCGCCGCGACGTACTCGTCCTCCATCTTCCTCGCCTCGTCGAAGGCGCGGTCGAGCACGTTCGAGAACTGCGCGCCGACCTGGGGCTGCTGCTGCGAGCCCTCGATGCGCGGTTTCTGCGCTAGCGTCGCCTCGGCCTGCGCACGCAGCGAATCGGCGTCGGGAACGAGCTCGCGCGGCAACTCCTGGTCGAGGAGCGCCAGCAGCAGGTGCTCGGGATAGAGCTCGGGATTGCCGCTCCGGCGCGCGAGCTCCTGCGCGGCCGCTACGGCCTCCTGAGCCTTGATCGTGAGCTTGTTGAAGTCCATGCGTTACTGCCTTTCCGGTAGCCGCTCTTCGCGCACGAGCACGAGGTCGCGGCGGTACTGCCTGTGCACGTCCTGCACCTCGCGGCGCAGCTGCTGCTGCAGACGCTCGATTTGCGCGTGCGCCTTGCGCAGCTCGTCCTCGAGCCGCAGGACGAGCTCGACGCCGGCGAGGTTGAGGCCCAGCTCGGAGGTGAGGCGCTGGATGATGCGGAGCCGTGCGACGTCCGCCTCGGAGTAGAGCCGTGTGCCGCCGGGTGTGCGGTGCGGCCGGACGAGGCCCTTTGTCTCGTACATACGCAGGGTCTGCGGGTGCATGCCGACGAGCTCGGCCGCGACCGAGATCATGTAGATCGGCCGGTCGGAGGTCTCCATCAGCCGACGGCCTTCTGGAGCTCTTCGAGCAGCTCGCGTTCCTTCTTGTTCACGCGTTTCGGCACCTGGATCCGGACGCGCGCGAGCACGTCGCCCTTGCCTGAGCCGCTCAGCTTCGGCGCGCCACGACCCTTGATGCGCAGAAGCTTGCCGTCCTCGGAGCCGGCGGGGATCTTGAGCGACACCGCACCCTCGGGCGTCGCTACCTCGACCTTCCCCCCGAGCGCGGCGGTCGGGAAGGAGACCGGCACCTGCACGATCAGGTCGTCGCCGCGCCGCTCGTAGATCGGCGACGACTCGACACGCGTGACGACGATCAGGTCGCCGTTCGGCCCGCCGTGCTGGCCGGCCTCGCCCTTCCCCTTGAGCCGGATCTTCGTGCCGTCCTTGACCCCCGGCTTGATCTTGACGCCGAACGTGCGCCGGCGCCGCTCGCGACCCGAGCCGTGGCACTTCGAGCACGGCTTCTCGATCACGGTGCCGTTGCCGCGACAGCGGGGGCACGGCTGCGAGAGCGCGAACAGGCCCTGCGACTCGGAGACGACGCCGCGGCCGTTGCATTCCGGGCAGATGACTGGAGCAGTGCCGGGCTGCGCGCCGGTGCCGCCGCACTGGGAGCAGGCGGCGGTCAGCTCGACCGGCACCTTCGCCTCGGCGCCGCGCAGCGAGTCCTCGAACGAGAGACGCACCTCGGTCTCGACATCCGCGCCCCGCACGGCCTGCGGACGCGCGCGGCGGCCGCCGCCACCCCGGACGTTCCCGAATATGCCGCCGAGAATGTCGCCGAGGTCGCCGCTCCAGTCGAAGTCGCCGAAGTCGACGTTTACGCCGCCGGGGCCAGGCGCCCCGCGGCCGTTCGTCGAGCCGAAGCGGTCGTACGCCTTCCGCTTCTCCGGATCCGAGAGGACGTCGTACGCCGTCTGAACCTGCTTGAAGCGCTCCTCCGCGGACTTGTCCCCCTGGTTCGTGTCCGGGTGGTACTGGCGCGCGAGCTTGCGGTACGCCTTCTTGATCTCGTCGGCCGAGGCGCCCTTTTTCACACCGAGCGTGTCGTAGAGCGACTCAGGCATCGGTCTCCGTCGGAGCCGCCACGACGACCCGAGCGGGTCGCACGACGCGGTCGCCGAGCTTGTAGCCCTTCTGCACGACGTCGATCACGGAGCCCTCCTCCGCCTCGGACGGCTGGGAGAGCAACGCCTCGTGAACGTGCGGGTCGAACTTGCCTTCGGCCTCGATCGAGGTGACGCCGTACCGCTCGAGCAGGTTGGCGAGCGAGCGGTGCACAAGCCGCACGCCGTCTTCGAGCTGCGCTTCCTCGTGTTGCTCGGCCGCGGACAGAGCCCGCTCGAGATCGTCGAGGATCGGCAGCAGCTCCGCAACGAGCCGCTCGTTCGCGAGCTGGACGTACTCCTGCCGCTCGCGCGCCGCCCGCTTCTTGTAGTTCTCGAAGTCCGCGGCGAGCCGGAGCAGGCGGTCGTCGACCTCCTGCTCCGGCTGCTGCTCGACCTGCTCGGTCGCTTCCTGCTGTTCGACCTGCTCCTCGCTCACGAGGTGGGCGCCTCCTCGTCGACGACCTCGTACTCGCCTTCCTCGACGACCTCGTCGTCGGAGCCGGAGGTCGACTCGCCGTTGCCGCCCCCGGCGGACGCCTGCGCCTGCTGAGCCGCCTCTGCGTAAAGCACCTCGGCGAGCTTGTGCGAGGACTCCTGCAGCGCGTCCATCTTGGCGCGGATCTCGGCGAGATCGTCGCCCTCGAGCGCCTGGCGCAGCTCCATGACCCGGCCCTCGATGGTCGAGGCCTCGGACTCGTCGAGCTTGTCGCGGTGCTCCTTGAGCGAGCGCTCGGTCTGGTAGGCGAGCGTCTCGGCGAGGTTCTTCGTGTCCGCCGCCTCGCGCAGCCGGTGCGCCTCGTCGGCGTGCGACTCCGCGTTGCGGATCATCTCCTGCACCTCGTCCTCCGACAGACCCGATCCGCCCTGGATCTGGATCTGCTGGACGTTGCCGGTACCCATGTCCTTCGCGGACACGTTGATGATCCCGTTGGCGTCGATGTCGAAGGTGACCTCGATCTGCGGCATCCCCCGAGGCGCCGGCGGGATCCCCACCAGCTGGAACTTGCCGAGCGTCTTGTTGTAGGTCGCCATCTCCGACTCGCCCTGGAGGACGTGCACCTCGACGGAGGGCTGGTTGTCCTCCGCGGTCGTGAAGACCTCGGACTTCTTGGTCGGGATGGTCGTGTTGCGCTCGATCAGCTTCGTCATCACGCCGCCCCTCGTCTCGATCCCGAGCGAGAGCGGGGTGACGTCGAGCAGGAGGATGTCCTTGACCTCGCCCTTGAGCACGCCGCCCTGGAGCGCGGCGCCGACTGCGACGACCTCGTCCGGGTTGACGCCCTTGTGCGGGTCCTTGCCGATCAGCTCCTTGACCTTCTCCTGCACGGCCGGCATGCGGGTCATGCCTCCGACGAGGACGACGTGGTCGATCTTCGAGGAGTCGAGGCCGGCGTCGGCGAGCGCCTGCTTCGTCGGCTCGACGGTCCGCGCGAGCAGGTCGGCGGTGATCTCCTCGAGCTTTGCCCGCGTTAGCTGCAGGTCGAGGTGCTTCGGGCCCTCCGCGGTCGCCGTGATGAACGGCAGGTTGATCTGCGTCGTCATCGTGGACGACAGCTCGATCTTGGCCTTCTCCGCAGCCTCGTAGAGGCGCTGGAGCGCCATCTTGTCCTGCGTCAGATCGATGCCCTGATCCTTCTTGAACTCGCTGGCCATCCAGTCCACGACCGCCTTGTCGAAGTTGTCGCCGCCGAGATGGTTGTCGCCGGCGGTCGACTTGACCTCGAACACGCCTTCGCCGAGTTCGAGCACGGACACGTCGAACGTCCCGCCGCCGAGGTCGAAGACCAGGATCGTCTGGTCGGAGCCTTCCTTGTCGAGCCCGTACGCGAGTGCGGCCGCGGTCGGCTCGTTGATGATCCGCAGCACGTTGAGACCCGCGACCTTGCCGGCGTCCTTCGTCGCCTCGCGCTGCGCGTTGTTGAAGTACGCGGGGACGGTGATGACGGCGTCCGTGACGCTCTCGCCGAGGTACGCCTCCGCATCCTGCCTGAGCTTCTGGAGGATCATCGCGCTGATCTCCGGCGGGGCGTACTCCTTGTCCTCCGCCTTCACGCGTACGTCGCCGTTCGGGCCCTTCACGACCTCGTACGGGACGATGGTCATCTCCTCGGTCACCTCGTCGAACTTGCGCCCCATGAAGCGCTTGATCGAGAAGATCGTGTTGGTCGGGTTGGTGACCTGCTGCCGCCGGGCCGGAGCGCCGACGAGCCGCTGGCCGTCCTTCGTGAACGCGACGACGGACGGCGTGGTGCGCCCGCCCTCGGCGTTCGGAATGACAGCCGGCTCGCCGCCCTCGAGCACGGCCATGCACGAGTTCGTCGTGCCAAGGTCGATGCCGATGGTCTTTGCCATATGGTGTTCTGCCTCCTCTGATGAGAAAATCTAAGCCTGTTTATAGCAGATATCGCGGCTCACCGGAAAGCTCCGATGAGCGCTCCGCCGCCGACGATCAGGGCGGCGCCGACGAACAGTCGCTTCCCTACGAGCTCCGAATGCCGGAGCAGCCACGCAGAGAGCGCGACGCCGAACAGCGACTCGATCGCGACGAGCGGTGCAACCACCGTGATCCGGCCGCGGTAATACGCCTCGAAGAGCGAGACGTACGAGGCGCCGAAGAGCACGCCCGCCGGTAGGAACGGAGTCCAACGGCGGCCGACCCCCTCGCGAGCCCAGACCGCGATCAGCGCGGTGCCGCCGAGCAGCGCGGCGGCGGCGGCGACCGCCGGCGGCACGGCGGTATTCCCCACCGCGAGGTGCCGCACGAGGTTGTCCCGGATCGCGAACAGCGTGGCACCCGCGAACGCGAAGACGAGGCCGAGCCGGTTCAAATGCGCGGGCCGTTCCTTCTCGCGGGCGAGCAGCACTCCCCCGGCGACGATGAGCACCGCGCCGGCGATGAGCGGCGCACTCGCGGGCTCGCTGAGGAAGACGAGCGCGATCGTGACCGAGACGAGCGGCGCGGTGCCGAAGATCATCGACACGCGCGAGGACCCCGACTCCCGGATCGCCACCGTGACGAGGATCTGGGCGGCGCCCGGCGACAGCAGTCCCGCGAGGAGGAACGGCCAGGCCGACGAGAGGTGAAGACCGCGCGCCGGCGTCTCGGCTGCCGCTGCGACGAGCGCGACGACGAGCGCGGTGGCAGAGGTCGCGATCGTCCCGAGGGCGACGTCCGGGTCGCGGTCGAGCGCCATTCGCAGCGCCACGCTCATTGCGCCGAAGAGGAGCGCCGACGCGAGCGCCAGCGCGACGGCGGCTATACGGCCTCCAGCGCGTGCTCCGGCGTCGGCCTGCCCCGCGCGAAGAGCGGGATGAACACGTGCGCGAGCGGTCCGATCGACAGCGCGTAGACCACCGTGCCGACTCCCACCGTGCCGCCGAGCAGCCAGCCGGTGACGAGCACGGTCACCTCGATCCCGGTGCGGACGACGCGAATGGAATGGCCCCGCGCCGCGATCCCGGTCATCAGGCCGTCACGCGGCCCCGGCCCGAGCCCCGCGCCGATGTATGCACCGGTCGCGATTCCGTTGAGGAAGACGCCGCAGACCAGGCAGGCGATCCGCGCCGTCATCGCGTGCGGCGCGCCCACGTGCCCGAGCACGATGTTCATCGTCAGGCCCACGAGGATGACGTTGCTGACCGTGCCGATGCCCGGCCGCTGGCGCAGCGGGATCCAGAGCAGGAGCACGACGGCTCCGACGATGATCGCCCACGTCCCGATCGCGAGTCCGAACGTCCGGGACAGCCCCTGGTGGAAGACGTCCCACGGATCGAGCCCGAGGGTCGCGAGGACAAGCAGCGAGGAGCTGATGCCGTACAGGATCAGCCCGAGGTACAGCTGGACGAGACGCACGCGCATGCCACGAACGTACACTCGCGCGATGGCCACGGAGACCACGCTCGCCGCCCGGCTCGCAGAGGACGCAGCCGAGCGCCTGCTCCGCTACGTCCGCATCGACACCCGCTCCGACGAGGAATCGGACACGTACCCGAGCACACCCGGCCAGCTGGAGCTGTTGCGCCTCCTGCGCGACGAGCTCGAGCAAGCCGGCCTCGCCGACGTGACGATGGACGAGCACGGTTACGTCACCGGGACTGTTCCTGCGACCGTCGAGCACGAGGTTCCGACGATCGCGTTCTTCGCTCACGTCGATACAGCCCGCGAGGTGAGCGGCGCCGGCGTCTCGCCGCAACGCGTGCGCTACGAAGGGGGTGAGATCGTGCTCGGCGACTCGGGGCAGGTGATCCGCCCCGAGGAGTCCGCGGAGCTCGAGAACCATGTCGGTCACGAGCTGATCACGACCGACGGGACGACCCTGCTCGGGGCCGACGACAAGGCCGGCGTCGCGGAGATCATGGGCGCCGTCGCCTACCTCGTCGAGCACCCCGAGATCCTGCACGGCACGGTGAAGGTCGCGTTCAACCCGGACGAGGAGGTCGGGCGCGGGGTCGTTCACTTCCCGGTCGAGAGCTTCGGCGCCACAGCTGCCTACACCGTGGACGGCTCGACCGCCGGCGAGCTGCAGACCGAGACGTTCTCCGGCGCGCAGGTGCGCATGCACATCCACGGGCGCGCGATCCATCCCGGCTGGGCGAGCGGCGAGCTCGTGAACGCGATCAAGCTCGCCGGGGAGATCCTTGCCCGCCTCCCGCAGGATCGCCTCTCGCCCGAGACGACCGAGGGGCGCGACGGCTACGTGCATCCGGTCCTCGTCGAAGGCGACTCTTCCGCGGTCGAGCTGCGCTTCATCGTGCGCGACTTCGACGACGACCTCCTCGCCGAGCACGTCGCGTTTCTGCGCAGCCTCGCGGAAGAGGTCTGCGCGGCCGAGGAGCGCTGCACGATCGAGGTCGAGGACCGCATCCAGTACCGCAACCCGCGTGCCGCGCTCGAGCGGCACCCGCAGATCGTCGCGAACCTCGAGGAAGCGATCCGCCGCGTCGGGCTCGAGCCGAAGGAGACGTCGATTCGCGGCGGCACGGACGGCTCCGCACTCACCGAGATGGGGCTGCCCTCGGCGAACATCTTCACGGGCGGCCACGACGCGCACAGCGAGCGCGAGTGGATCTGCGTCGAGGACATTGGCCTGGCCGCCGCCACGCTCGTCGAGCTCGCGCGTGTCTGGGCCGAGCAGTAGCGGGCACACTGCAGGGGTGGAGCCACTCCTCGACCGCCTCGGGCGCCCGCTCGAGACCCTCCGCATCTCGATCACCGATCGTTGCAACTTCCGCTGCGTCTACTGCATGCCGAAAGAGGTCTTCGGGCGCCACTACGCATTCCTCGAGCGCCGCGAGCTGCTCACGCTCGAAGAGCTGGCGCGTGTGGTCGGCATCTTCGCCGGCCTCGGCATCCGCACCGTGCGCATCACGGGCGGCGAGCCGCTCGTGCGCCGCAACGTCGAGCATCTCGTGGAGCTACTCGCGGCGATCGAGCGGCCCGACGGCGGCCGGCTCGAGCTCGCGCTGACCACGAACGGCTCCGTACTCGCCCAGAAGGCCGAGGCGCTCGCCGCCGCAGGTCTCAACCGCGTCACGGTCAGCCTCGACTCGCTCGACGACGACGCGTTCCGCGCGATGAACGACGTCGACTTCCCGGTGCAGCGCGTTCTCGAGGGGATCGACGCGGCTGCGGCCGCCGGGCTCCCGGTGAAGGTCAACGCGGTCGTCAAGCGCGGCGCGAACGACGGCGACCTGCTCTCGCTCGCCGAGCACTTTCGCGGCAGCGGCCACGTGCTGCGCTTCATCGAGTACATGGACGTCGGCTCGACGAACGGGTGGCGGCTCGAGGACGTCGTCAGCGCCAAGGACATCGTAAGGCGCATCTCCGAGCGCTGGCCGCTCGAGCCGGTGGCGGCGGAACGGCCTGACGCGACGGCGCGCCGCTGGCGCTACCTCGACGGCGCCGGTGAGATCGGCGTGGTCGCATCCGTCACGCAGCCTTTCTGCGGAGGCTGCTCCCGAGCCCGCCTCTCGGCCGAGGGACGGCTCTACACCTGCCTCTTCTCCGCGCGCGGCCACGATCTCCGCGCGCCGCTGCGCCTCGGCGCCTCCGACGAGGAGCTCACCGAGCAGCTCCGCGGCCTCTGGACGCGCCGCACCGACCGCTACTCCGAGCTGCGGACGGCGGAAACGGCTTCGTTGCCGAAGGTCGAGATGTCATATATCGGGGGTTGAGGCCCCCTCCCGTGGCCTTCATGTAACCCCACGGTTTAAAGTGTCCCCATGGAGCGGGTCGTCGCTCTGGGACAGAGGGTGCTTCCGCGCGGTTGGCGCGACTTCGGGATCCAGCTGGGTATCTGGTTTGGGTTCTACTTCTCGTACCTCGCCGTCCGACACCTGACCGACCGGGACCCGACCAAGGCGGTCGTCAACGGCCTCCGCGTGATCGCGTTCGAGCGGCACCTGAGCCATCACCTCTTCGAGCTGACCGCCCAGCGGGTCGCCGACTCGTCGTCAACGCTCCTGACCGCGGCGGCCTGGACGTACTGGAACTCGGAGTTCACCGTGATCGGGCTCGCGCTGCTCTGGGTCTATCTACGCCGGCATGAGTGGTTCGCCCGGTTCCGCAACACGATTCTGCTCGCAAACATCGTGGGGCTCGTCGGCTTCTGGCTCATGCCGACGGCGCCACCGTGGATGTTCCCCGACAAAGGCTTCGTCGACGGCGTCAACCACTCCAGCGCGCTTCTGCAGACGCTCGGCAACTCGTACGCGGCGATGCCGAGCCTGCATGCGGCGGACGCGCTGATCGTCGGCTGGTTCCTCGTCTGCAGCTCGCGCACGATCTGGGCCAAGGCGCTCTGGGCCTTGTGGCCAATCTGGGTCTGGTTCTGCGTGATCGCCACCGCGAACCATTACGTGCTCGACGTGCTCGCCGGGATCGCGGTCGCGGTCGCGGCGTTGCTCGCCATAACCTGGTTCCCGCGACTCTTCGGAAAGCTGCGCGCGGCCCGCCCGGCTATCGCAAACCTGCTATAGTCCCATAGCAGGATTGCGATGATGGAGATGAATTCGACTCCAGTGCTTCGGCGCGTCAAGCATGGCTACACGACCGGGGCCCGCTCCCTCGCCAGCCGCTCGGTCACGAGCCTGGCACGCACGCGCATCACGCCCAACATCCTCACGACGACCGGCGTCTCGCTCTGTCTCGCCGCCGCCGTTCTCGTCCCGTTCGGAGACCGGTGGGACAAGCTGCTCGCCTACTGGCTCGCCGCCGCGATCTTCGTCGTCGGCTCGTTGCTCGACATCCTCGACGGTGCACTCGCCCGCGTGGGCGGCAAGTCGACCCCGTTCGGCGCGTTCATCGACTCGACGACCGACCGGGTCGGCGAGGGAGCGATGCTGGCGGCGATCGCGCTCGTCTTCTCGCGGCACGGCGAGGACTGGGCGGTCGTGGTCGCCGTCGCGGCGGTCGTCGGCTCGTTCCTCGTCTCCTACACTCGCGCCCGCGCGGAGGCGCTGGGACTGAAGGGCGACGTGGGCCTGGGCTCGCGCGCCGAGCGCGTGGTGCTCATCACCGCGGGTCTCGTCTTCGCACCGTGGGGCGGCCTGCCGTGGGGGATCGTCGCGCTCGCCGCGACGGCGTGGCTCACGGTCGTGCAACGCATCCTGCACGTTCGCAAGCAACTTCTTCATGGAGGACCAGATGCCTGATTCCAACGGCAAGGTGCGCGTCGCCATCGTCGGCGTCGGCAACTGCGCCAATTCGCTGCTCCAGGGTGTCCAGTACTACAACGACGCGCCCGACGACCAGTTCGTGCCAGGCCTGATGCACGTCAACCTCGGCGGGTACCACATCCGGGACATCGAGTTCACGGCGGCGTTCGACGTTGTCAAGGGCAAGGTGGGCGAAGACCTCGCAGACGCCATCTGGGCGCACCCGAACGACACGATCAAGTTCGCCGACGTACCGAAGACCGGAGTGACCGTCTCCCGCGGGATGACCCACGACGGCCTCGGCAAGTATCTCTCGGAAGTGGTCGAGAAGTCGCCCGGCGAGACTGCAGACATCGTCGGGATCCTGAAGTCCACGAACACGGACGTCGTCGTCAACTACCTGCCGGTCGGCTCCGAGGCGGCGACCAAGTGGTACACGGAGCAGATCCTCGAAGCGGGTTGCGCGATGGTGAACTGCATGCCGGTCTTCATCGCCCGCGAGGAGTACTGGAACAAGCGCTTCCAGGATGCCGGTGTGCCGATCATCGGCGACGACATCAAGTCGCAGGTCGGTGCCACGATCACCCACCGCGTCCTCACCTCGCTCTTCCGCGAGCGCGGCGTGCATCTCGACAAGACGATGCAGCTCAACGTCGGAGGCAACTCCGACTTCCTCAACATGCTCGAGCGGGAGCGACTCGAGTCGAAGAAGATCTCGAAGACGAACGCGGTCACGTCGATGCTCGACTACGACCTCGGCTCCGGCAACGTCCACGTCGGGCCGTCCGACTACGTGCCGTGGCTGACCGACCGCAAGTGGGCCTACATCCGGATGGAGGGTTCGTCGTTCGGCGACGTGCCGCTCAACGTCGAGCTCAAGCTCGAGGTCTGGGACTCGCCGAACTCGGCGGGGATCGTGATCGACGCCGTCCGGCTGGCGAAGCTGGCGCTCAACAACAACGTCGCCGGCGCTCTCGTCGGCCCGAGCTCGTACCTCATGAAGTCGCCGCCGCAGCAGATCGTCGACGACGAGGCGTACGAGCTGACCGAGGAGTTCATCGAGCAGAACCGTCGCGTCGAGGTGGCCGAGGAGGTCTCGGCGAAATGAACATTCGCCGCCTCTTCTGGCTGGGGGCGGCGGTTCTCTTCTCGGTTGCCGCTGTCGTGGCGATCGCGGCGGTGCTCGGCGGCAGCTTCGGTACCACGCAGGAGCACATTCTCGAGACGTGCGGCATCGCGTTCGTGTGCGGTGCCGCAACGCTCGCCGGCCTCGCGTGCATCGACCGCGGCGTCATCACCACGGTCGGCTGGGTCACGGTCGTGCTGGGCGTCGCGACATTCGCGACCTGGGCCGGCGCCGTCTGGACGGAGGCGTCCGGGGACGGGTACTGGAAGGTCGCAGCGCTCCTCGGTGTCTGGACGCTGGCCGCGCTGATCGTCACGACCCTCCGCCTGCTGGCGTCCTCGCCCCAGTTGCTGCGGACGGTCGTCCCTGCAACTTGGGCGGCGGCCGTCCTTGCGGCCGCGGTCTCGACGGAGATGATTCTCGCCGAGG
Organism: Actinomycetota bacterium; assembly: GCA_046731605.1. Lineage (GTDB taxonomy): Bacteria > Actinomycetota > Thermoleophilia > Gaiellales > Gaiellaceae > Palsa-739. Next base: position 12,436 of record JBKPLL010000064.1, on the reverse strand, counting down.
ACGGAGGCCCGTGGAAGCTCGTCGTCGTGCTCGTGATCCTGACGGCGCTCGGATACGCGCTGACGCCGGTGCTCCAGCGCTTCGGGGCCGGCCCAGAGGCGGTGCCCGCGGCGGAGCGGCTGCTCGGCAGGCTCGGCAACACCGAGGTCTTCGCCGTACGCGGCGAGGGACGATGGGTGACGATCGGATCGAGCCGTGTGCAGCTCGCCTCAGGCGAGGGGATAGTCGTCCGCGAGCGGACTTGAGCATCGAGCTTCGCCCCGCGAACTCGCTCTCGGTAGGCGAGCGCGCAAAGCTCTTCACTGCGGCGTACGAGGGCTACCTCATGCCGATGCACATCGACGTGGCGGCGCTCGGCTGGATGCAGGAGAAGTTCGACTTCGACCTCGAGGCGTCCCGGATCGCGTACCGGGACGACGAGCCGGTCGGGCTCGTGAATGTCGGTATCCGGGAAACGGATGCGTGGATCGGCGGTGTGGGCGTCGTCGCCTCAGCGCGCCGGGCCGGCGTCGGCGAAGCCCTAATGCGCGCCGCCCACGAGGAGGCAGGGTCGCGTGGTGTCGAGCGCGTGTGGCTCGAGGTGATAGTCGAGAACGCCGACGCTCTCGCCCTCTACGAGAAGCTCGGCTACACCGTGGTGCAGGACGTGGAGGTCTGGACACTGCGGGGGGCTGCGGGCGACTCTGCAGGGCGCGAGGTTCCGGTGGAAGAGGCGAAAGCGCAGCTGCCCGAGCGGCACGAGCCGTGGCAGCGCGCCGACGGCACGCTCGCCCACTACGACGACGTACGCGGGCTGGTCACGGACACGGGCGCAATGCTCTTCTGCGTTCGCTCCAGCACCCAGCTGCAGCAGTACGCCGGCGAGCCCGAGCCCCTGATCCGGGCGCTCCGCACCTTCGGCGACGTGTACGTCCTGAACCTCCCCGCGGACGATCCTGCGGCGCAGGTCCTCCGGGAGCTCGGCGGCTCGGTCACCGTCCGTCAGCACGAGATGCTTCTTCAGCTCCAGGACTAGACTCGGTCGAGTGCGGATCGCGCTCGTCACGCCGTTCGCCTGGTCGCAGCCGCACGACGTGAACGAGCACGTGGCCGGCCTGGCGCGAGAGCTGCGGCGCCGCGGCCATTTCGTGACCATCCTCGCTCCTTCCAACCGCGCCGCCGACCTCGCAGCCGGCCGGCGTGCGCTGGTGGCCTCCTTCGACGAGCCGCCGGAGCTGATCGCCATCGGCCCCGCTGTGCCGATCTCCCGGCGCAGCCGGATGGGAGTGCCGGTGGGAGTTCGCGCCAGCCTCTCGCTTGCGCTCGCCCAAGGCCGATTCGACGTCGTCCACGGGTTCGAGCCGGGGCTGCCCAGCCTCTCGTACCTCGCCCTCCGGGACTCGGCCGCGCTCACGGCTGCGACCTTCTTTTCGCCGGAGCGGCTCGGCTATCCGCCTGGGCGGGCCCAGCGCGAGCGCCTGCTGGCCCGCGTCGACGCGCTTTTGGCAACGAGCGAGGAGGTCGCGGAAGCGGCGACCTCCCGTTTCCCGGGCCGCTACGAGCTCGTGCCGCATGGGATCGACCCCGAGCTGTTCGCGCCTGCAAAGAAGAAGCGACTCGTCGTGATGGAGTGGCGCCAGATCGAGCGGCCGCTCCTGCGCGCGCTCGTGCGCGAGCTCGCCCAGCAGGCCGGCTGGGAGCTCGTGCTCCTGCGCACGCGCGTCCCGGCCTCCCGCCCCGCGGTCTCGCCGCGACTGCGAGGGAGGATGCGCGTGCGAACTGCACGCACGGGCGCTACCCGCGCCGAGCTGCTCCGGGCGGCGTCGATCTTCGTCCCCGCGGCCGAAGGGCTGCGCCGCCTCGTCGCCGAGGCCCAGACCGCTGGCGTCGCGATCGCAGCGCCGCCGGGCCGCGCCGAGCAGCCAGAGCTCGCCGCCGCCGAGACCGCGCGGATGATCGAGGACGAGGCCTTCCGCGAGCGTCGCGCGGCGGAGAGCCTCGACGCGGCGAAGACACAGACGGCGGCGGCGCTGGCCGATCGCGTCGAGGATGTCTACGAACGCCTCGCCTCGCGGCGCCGCAGCCACACCGGGCGCCCACCGCTCGAGGAGCGCGAGTGGATCGTCGCCGACCTCCATCTGCACACGAGCTGGTCGCACGACTGCTCGATCGACGTCGACGAGCTGCTCGACCACGCCGAGGCGAAGGGGCTCGGGGCGATCGCGGTCACGGATCACAACGTCTTCGGCGGTGCGCTCGAGGCGGTCGAGCGCGCGCGCGGACGTCGCCTCGTGGTGATCCCGGGCGAGGAGGTGAAGACCGCCGACCAGGGCGAGGTGATCGGGCTGTTCCTGCGAGAGGAGATCCCGCGCGGGATGTCCTTCGGCGACACCGTCGCCGCGATTCGTGCGCAGGGCGGCCTCGTTTACCTACCGCACCCGTTCGACCGGCTGCATGCGATCCCCGAGCCTGCGACCCTGCACCGCCACCTGGCCGAGATCGACGTGCTCGAGGTGTACAACGCCCGGCTCCTGTTCGAGGCGTACAACGACGAGGCGCTTCGCTTCGCTCGCAAGTACAACCTCACCCCCGGCGCCGGATCGGACGCCCACGTGCTCGCCGGTGTTGGGACGGGTGCCGTCCGGCTGCGCCGCTTCAGCGGCCCGGAGGAGTTCCTCGTCTCGCTGCACGACGCCGAGGTGCTGCGCCGCCCGAAGTCGCTCGTCTACCTGCAGGGGCTGAAGTGGGTGGCGCAGGCGAAGGAGCGCGTGCGCTAGCAGACGGCGGGCAGCGGCGCCCGGACGAGCATCTCGGCTCCCTCGTACCGGACCTGGAGCTGGCCCAGTGTGCGCTGCAGGACGGCAAGCGCCGCGGGGTTGTCGCTCCGGATGAGCGCCGTCACCTCGACGATCCCCGCTGCGCAGGCGTCGGCGACGAGCTCCTGCACGAGCGCCGAGCCGATGCCGCGGCCCTGGTAGGCGTCGGCCACCTCGAACGCGACCTCCGCGCTGGCACCGGAGCGCACGAGCCGGGCGATCGCCACGGGATCCGGATCGCCGTCGACGTAGGCGGCGAGCACGTGGTGGTTCGGCCCCACAGTCGCGAGCCAGCGAAGCTCCTGTTCTCCAAGGCGGTGCTTCGCGCCGTTGAAGCGCGTCCGCCGCGACGCGTCGCCGAGCCGCTGGAACAGGGCCTCCACCGTCGCGGTGTCGCCCTGCCTGAGGGGCCGGACGATCACCTCCGGTCCGTGCTTCGCTTTCACGACACGCGTGTGCATGCCTAGTAGACGAGCGCGCGCGGCCGGATCTTCCCGGCCCGAGCCAAGGAACGGGTGCACCGATCCCGAACCTTGCTTCCGGGGCAATCTGTGACCGTGGCGAACGACGAAATCTACGAGAAGTACCTGCAAAAGGCGATCACCGAGAGCAATGCCCTCGGTGACGAGCTCGCGCAGGCGGCCGGCGGAGCGCGCGTTCCCGTGCTCGGCTCGGGCCATCCGCTCGCCGACGTCTTCCTCCTCAAGTACTCGCCGCAGGCGTCCGAGCTGCAGGAGGGAGTCGCCTTCTACGGCCGCGCCGGCAACGCGCTCCTCAAATCCCTGCAACGCCTGCATGTCGACCCGATGGCGATCTACGGGACGAACTGCCTCAAGTTCGCCGACGGCGACGAGGAGGAGTCGCGCCCCTTCCTCCTGCGCGAGCTGCACATCGTCCAGCCCAAGCTCGTGGTCGCGATGGGCGAGCGCGCTCTCGCCTTCCTCAACGCCGCGAGCTTCCCGCTCGCGCGCGAGCTCGCGCCGACGCAAGGCGAGCTCCAGGAGTACACGCCGACGATCCAGGGGCTCGTCACGCCCGACATCGACGAGTCGCTCGACGAGCAGCCGGCGAAGACGGCGTTCTGGAACGCCTTCAAGGTGCTCGGCGAGTGGTGGAGCCAGACGCCCCCGTACTGAGGCCGCGCTCGCTGCCCCTGCGCGTCGCGGCGTTCGTGCTCGTCGCCGCCGGCGTGGCGGCCTGGGACGCCGTCGCACCGCACATCGACCCGGTCTCTACCTGGTGGGCCGTCGCGATCATCGCTGCGGGCGTGCTCCCGGCGACGCTCGCGCTCGTCTACCTCGCGCTCCCGCTCTGGTCGCACCCGCGGATCGTGGCGGCCGGCCTCGTGGTCTTCCTGGCCGCCGCGGTCGTGACGTGGAGGCTCGACGCCCATCTCGCCTCGAACTTCATGAAGCTCGCCGCCTACAGCTGTGGCGGCTGGATCTTCCTCGGGCTGTTCGAGGAGCTTGCGTGGGTGGTCCTGATCGCCCTGGTCATTCCCTTCGTCGACGCGATCTCCGTCGCCGCGGGACCGACGAAGACCATCGTCAACCATCACTTCGAGGTCTACTCGGCCGTCGCCGTCGCGTTCGTCGCGCCGGGGGGCCGCGCCGCCGGGCTCGGGCCGCCGGACATCCTCTTCTTCGCTCTTTTCCTCGCGGCGGCGGCGCGCTGGCGGCTTCGGCCCGGCTGGACGTGGATCGCGATGACGGGCATGTACTCACTGACGCTCGTGCTCGCCAACGCCACGGACGTCAACGGCCTCCCGGCGCTCCCCTTCCTCTCGGCCGGATTCGTGCTCGCGAACGGCGACCTGCTCTGGAAGCGGCTCCGGCCGCGGCAGGGTTAGCCGGGCGCCGGAGACGGGCGCTCGAGCAGCGCGACGCACTCGACATGGGGCGTGTGCGGGAACATGTCCACCGGCGTCACACGCCGCAGCTCGTAGCCGTGCGCGTCCCGTAGCGCCTTCACGTCGCCGGCGAGCGTCGTCGGGTTGCAGGAGACGTAGACCAGCCGTGGGGCGCCGATGCGGCCGAGCCGCCGCAGCGCCCTCCCCGCGAGGCCCGCCCGCGGAGGATCGACCACGACGACGTCCGGCGGGCCGGAGCGCCCGAGCAGCTCCTCGATGACCTCGCCCACGTTGCCGGCGAAGAACGCCGCGTTCGTGATCCCGTTGAGTTCGGCGTTCTCGAGCGCGCAGGCGACCGACTCCTCCGAGACCTCGATTCCCCACACCGTCAGCGCGTCCCGCGCAAGCGAGAGCCCGATCGTGCCGATCCCGCAATAGAGATCCCAGACCGTCTCGCCGCCGGTGAGCCCCGCGGCCTCCCGCGCGAGCGCGTAGAGCCGCTCGGCCATCCAGGTGTTCGTCTGCAGGAACGCGTTCGGGCGCACGCGGAAGCGCAGGCCGCACAGCTCCTCCTCGATCCACTCCTCGCCCCAGAGCAGTTGCGTCGGGAGGTTCGTGACCTCGGCAGGCGTGTCGTTGATCGACCAGTGGATCGAGCGCACCCCGGGGAAGCGGCGGAGGACGTCGACGAAATAGCCGGTCTCGAACCGCTCGCCCGGCGCCGTCACGAGCTGGACGAGGGCCTGCCCCGTGTTGCGCCCCTGGCGCACGACGAGGTGACGCAGGTAGCCGCTCCCGTCGGCCTGGGAGTACGCCTCGAGCCCCTCCTCGCGCGCCCAGGCGCGGACGGCGTCGCGGATCCCGTTCCCGACTTCCTCGGTGAGCCAGCAGCGCTCGATCTCGAGCACCTCGTCCCAGCGGCCGGCCCGGTGGAAGCCGAGCGCCGGCCCCTCCGTTGTCGACGTGAACGAGTACTCGAGCTTGTTGCGGTAGTGGAAGATCTCCGGCTCGCACGGGAGGATCCGCTCGAGCGGCGGCTCGGCGATGCCCGCCAGTCGCTGCAGCGCGTCGCGGACCTGCATCTCCTTCTGCGTGAGCTGCGCCTCGTAGGCGAGATCCTGGAACCGGCAGCCGCCGCAGGCGGGGAAATGGGCGCACGGCGCGCCCACCCGCTCGGCCCCCGGCTTGAGCACCTCGGTCGCGAGCGCCTCCGCGTGGCTCCTCTTGACCTTCGTGACCCGCGCGCGCACACGGTCGCCGGGCAGCCCGCGCCGCACGAAGACGACGAACCCGTCCAGCCGCGCGACACCGTTGCCACCGTAGGCGAGCGAGTCGACGTCGAGCTCGAGCTCGTCGCCCTTGGCGACGGGCGCGGCCACAGCTAGCTCAGAGTCGCGACGTAGACCTTGCGCTCGCGCGGCCCGTCGAACTCGCAGAAGAAGACACCCTGGTACGTGCCGAGCGCGAGGCTCCCGTCGCGCAACGGGATCAGCACCTGCGGGCTCGAGACGAGCGACGCGCGGGCATGGGAGGGCGCGTTCGGCCCGTCGGCGTCCTCGTGCTTCCAGTCCCAGTCGTCGCCGACGACGCGGTTGAAGGCGTTCTCCAGATCGGTGACGAGCTCGGGGTCGATGCGCTCGTTGATCGCGACACCAGCAGTCGTGTGCGGAACGTAGACGAGCGCCGCCGAGGCGCCGTTCGTCCCGCCCAGGGCATTGCGAACGAAGTCCGTGATCTCGATCAGCTGCGTCTTGCGCTCGGTCTTGAGGGAGATCTCGTGCACGGGTCTATCCTACGAATCCGCATGCCAGAGCCGCTTCAGCAAGGGGAGATCGACGCGATCAGCGCCGACGCCGACCGCTTCATCTCAGAGCTAGACGAGGAGTCCTACCTCCATTTCGCTGGCCTCAAGGAGACGTACGAGATCGCGCCGATCTACGAGCGGCACGAGCGCCTCACGCAGCTCGACACGGCGCTTGCCCTCGGGGCCTCGGTCGACGGAGACCGCCGCCGGCGCGAGCTGTGGAAGTTCGCGTGCTCCGGCTACCTCGGCAATTTCGTGAGCGAGGAGGCGGAACGCGTCGCCGAGCTCGAGGCGACCCTGACCGCGACCGTCGACGGCGAGGAGATCCCGTTCCGGATGCTCAGGCCGCGGCTGATGAACGAGGAGGATCGCGACGTCCGAGAGCGGCTCGAAGCGGCGAGGAACGAGCTCACCGACGAGAACCTGATTGCGCTTCAGCTGCAGGCGGCACAGGTCGTGCAGCGCGAGACGCGCAGGCTCGGCGCCGACAGCTACGCCGACCTCTACCGGAGTTTCGGCTTCCCGCTCGACGACCTCGCCGAGCAGTGCCGGCGCTTGCTCGCCGACACGGAAGACCTCTGGGTCGAGGCGGGCGATCAATTCTTCCGCTCGCGCGTAGGGCTCGGGCTGGGCGAGATCAGGCGCTGGGACGTGGGCCGCGCCTGGCGCGGCGCGCGATGGGACTCCGCATTTCCGCGGGACCGGATGCTGCCCGCGCTCGAAGGCACACTTGCCGACCTCGGGATCGACCTACACGCGCAGCAAAACGTCGAGCTCGACCTCGACGAGCGCCCGACGAAGGATCCCCGGGCGTTCTGCGCGCCGATCGAGGTGCCCGGCAGGGTCGTCCTCGTCATGAAGCCACAGGGCGGGCCGGACGACTGGCGGGCCCTCTTCCACGAGGCCGGCCACACGGAGCACTTCGCGCACACCGACGCCTCTCTGTCGCCCGAGGAGAGGCGGCTCGGCGACAACGCTGTTACCGAGGGCTGGGCGATGCTGCTCGAGTACCTGACTACCGATCCGGTCTGGCTCGAGCGGCGGCTCGACTTCCCGCGCCCGTACGAATTCGCCGCCGAGGGGGCCGTGCAGCTCCTCTGGATCGTGCGGCGCTACGCCGCAAAGCTCCTCTACGAGCTCGAGTTCCACTCGGCCGAGGAGCTGCAGGCGCTGCAGCCGCGATACGTGGAAATCCTCGGCGACGCGACGAAGGTCGCGCCGGCCGCCACCGACTACCTCGGCGACATGGACGAGGGCTTCTACGCCTCGGAGTACCTGCGCGCCTGGGCCTTCGAGGCCCAGCTGCGAGCCCATCTGCGGGAGCGCTTCGGCAATGCGTGGTTCTCGCGCCGCGAGGCCGGCTCGCTGCTACGCGAACTCTGGTCGGAGGGCCAGAAGCCGACGGCCGACGAGCTGCTCCATGATGTGACCGGCGAGACGCTCGAGCTGGCAGCGGTCGGCGACCGGGTGCGCGAGGCGCTCGCGGCCGCCTGAACGACGACGGGCGGCCCGAGCCGCCCGTCGTCTGCCGCTGAAGAGAACGCCTACTTCTGCTCGGCCTTCCCTTCGATCGTCTTGTGGCCGTGGCCGACGCCGATCTCGATCTTGCGCGGCTTCGGCTGCTCGGGCTTGCGCACGTGCACCTCGAGCACGCCGTGCTCGTACTTGGCCGAGACTGCTTCCTCGGCCACGCCCTGGGGCAGGCCGATGGTGCGCGAGAACGTGCCGAAACGCCGCTCGAAGCGGAAGTACTTGCCGTCTTCGACCTTCTGCTCGCGCGCGCGCTCGCCGGTGATCGTCAGCGCGCCGTCCTCGAGCTCGACGGAGATGTCCTGCTCCGGAATGCCGGGAAGGTCGAAGGCGTACACCACCTCGTCGTCGGTTTCCCAGACATCTGCGGTGGGGACCCAGCTCTGCGTGGCCTGGCCGTTGCCCTCCGACAGGCCGTTCACGTACCGGCTCAGCTCGTTCTGGAGGGCGGCGAGCTCACGGAACGGCTCCCAGCGAACAAGTGTGGCCATGTGATTCCTCCTTGCTACGGACATACCTGTTGCATTCGGCAGGATAAAACCTAAGTCGTCGTATGTCAAGTATCGACGCATCCTAAACTCCGCCGATGCTTCCCCTCCGCGACAGCGTCCCTGGCCGGACGATTCCGTACGTCACGGTCGGGCTGATCGTCGCCAACTTCCTCGTCTGGTTCTGGGAGCTGAAAAGCCCCGGCGTGGACGTCCACGTGTTCCGTGACGGCTACTACCCCTGTGCGCTCGAGGGCCCATGCCACCTGCCTCCGGGGTTCCAGGCGCTGCCCTGGTACGAGGGAGTGTTCACCGGGATGTTCATGCACGCGAGCTGGGAGCACATCCTCGGCAACATGCTCTTCCTCTGGATCTTCGGCAACAACGTCGAGGATGCGCTCGGGCACGTCGCCTTTCTCTTCTGGTACCTGGCGGCAGGGATCGCCGCCATGGCGGCCCAGACCTTCGTCACGCTCCGTTTCGCGGACGTGCACGCTGCGAGCATCCCGAACATCGGCGCGAGCGGCGCGATCGCGGGAGTCCTCGGCGCCTACTTCGTCCTCCTCCCCCGCGCCCGGGTGCTGACGCTGATCTTCGTCTTCATCCGTGAGATCCCCGCCGTCTGGTTCCTCGGAATCTGGTTCCTGCTGCAGGTGTGGACGGGCGGCCTCGCGCTGGAGCGACCGGAAGCAGGAGGCGGCGTTGCCTTCTTCGCCCACATCGGCGGGTTCACGTTCGGCGTACTGACCGGCCTGTTTCTCGTCAGCACTCGTCGACGGCCACGCCGGTTCGACCTCCGTTAACGCTGAGGATTCGCGCGGAATGCGGCGGGCATGCCGACCGTTGAACCAGTCATGCGAACCCTCAAAGAGATCCATACGGAGATCGAGGACCTGAGCGAGGAGCGGACGGCTCTCTGGCACAGGCTCTCCGACCAGCACGACCCCGAGGTGAGGGCCGAGATCCACGCCATCGACGCGAAGCTCGACGTCCTGTGGGACGAGCATCGCGCCGTCCGTGCTCGTCTGCGCTTCGGCGACCGCGAGTCGATCGTCGCCCGCGCGCGGGTCGAGGAGCGGCTCGAGCGCGCGGCCTAGGCTCTGGGCTCTCTACACTGGAGCCTCTCGGGGCGTTAGCTCAGCTGGGAGAGCGCCGGCTTTGCAAGCCGGAGGTCACCGGTTCGATCCCGGTACGCTCCACCTGAAAACCCGCTGGAAGCCGCGGGTTTTCTCGTTCTCGGCGTCGGACGCAACAGCGCCTCGACCCCGGCTTGGAAACGGATTGGAAACGCGAGCCGCGGTCAGCTCTTGAAGAACAGGGCGATCGTGAAACCGGCGATCACGACCGTGAGCAGGACGAGCACGACGGTGAGCCGATTGAGGGTGGTGCTCGCCTTGTCGGTCGAGGTTTTGAGCGCGCCCAAGGAGTAGATAAGCCGCATCGTTAGCTCGGCTTCGAGCTTGGCGTGATCCTTCCACCCGTGCCCGCGCTCATGCACGAGCGCGAACAACTCTTCGTCGCTGCGGTCGCGGATCTCCTCGAAGTCCACGCCGCGAGGGTAACGCGACGGTCCGCCGAGACTAGGCGTATGCGAGAGAACGCGACCGTTTCGAAGCGACTGCTGACGACCCGCGAGGTCGCCGAGCGGCTGTCGGTGTCGATCTTCACGGTGCGCAACCTCGCCGAGTTCGGGGCGCTGCCGGTCGTGGGCTTCACCCCCTATGAGCAGGATCCGCTTCCGCAGTGAGGACGTGGAGACCTTCGTGGAGTCTCGCCGCCGCAAGGAGGAGGCGTCGAAGTGATCCTTCTGTACGTGGATGGAGAGGGCGGACTGCGCTTCGCCGACAGCGCACTCGACGGACCGTCCTCGCCCTCGCTGCGCGCAGTCCTTGAGCGGCGGCGAGCCATGCTTGAGCGGCTGCACGAGCGGCACATGGCGCTTCTCGGCGAAACGGAGGACCCGACGCGCCGGAGCGGGACGCGCGAGGTGGCGCACACGGTCTGAAACGAGCGCGAGGAGGAATCGCGGCGCGCGGGGAGCCCACTCCGAGTAACGCCTGGACCAGTGTTCCGGAATGACCCCCGAGGCTGGGCGGCTCAGGCGTAGAGTGCGGTGGAGGCATGACCGCGACTAAGCACGAGCACGCGTTCGTTTGGGATGGCCAAAAGCTGCTGCCGTGCGAGTGCGGGGCGGACATGATGGCCATTGAGTCGGCCGTTCATCCAGCCGCAGACGATGCCAGAGGGCTGGCTGGTGACGCGTACTACACCGGCTGTCGGCTGTGCCAGGAGTTGGAGGCCGTGGAGTTGTGGCTGTTCAATGCTCCCGGGCAGGTGGTGCAGGAGTTGGAGGCCACGCATCCCGGTGTCTATCTGATCCACAACGACGCCCCGAGGCCGCTAAGTGCGTTAGACGACCTCAGGGACTCGTTCGACTGGGCTGCGTGGAGAGCCGAGGGAGTCAGAGTTTGGGCCGTCGGTCCCACGGTGGACGGCTACCCGAGCGTGGGCGTCGAGGACGATCTAGCAACGGCTCAGAAGAAGCTCGACGCGGCCTACGGGGGCAACGTGGTCCGCGTGTCCCAGCAAGGGCCGATTTTCGCGACCCACGCCTGACAACACTGACCTGGCGAGTGTCCTCTCACCTGACCCGCTAATACCTCGCTCGGCCGATGGTCGCGGTCGCGCTCGCGGGGCGGGAGGCGCGCGGAAGGTGGAGCGGCGCCGGGCTCGCCGGAGGGTTAGCGAGAAGCCGGCACCGTCTCCTGCGACGTGACCCTCGCCTTGGTCAATCGCCGCCTAGCCAACCAGACGCGCTCAGCGCCCGAGTTCTTTCACATTGGGCCAGTGTTCCGGAATGACCCCGACGAGTGTAGGTTCGGCGCGGTTAGGAGACGTCGCTGTTGCGCGGGTCTAGGTGCTCCGCCTCTACGCCTGCTGTTCCGACCTTTTCGACGATCGCATAGCCGGCCTCGGCCTCGAGGATGCGCTCGTGCGTCGCCTCAGCGTCTTCATGTCCAGCGACCAGGAAGAAACGGTCTGGGTGTGCGCGCACCGCCTCGTAGTCGAGGAGGCTGAGCATCACGATCTCACGGCAGTTTGGGTCGGCGCACTCGCATATGAACGGCACCCCTTGACTGGCTTCGAAGTGGTGGCTGCGAGCGGCCCGCTGGATCCGCTCGTTCGCGCTGCGGAAGGTGGACTGATTCAGGGCGAGCTTGCGGGCGCGCGCCTCGTCCTCTGTCTCCATGGTCCGATCTTTCCCGCCAGATCCGGCCCTTGAACGCGGCTGGGACGGTGTCCTGCACTTCCCTTGACCTGGCTGGCGTCCCAGATCGATAATTCGGGCCCAATCGGTCTCTGCGGAATCGGAGGGTGTGGGAGGATGCCGCTGTTCGAGGAACTCGTTCGGCGGGCGATTGCGCTACGCGAGACGGAAACCGCGCAGGCGGATTCCGGTCGAGTTCGTGAGTTGGCGCGACTCCTACGGGATGCAGAGGCCCAAAGGACCATGCTGGTCCATTGCGCCTGGTGCGGCAGGCTCCAGGTTGGCGAGGAGTGGCTTGACCTTGCAGCCGAGGCGACCGAGAGCCTAGAGATCAGCGAGTCGCTGATCCGCAAGTCCAGCCACGGGATCTGCCCGGATTGTTTCGCGCGCGTCAGCGAGACCGCCGAGGCCCAACGCGCCGGCTAGAGGACGCCCACACAACTCGAGACGGACAGGATCCCGGCCTAGTACCGCTCCGGCGACCAGATCAGGACGTCCTGGCGGCGCGCGTAGTGGTAGATGGGCTCGCCCTCAAGCTCGACTGGCGCGATCCCGCGGTGCTCAGTGTCCGCCTCCGCGGGTTGCAGCGGCCACGGCGCATGGTGGATCTCGGCCCGCAGCTCTCCGTCGCCGGCGTAAAGGCAGTAGCGCTCGGCGAGGAAGTACTCGAGTGTTGCAGGCTCCGCCGGGGCAGGTGTACCC
>JBKPLL010000063.1:0-8880 GCA_046731605.1 Actinomycetota bacterium | reverse complement strand
GGCCCCGCCTCTTCCATCGAGTTCGCTACGCACTTTCTCCAGGCAGCGGGAGATGCGGCTGGCAATGGTGCCAGCCGGGATGCCGAGCAGCTCCCCGATCGTCCGGTAGCTCTCGTCACGGCAGAAGAAGCGGTCGAGGATCTCCCGGCACGGGTCGCCGACCTTGTCGAGCGCCGCGCGCACGGACATCGCGTCGTCGAGCTGGGAGAGCACGTCGTCGACGTCACGCTCGTCGGGCTCCGCGTCGGACGGCGTATCCCGTGCGTTCAGTCGCAGGCGGTCGATGCAGAGCCTGCGGGTGAGCTGGGCGAGCCACGGGCGCACGGCGTCGTCGCTCCGCAGCTCGGACAGGCGCTCGAACGCCCGCGCGAAGACCTCCTGGAAGACGTCCTCCGCGTCATGCTGCGCGAGGCGGAACCCGCGACTGCAGATCGCGTAGACATAGCGCGAGAAGCGCTCCACGAACTCGTTCCAGGCGGCGGGATCGCCTTCCCGGCACCGGGAGACGAGCTGCGCATCGGTCTGATCGACGGCCATCCGGTCGGACGATACGGCTTCGCGACGAAAAGATCAGCCCAAGACCCGGTCGAGCGCCTGAACGAGCCGCTCTGCGTGTTCATCCGTGAACGCAAGCGGCGGCCGGATCTTGAGCGCATCGTCGCCCTTTCCGGTGCGCCCCACGAGGACTCCGGCCTCACGCAGTTCCTCGACGACCTGCGCGGCCAGCTGGGCGCTCGAGAGCTGGACGCCGGCGAGCAGGCCCTGGCCACGCACCTCGACGACGTCGGCCTTGTCGAGGCTCTCGATTGCCGCGCGTAGCCGCTCTCCCACGCCCGCGGAGCGCTCCGGCAGCCTCTCGTCCTGCAGCACGTCGAGCACCGCGAGCGCGGCGCTCGCGGCGACCGGATTGCCGCCGAAGGTCGAGAACGTCCGCCCGGCATACGGGAACCGCTCCGCGAGCTCCCGCCGGGTCACCACCGCGGCGACCGGGTAGCCGTTGCCCATCGGCTTGCCGAGTGTCACTACGTCCGGTGCGATGCCGTGCCGCGCGAACGACCAGAGCTCCGGCCCGCAGCGACCGTGGCCGGCCTGCACCTCGTCCGCGACGTACAGCCCTCCGGCGGCGTGCGTGCGCTCCACGAGCAGGTTGAGTTCGGCCGTCTCGGGCACGTGGATCCCGTCGCTCATGAGCGAGCCGTCGAGGAACGTCGCGGCGAGTGGTCCGTCGAGCTCCGCGAGCGCGGCGTCGAGGGCGCCGGCGAGGTCGGGACCGCTTCCCGGCGGTGCGATGCGGGCGACACGCGGGTGCGCGCTTGCCCAGTCCTCCGGCGAGAGCCGGGTCGTCGCGGCGGTTACGCCGTGGTACGCGTTCTCGGTCACGAGCACACCGTCGTGTCCCGTCACCTCGGCCGCGAGACGCGAGGCGAGGTCGTTCGCCTCGCTGCCCGAGTTGACGAGCAGCACCGTGTCCAGGCCGGCGTGCGGTGGGAAGGTGGCAAGCAACCGCTCGGCGAGCTCGACCAGCGGCTGGGCGATGTACCTCGCGTTGGTCGCACCGAGCCGTGTCTGGCGGACGACCGCCTCCGTCACGCGCGGATGACAGTGCCCGACGACCGGGACGTTGTTGTACGCATCGAGCAGCCGCCGTCCGTCCGGTTCGTAGATCCAGACGCCCTCGGCGCGGGCCGCGTGGACGGGGCGCGCGTACGTGAGCGGTGTCAGCAGCGCGCCGAATGCCTCCTCCCGCCGCTGTGCGAGCTGCCGCGTGGCGGCCGAGTCGCGCCGAGCGCCGAGCTCGCGCGCGACCTCCGCCGGGTCGAGCTCGTCGAGCAGCTCGAGCAGGCGCCACGAGTCCTCGTCCCACGCCTCGATGTACTCGGCGTTGTCGGGGAAGCGGCGGGCGCGCCAGGCGCTGATCGAGACGATCGCTGCCAGCCGCGCCGCAACGAGATCGCCCATCAGCTCGAGCTCGAGCGGCTCCAGCGGCAGCCGGGACGCGAAGCCGTCGAGCGCGATCCGGGCGACCCGGAATGCGTCCTCGGTCGGCCGTCCGCGCAGAAACGAGGCGAGTGCCACGGCCACGTCGGCCGCGAGAGCCGTGTGGCAGCAGTCGCCGAAGTCGAGGATCCCGCTGAGCCGGACCTGCGGGCCGAGCAGGAGGTTGTCGAGGTTGAAATCGCCGTGCACGACCTGGCCGCGAAGGCGGTTCCACTGCGGCGCCACGCGCTCCTCGTGCCGGTCGAGGACGCGCACGACGAGGGCCTGCCGCGTGGGGTCGTCGATCTCCTCGAGCAGCGGCCGCAGGCGCGGCGTGGCGCGGAGGTTCCAGAGCAGCTCCCGGCCGGCGGCGGGATGGAAGAAGGAGCGAAGCGCGACACAGAGGCGGGCGTGCGCGCCGGCGATCTCCCGTATCGCGGCGTCGGCGAGCTCCGGCCCGCCCTTGTGGCCGTGCAGCCGCTCGAACAGCCGTACCTGATGCCCGTCGAACATCATGCGGGGTGCGAGCTGCCGGGCGACCGGGAGGTCCGGGTCCACGGCGGCGACGTGGGCGATCGCCGCCTCCTCGAGGTCGAGCACGGCCTCGTCCTCGCCGGAGTTCGAGATCTTGAGCACTCCGCTGTCCAGGAGGAACGCCTGGTCGCGCTCGCTGCCGAGCGCCGAAGCGGGGCCGTGGACGTCGAACACCTCCGCCGCGATCCGCGCGGCCTCCTCCGCGGTGAACCGCGGCGGCACCGATTCGAGGACCGAGGTCACGCGAGAGATCGTAGGCGCTCGAAATCCCTCGTCCGAGCGATTCGCCTCACCCTTTAGCGGGAGGATCGCGCCCCGATGCTCGCCTACGTTCCGGCGACTGACTGGCGGCTACAGCGGCACGTTCTGCGGCATCAGGGCGGTCGCGACAAGGAGGTAGACGTGGGGGCAAACCTCACCACACGCGACGCTTCTCGCTTCAAGGCCTGGCGGTTGGCCATTCTCGCGGTGAGCCTGGCGCTCGTGCTCGGCGGCATGCGGTCCGGCGCTTCGTGGGGCGCGTCCGCCTACGACCCGAGCGCGGATCCCTACTCGATGCAGAACATCACCGCGGCCGACGGCGCGCAGGCTTGGTGGAGCGCCGGCTACACCGGCAAGGGCGTGGACGTCGCGGTCATCGACACGGGCGTCACGCCGGTGTCCGGGCTCAACACGGCCGGGAAGGTGATCAACGGGCCGGACCTTTCCCTCGAGTCGCAGAACCCGAGCTTGCAGTACCTCGACACGAACGGCCACGGCACGTTCATGGCCGGCCTGATCGCCGGCAATGACGGGCAGCCGGGCGGCTACCGCGGCGTTGCTCCCGACGCGCGCATCGTCTCCCTCAAGGTCGGGGTCGCGGACGGCGGTGTCGACGTGAGCCAGGTGATCGCGGCGATCGACTGGGTCGTGCAGCACCGGAACGACAACGGGATGAACATCCGCGTCCTCAATCTCTCGTACGGCACGAACTCCACTCAGCCGTACCAGGTCGACCCGCTCGCGTACGCAGTCGAGCAGGCGTGGAAGGCCGGCATCGTCGTGGTGGCCGCCGCCGGGAACTCCGGCTACCAGAAGGGCGCCAGCGCCCAGGGTCTCGCCGATCCCGCCTACGACCCGCAGATCGTCGCAGTCGGCGCTGCGGACGGCGGCGGCACCGCCACGCCGTGGGACGACAGTGTCTCGGCCTTCTCTGCGACCGCAGCCAGCTGCAGCACGGCTTGCCGCGGGCCGGACCTGATCGCGCCCGGCAACCACATGCAGGGCCTGCGCGTCCCCGGCTCTTCCATCGACCAGAGCAATCCGGCCGGCGCCCTCAGCGACCGGTACTTCCGGGGCAGCGGCACCTCGGAGTCGACCGCGTTCGTCTCGGGAGCGGTCGCCGACCTGCTCCAGCGCTACCCGCAACTGACGCCGGACCAGGTGAAGGCGATGCTGAGCTGCGACAAGCTGTCGTCGTTCAACTGGAAGCAGATGGGTTGTGGGGAGCTCGACATGAACAAGCTCCTCAACGCCTCGGTGCCGTCGGTGGCTGCTGCGCAGCAGTACAACGCGCCCGCGACCGGGATCGGGAGCCTCGAGGCCTCGCGCGGCACCGACCACATTACGACGAATGGCATCGTCCTCCAGGGAGAGCAGGACATCTTCGGCAAGCCGTTCGCCTCGTCGGCGATGGCGGCACTCGAGGCGGCCGGTTCCAGCTGGTCGGGCGGGATGTGGAACGGCTCTCTCTGGACGGGTAGCTCCTGGAGCGGTTCGAGCTGGAGTGGCTCGAGCTGGTCGGGTAGCTCGTGGAGCGGAAGCTCGTGGTCGGGTAGCTCGTGGAGCGGAAGCTCGTGGAGCGGCTCGTCCTGGTCGGGAAGCTCGTGGAGCGGATCGAGCTGGAGCGGTTCGAGCTGGAGCGGTAGCAGCTGGTCGGGCGGATCATGGCTCGGGGCGAGCTGGGGCCGGAAATAGCGGGAGCAGCCGGTGGTCTTTAGCCGGCCTCTCCACCTGCGTCGCGCGCCGGGCGGGGTCTTGTCCCCGCTCGGCGCGTCGGTGCGCGAAGCCCTTCGCGCGCCGCGCCGCGTCTGGGTCTTCAACGGGGTTCTCGCACTTGCGTGCGCGGCCGTGTGGATCGTGGCGATCGGTGGCCTCGACGTCCCGGCGTTCGGCGAGGGGCCGGTGCTCGCCTGGTACTGGCTCGCGCTGGGGTTCTACCTGGCCGAGGTTCTCGTGGTCCACCTGCAGTTCCGCAAGCAGGCGCACACGCTCTCGCTCACCGAGATCGGTCTCACCCTCGGTCTGTTGCTCGGGGCACCTTCGCAGCTGCTGATCGGACAGCTCGCGGGGACTCTCGTCGCGCTCGTCGTCAATCGACGGCGGAGCCAGCTCCGTCAGCTCGCCAAGTTCGCGTTCAACCTCGCCGAGCTGCCGCTCTGCAGCGGTATCGCACTGGTCGTCTTCCGCTCGCTCGCCTCGCCGGCCGACTCGGCCCCGCATCTGTGGGTGCTCGTCCTCATCGCCTGCGCCGTTGCCCACGTCGTCGGCATCCTGCTCGTCTCCACGGTGATCGCGATCGCGGAGGAGCGCTTCCAGGCGCCGCAGCTCGGTCGCACCCTGGTGACCTCGACCCTCGGCGCCCTGGCGACTGCGTCGCTCGGTCTCTCCGTCGTCACGCTGCTCGAGGTCCGCCCCCTCGCCGTCCTTCTGCTCGTCGTGCCGGTCCTCGCCACCGTCGCGGCGTTTCGCGGGTACATGGAGCAGCGGGAGCAGCGCGAGCACGTGGAGTTTCTCTACGAGTCGATGCGCGCGACGCAGGGCGCGCCGGAGTTCGGCCTGGCCGTCGGGCAGCTTCTCGTCGCCGCGCGCCGCCTGCTCCGCGCCGAGTACGCCGAGATCCTCCTCCTTCCGGCCTCGGACGAAGAGGGTCCCCTGCGCAGCGTGAGCGGTGCGGAGGGCGAGCTGCTCATGCACCCGGAGGAGCGGTTCTCGGCAGGGGACGCGGCCGCCTTCAGGGAGATCGCCTCGGCCGGCGCCGCGACGCTGCTCGCGCGGCGGCGCTCCACCCACGCCTTCGACACCTTCCTCGGCTCCCGCGGGCTCGAGGATGCGATCGTCGCTCCCCTCCGCGGCGAGGACCGGACGTTCGGGTTGCTCGTTGTCGGAGAGCGGCTTGGCGACGTCAGCACGTTCGACGAAACCGACGTCGAGCTGCTGGGAACCTTTGCCGGCCATGCGAGCATCCTGCTCGAGAACGGCCGGCTCGAGCACTCGCTCGCCCAGGTGACGCAGCTCAAG
The DNA here is from genome assembly GCA_046731605.1 of Actinomycetota bacterium. Lineage (GTDB taxonomy): Bacteria > Actinomycetota > Thermoleophilia > Gaiellales > Gaiellaceae > Palsa-739. The sequence continues at coordinate 3,090 of JBKPLL010000063.1, read as the reverse complement.
GAGCAGCTCCGCCACCAGGCGTATCACGACGCGCTGACCGGCCTGCCGAACCGGCTCAACCTGCTCGAAGCGGTCGAGGACGAGCTGCAGCGCGGTGCCGGCGCGGCGGCGGTTCTCTACCTCGACCTGGATCGCTTCAAGAGCGTCAATGACACGTGGGGCCACGGTGCCGGCGACGAGCTGTTGTCCGAGTTCTCGCAGCGCCTCGGCAACGCCATCCGCGCCCAGGATCTCGCCGCGCGTCTCGGTGGTGACGAGTTCGCGGTGCTCGTGCGCGACGTCGACGCGGAGGGCGCGGTCGCGGCGGCGCGCCGCATGCTGGATGCGATCGACGGGACGTACAGGCTGAGTTGCGGCGACGTCGCCTGCCACGTCAGCGTGGGCATCGCCGCCGGGGCAACCGGCGTCACGAGCGGCGAGGACCTCATTCGCAACGCGGACATCGCGATGTACAGCGTCAAGCGCTCGGACAAGGCATACACGCTCTACGAGGCGGACCTGCACGAAAGCCTTCGTGCTCAGCGGCAGCTTGCGCTCGATCTCGAGGCGGCGATCGAACGCCGGGAGATTCTCGTCCACTTCCAGCCGGTCGTGCGTCTGGAAGATGCGCAGATCGAGGGCTTCGAGGTGCTCGCCCGCTGGCCACACCCGACGCGCGGTCTCCTCAACGCAGCGGAGTTCCTGCCCGCGGCCGAGGAGACAGGCCTCGCCGTCGACCTCGGGCGGCTCGTCCTCCACCAGACGCTCGAAGCCGCGCGCCGCTGGCCCAAGCACCTGACCGTTTGGCTCAATGTCGCGGCGGCGGAGCTCGCCAACGAGCGTCTCGTCGACACGCTCGCCGAAGCGCTCAAGGGCTACGGCGTAGAGCCCAGTCGACTCGTGATCGAAGTCACCGAGTCGGGCGTGATCCAGGACAGCGACGGCGCGCTCGTCGCGATGCGGCGGTTGCGCGAGCTTGGCGTGGGGTTGACGATCGACGACTTCGGCACGGGCTACTCGTCACTGAGTCGTCTGGCGGAATTCCCGATCGAGTCACTGAAGATCCCGAAGCCGTTCGTCGACAGGCTGGTCGGCGAGGATCCGGACGAGGCGTTCGTCGACGCGATCCTGCGCCTCGGCGACTCGCTGGGCCTGGCGGCCGTTGCCGAGGGGATCGAGCACGCCGCCCAGGCCGCGCGCCTGCGGCAGATGGGCTGTCGCTACGGCCAGGGCTATCTATTCGGCCGGCCGGCCCCCGCGGAGGACGTGGAACGGCTGCTGTACCAGGAGTCGCAGGCGAGGCCCCATCTCGCGCTCGTCCCGGCTTCGCACACGGCCTAGCCAGCGCCGGATTTGCGCAGATCCCCCAAAAGGGGGAGGCCCAGGAGGTTCGGGGCGCGAGATGATCAGTTCGACTCCCGCTCGGGGCTGACGGCAACAACTCTGCGGCGGAGTTTGGAAGCGGCGGGCTTTGCCCGCCGCTTCGGCCTTTCAAGGGACGATAACCCCCTTTTTCCGATCTTGAGAATCGGGGCGTTGAGGACGATGTGGGCGTCCTTCTCGGTGAGCTTGCCCTTCTTCTCGAGGGCGTCGATCTGGTCGTCCTGGCCGAGGAGCACCGGCTTGACGCCCCTCTTCCAGGTGAGCCAGACCTCTTCCCAGAGCGGGTTGTAGTCCGCCTCGCCGGGCTGGGAGCCGAAGACCGTGAGCTGTCCCTTCGCGGCGCGCCCGCGCACGAAGTACTGCTCGGGTAGCCCCTTGAGGCCTTTCAGCTCGGCGGAGTAGTTGACGTGCATCGCCTTCGCCTGAGACTTCGAGGAGACGTCGGTGATGAGGTACGTGTCGGTGTGGTGGTCGTAGTAGCCCTTGTAGACGGGTTGGGCCTTCATCGACGGCGTCCCGATGTGTGGGAGCCCGCCGGTCGAGGCTGCGGCCGCGGCCGCCGTCGCCGCGAGAAGCGCAAGCCCCATGAGAGCGATTCTGCGCACCTGCTTCTCCTTGTCTAGATGACGGCAGTGGCTACGCCGCCGATCTGTTTCCGGATTGGTCTCTGCGCCGCGCTCGTCCTCGCGGTCGCCGGTCTTGCGGCCGGGTGCGGCGGATCGAGTTCGAAGTCAGGCGTCGCGGGAGCGCGTCGCTGATGGCCGACGGCTCCACAAACGACGCATCTCTTCCTCCCTTCCGATAGCGCCCTGGCGGTCGGCAATCCGGTCTTGCTGGTCGCGCGCCTGGCATGACTGGCGCTCGGAGCTCGCTGGCTGACTGCGCTGGGGTCGCATTATGCGTGGCAGTTCTCAGCCCCTTCCCATGACGGGGAGGCCCGCCGTGTGTGGTCGGCCCTAGCGGAGGAGAGCCAACAGGCTGGCTGTCCGCTAGGGGCTCCGGTGTCGCCGGGAGGCCAACGCGTAAACGCGACTCGCCGGCTTACCCGAACTCGCCTGGGCGAGCTCCTCTCACCTGACCTCGCTGCTAGCTCGTCCGGCCGATCGTCGCGCTCGAGCTCGCTCGGAGGAGGACGCCGCTCCCCTCCGAATGGAGGGTGTAATGACGAAGCAGGTCATCGTCGTTGCTCTGCTCGCTCTGGTGTTCGGTGGCTTGGGCTCATCGGCCCTTCTCACTCGTGCGAGTGCACAGGCACAGCCCTCGTGGGCAGTTCAGCAGGAGAAGCGCATCGGGCCGACGCCGACTCCGGTGTGGTACTGGCGCTGGATTCACTGGCGCTTGCACGATCGCAAGGGACATCGGCTCGACCGCCGCCTCCGCCCGAAGGATGCGCCGCACCGTGTTCCGCGCTGGGCTTGGCGTCGGCTCCATTTCTTCCTGCTCGCTCGCGCCGAGCTTGCCGACAAGCGCAAACGCGGCGGTCAGAGGAAGCAGGGAGCGCAACCGGAGATCAAGCCAGCCCGGTCGAACCCGACGACCAGGCCTTCGTTCGGCCCCGTCCACTTCGATGGTCGTGCAAGGCAGATGGGGAAGCTCTACTCCGTCGGTGTCGACGACCAGGGGCAGTCTCCCAGCCTCTGGACCTGCCTCTGCTTCGAGAAGAATGACCTCTCGCTCCAGCCGGATGCCTCGTACGGGCAGGTCTTCAAGGCGACGGTCGCAGTCGGC
>JBKPLL010000062.1:0-21096 GCA_046731605.1 Actinomycetota bacterium | reverse complement strand
GACGCGCTCGGTGAGCTGAAGTCCGGCATCCTCGACGCAGCTGTCGTCACGCGCCTGGAGAACGGCCGCGTCGAGCTTCATCAGACGCATCAGGTCGCGGCCGGGGAGGGCGTCGTCGCCGGCGGGGCGGTCGGGTTCGTCGCGGGGTTGCTGCTCGGCGGCCCGGTCGGCGGCGCGCTGCTCGGCATGCTCGGCGGCGGAGTCTGGAGCGCCCGCGACACCGGCGTGCCGGACGCGCGCTTGCGCAAGCTCGGCGAGTCGCTCGCGGCGGGAGGCGCGCTGCTGTGCGCGCTCGTGAACGCCGACGCCGCGGCCGCAGTCCGCGACGCGCTTTCGCCCTACGGCGAGATCGCCGCCGCCGACGCGCCTGCTCTCCCGTAGCGGCGGCGGTGGAGCAGGTACGCGATACCGCCGAGCGGCAGCGGCACCCAGAACGTGAGCAGCCGGTACGCGAGCGTCGCGACGACGGCCTCGTGGGCGGTGGCGCCGGCGAGCGTGAGCAGCCCGGTGAGCCCGGCCTCCACGAAGCCGAGCCCGCCCGGCGTGAAGGGGATCAGCGTGAGCAGCATCGAGCCCGAGTACGCGAGCACGACGAGCGACGGATTGGGCCGCGCGCCGACGGCCGCGAGACAGCACAGGAGCCCGAGATAGTCGAAGGCCGGCTTGGCGACGATCGCGCAGAGCGCGAAGGGCCACCGGGCGCCGAACGCATGCCGTAACCCGTCGCGCTGCGCCAGGAGCCGCTCGCCCGAGCCGTGAGCGTCGCGCTTGCCGGGAAACAGTCGGAGGACGGCGTCGACCGCTCGACCGGTCTCGTGCAGCGGTCGGTCCCAGAGGAACGCGGCAAGCCCGGCGAGGACCGCGAGCACGAACGCGCCTGCCCCGATGTAGGCGGTCGTCAGCAGGCCGCGCGGGGCCTGCAGGCCGCCGAGGATCGCAGGCAGGGCGAGCAGCGGGAAGGCGAGGATCGTGGCGGTGCTCGCGATCGAGACGGCGGCCAGCCCGGCGGCCACGTCGTCGCGCCGGACGCCGGCGCGGACGAGCAGCCGGTAGGAGAACGCGCCCGCGGTGGCCCCGCCGCCGGGGATCACGTTGCCCGCGGCGTTCCCCGCGAGCTGCGACGTCCCCACGGCGAACCAGCTCGGCGTGCGGAGCGCGATCCGCTGCACCTCCCACAGCGCCGTCACGCTCGTAGCCTCGAAGACAACCGCGAGGAGAAGCCACCAGGGCTCCACGTCGGCGAGCGAGTGCCACTGGGTGAAGAGGTCGACGAGGCTCGGGAAAAGGAAGTAGAGCGAGACCGCTGTCGCGAGCAGCAACAGCACGCGGAAGATCACGCGCCAGGGCTTTTTGCCGTGGGCGTGGACCTCCGGCTGGGACGCCGTGGTCATCGCCGTCCACCGTAGCTTTGCCCCGGGTCGGGTGCACCTGCCCCTTGCGGGCGTGCCCGCCTCCTGGCAAGGGGCGGGGGACCGTGGTGCGATCCCGGCAGACACGAGGAGAGGGAGCGTGTGATGGAGATCGGGAAGCCGCTGAAGAAGATCGTCGTCGAGCCGATCCGCAATCCGGTTCCGGAGCGGACGCCGAAGCCGGCGCCCGAGCCCGCGCCGCCTGCACGCGAGCCGGCGCGCCGCGTTTGAGCCAGGCTTCCGACGCCGGCGCGACGCCGGCCGGGAGCAGCGCTGCGCTGCGCAAATGGCTCCCTCTGACGATTCTCGCCTCGGCCCAGTTCGTCATGGTGCTGGACTCGAGCGTGATGAACGTCTCGATCTCGCAGATCGTCGAAGACCTGGACACGACGGTCACCGGCGTGCAGAGCGCAATCACGATGTACACGCTCGTGATGGCCGCGTTCATGCTCGTCGGCGCGAAGCTCGGCGACATCCTGGGGCGTGACCGAGCCTTCGGCCTGGGTCTGGCCGTGTACGGGCTCGGCTCGCTGATCACGGCGCTCAGCCCGAACCTCACGCTGCTGCTGGTCGGCTGGTCGGGGACCGAGGGTCTCGGCGCGGTGTTGGTGATCCCCGCGATCGCCGCGCTGACCGCAGCGAACTACGAGGGCAAAGCGCGTGCGTTCGCGTACTCGATGATCGGCGGCGCGGCGGGTGCGGCGATCGCGGCCGGCCCGCTGATCGGCGGCTACGTGACGACGACCTGGAGCTGGCGGTACGTCTTCGTCGGCGAGGTCGTGGTGGTGATCGCGGTGCTCATCGTCCACCGGCGCATGAAGCGCGCGCCCAAGCCCGAACATCCGCCGAGGCTGGACTACGGCGGCGCCGCGCTCTCGGCGGTCGCGCTCGGGTTGATCGTGTTCGGGATCCTGAAGAGCAGCACCTGGGGCTGGATCAAGCCCATTGCCGCGCCGATGATCGGCGGCCACGAGCTCACGCCGCTCGGGTTCTCCCTCGTGCCGTTCCTGCTGATCGGGGGCTTCGTCGTGCTCGGGTCCTTCCTGGCCTATGAGGAGCGCCGTGAGCGGCTCGGCCGGAGCACGCTGCTCAACCGCGCGCTGCTGAAGATCGAGACCCTGCGGGCCGGCCTCACCTCGCTCGCGGCGCAGCAGCTGATCGTGATGGGCACGTTCTTCGTCCTGCCGGTGTATCTCCAGGTCGTGCTCGGCTTCGACGCGTTCGAGACGGGCAAGCGCCTCTTCCCGATGTCGGTCTCGATGCTGGCCGCTGCGCTGACCGGCCCGAAAGTGGCGGTGCGGTTCGGGCCGCGGACCGTCGTCCAGGCCGGCCTCGCAGCGATGGCGATCGCCGCGCTGGTGCTCGTCGGGACGATCGACGTGACCTTGAACGGGACGGCCTTCGCGGTGTCGCTCGTCTTCTTCGGGATCGGTGCCGGGCTCCTCATGTCACAGCTCGGCAACGTGATCATGTCCTCGGCCCCGCCGGACGAGACGAACGAGGCGGGTGGGCTCCAGGGCACGGCGCAGAACCTCGGCGCGTCTCTGGGCACGGCCTTGATCGGCTCGGTGCTGCTGCTCGGTCTGCTGAACGGGTTCAACTCGCGGATCCAGGAGAACCAGGCCGTGTCGACCGACGTGAAGACCCAGATCTCGGCGGCAACCGAGAAGGGCATCCCGATCGTCACGACCGAGCAGGCGCACGAGGCACTCGTCGGCGCCGGGGTCAGCCCGGCCGAGGCGGACGCCGTCACGGCCGATTACGGCGACGCGCAACTCAATGCCCTCAAGACGTCGATGCTCGCCGTCGCGTTCCTCGCGGTGCTGTCGTTCTGGTTCACGCGGCGGCTGCCTGGTAAGCGCGAAGAAGCCGCCTAGCACGGGGCCTCTCCGCATGCGTGCACGCCACCTCGTGTCGGCTGGGCACCCCTGCGCGGCCGCATTCGTGGCTGGAGAATCGCGCCATGTGCCGCTGGCTCGCGTACTACGGCAAGCCCATCCGGATGGACAAGGTGCTGTTCCAGGGCGAGTTCTCGCTGATCGACCAGAGCCTCAAGTCGCGGTTGGGCGCGGAGCCGACGAACGGGGACGGGTTCGGCATCGGTTGGTACTCGGCCGCCGGGGAGCCGGGCGTCTTCAAGAGCACCGAGCCCGCCTGGAACAACCGCAACCTGCGCGAGATCTCGGGCCACGTCGAGTCGAATCTCTTCTTCGCGCACATTCGCGCCACCACGGGCACGCCGGTGCAGGAGACGAACTGCCATCCCTTCCACTACGGCAAATGGCTCTGGATGCACAACGGGCTCATCGGCGACTGGCTCACCGTCAAGCGCGATCTGGTGCTCCAGGTCGCCCCGGCGCTCTATCCGCTGATCGAGGGCACGACCGACTCCGAGGTGCTCTTCTACGTCGCGCTCACGCTCGGCCTCGAGGAGGACCCGCCGTCGGCTGTCGAGCGGGCGATCGGCATCGTGGAGGAGATCGGCCGTCGCCACGGCATCAGGTACCCGTTCCAGGGCACGATCGCGACCACCAACGGCGAGCGCCTCTGGGCATTCCGCTACTCGAGCGAGGGGCAGTCGCGCTCCCTCTACTTCTCCACCCGCTACGACACGCTGAAAGCGCTCTATCCGGACGAGCCCCGGCTCGAGGACTTCGACGAGGAGACGCGGATCGTCGTGTCCGAGCCGCTCGGCGAGGTCGCGGGAGTCTGGAACCAAGTCCCCGAGGCGATGTGGGGCGTCGTGCAGCCCGGGCAGGACGAGATGAGCACCTTCCGGCCGGCTGCCCCCGCAGCGGTCTGAAGGCGGCTACTCGTCGTTCGCGTAGTCGTCGACCTGGTCGGCCGTCGACGCGCGGTGGACGAGTTCCTCGATGCAGCCGCTGCAGTAGTGGATCCGCTGGGCGGCCGAGGGCGAGAGCACGGTGACCCAGCCCCGCTCGGCAGTGTCCCTCCTCTGGCGACCGCACTCGACGCACCGCATGGGCTGCACGGTAGGGGCGAGCCCCGGCCGGCCGGCTGGCCCAGGTGGAGCAACTTCAGGCGGCGGACTGTCCATGCGGGCGCAGGATCCCCTCTCGATGAGCCACTGCGAGCGCCTCGATCCGTGAGTGGGCGTCGAGCGCGGTCAGCAGCCGGCGCACGTGGTTGCGGACGGTCTCCCTGCTCAGGTGGAGCTCGTCGGCGATCTGCTCGGTGGAGCGGCCGTGCGCGAGGAGATGCAGCACCTCGTTCTGGCGTGGCGTCAGGTGCGGGTGAGGATCCGGTGGGCTCGTCTCCTCGCGGTGCGGAACCAGCCCGAAGACGCCGACGATCCGGCCTCCGTCGTAGAGCGGAACCGCGCTGATCTCGACCTGGATCCGCTCCCCGTCAGGGCCGAGCACGACGACCTTGCCCTCGGTCGACTTCTCCGTGCCGAGCAGCTTGCGCGTGAACGACTCCTTGGCCTCGCGTCTCTGCTCGGGCGCGACCACCGAGGACTGCTGGCGCCCGCGGACGTCGCCGACGAGCCGCTCGGCGGCGGGATTGAGCCAGCGGATGATCCCGAACCGGTCGATCACGTAGCTCGGGACCTGCACGTCCTCGAGCGCACGCTGCGCGTCTCCGGGGAACTCGCCGCCGGGTGCCTGTGCGGCTTCCGCGGAGAACCGAGCCGTCATCCCGTCGGGATGAGCGTGTCGCCCGGCGCCGGTTCCTCGTGCGTCTCGGCCGCCTCGGCGGGGTTGCTCAGCGCCTTCGCGACCCGCACGGCGGCCGACACGAGCGGGGCCGCGAGCACGAGCCCGAGCATCCCGAACAGGCAGCCCGCGCCGATCGTGACCACGAGGACGACCAACGGGTTGAGGTGGAGCGCGGAGCCCATCGCGAAGGGCTGCATGATGTTCTGGAGCAGGCCGTTCGCGAGGATGACGACGATGAGCATCGCGACCGCGACGCCGGTGCCGTGCGCCCCCAGCGCGAGCAGGACTGCGAACACGCCGGCGATGACGGCGCCGATGTAGGGCACGTAGGCCGTCACGAACGTGACGACCCCGATCGTCCCGGCGAGCGGCACGTCGAGAATGAGCGCGGCGAGCCCGACCACGACGCCGTTGAAGGCGGCGACGAGCGTCACGCCGCGGAAGTAACCGCGCAGCGAGGTGATCACGGAGCCGGTGATCGTGTGCGCCACGGGCTCGGGGAGGCCCACGTGCCGGTCGACGGCCCTTCGCATCATCGGGCCGTCCTTGAGCAGGAAGAACGTCCCGAGCGCGGCGAACGACATCCCGAACAGGAGAGAGGCGAGCCCGCGGATGCCGTGGACGAGGCCGTGCACGAGCGTCGAGATCATCTGCGGCGCGGCGTGCTTCGCCGTCGTGGTGGCCCCGGACGCGCTCGAGGAGTCGACGCCGGCGCTCTTCAGCCATCCCTGGAGCCGGTCGGCGCCGGCCGAGGCCTCGGCCGAGATGTCCGCGCTCTGACCGGTGATGCCGGCGATGACGATGACGAGGATGAGCACGGCGACGGCGGCGACCGCGAGCAGAACGATGACCGCCGAGAGCGCGCGTGGTAGGCGCCGGTCGAGCACCCGTACGAGCGGCATCGCCACGACCGAGACGATGAGGGCGCAGACCATCGGGCCGACGATCGTGTACGTCTCGGCGAGCAGCCAGATCAGCCCGATGACGAGCACCAGCAGGCCGACCAGCAGCCAGGAACTCCGGCCGAGGTCGCGCAGCCAGCCGGGCGTGCCGAACGAGTCCGGGAGGCGCTCCTGCCCCGTCCCGTCCGTCTTCTGGCTCTCGCCGGCGTCCACGTCGAGATCGAGTCTCGCCGGGAGGGCGGCTGCGCGCCTCATCCCGCCGGGGTGAGGTCTCGGCCGCCTGCACGGGCCTTGTCACACCGCGGTGATAGGGAGCCCTCCCGGCTCGTCCGCAGCGGCGCCGGCGTCCTCGCCGTGGTAGCTCGCAAGCAGCTGCCGCTCCTCCGCGGCACGGGGGAAGAAGACGGCGACGAGGGCGGCGCCGAGGAGGACCGCGACGATCCCGGCCGTGTATGCCCACTGGTCACCCTGGAGGAAGGCCGCCTTGGCCCCGGCGACGATCTCATCCTGAACCGAGGCCGGATAGCGCGAGGCGAGATCGTCCGCGCTGGCGAACGACTTCGTCAGAGTCGCCTGCGTGCTGCTCGAGACGCTGTGGCCCGAGGAGGTGACCAGCGCACCGGCGGCCGACGCGTACCCCGCCGTCAGGAGCGCTCCGAAGATCGACTGCATGATCGCCCCGCCGAGGTCGCGCTGGAGGTCTGCGGTTCCCGAGGCCATGCCGACGCGCGTCACCGGCACCGAGCCGGTCAGCGAGTGGGAGGCCGGGGTGCCGGCGAGTCCGACGCCGATCCCGACGAACGAGTAGCCGAGTGCGACCTTCCAGTAGTCGATGCCCTCCTTCCAGAGGAGCAGCATCGTGAGGAAGCCGAGGAGCACGAACACGTAGCCGAAGAGCAACGTGAAGCGGGCCCCGCGGGCTTCGACCAGCTTGGCCGACCTCGGCGCGACGACGACCATGAAAGCGGCAGCCGGCAGGATCGCGAGCCCGGCGTCGACGGTCGAGTAGCCCAGCACGTTCTGCAGGAACTGCTGGCCGATGAACATCGCGCCCATCAGCGAGCCGAACACGATCAGGCCGGCGCAGGCGGCCACCCAGAAGGTCGGCCGGGCGGCTACGTGCAGGTCGTAGAGCGGGTTCTTCGCGCGGCGCTGGCGGATGAAGAAGGCGCCGAGAGCCAGTGCGGCCACGATGAACAGACTCAGGATCAGCATCGTCTCGTTCGGCACCGCCGCGAAGTTGATCCCCAGGATCAGTGCTCCTACGAGGGCGATCGAGAGCACCCCGCCGAGGTGGTCGACCGGCTCACTGCTCTCGTTCACGCGGCTCGGCACGAGCCGCAGCGCCATCACGAGCGCGATCACCGCGAGCGGCAGAGTGATGAGGAAGACCGAGCCCCACCAGTAGTGCTCGAGCAGAACGCCGGCGCACAAGGGGCCGAGCGAGGAGATCGCCCCGCCGGTCGCTGCCCAGAGCGCGATCGACTTCGTGCGCGCCGGGCCCGACCACAGCGCCGTGATCAGCGCGAGGGTCGTGGGGTAGGCCATGCCCGCAGCCAGGCCGCCGAGGACGCGAGCCCCGAACAGCACGTCGATCGAGGGTGCCCAGGCAGCGAGGCAGTCTGCCGGGACGGTCAAGACCATGCCGAGGATCAGCAGGAGCTTGCGCCCGTAGCGGTCGCCGACCGCACCGAAGTAGAGCACCGAGGCGGCGAGGCCGAGCGAGTAGCCGACCGCGACGAGATTGAGTGCGGTCTGCGAGGCGTCGAAGTGCGTGCCGATCGATGGCAGCGCGACGTTGGCAACCGCGAGACCGAGGTTGGCGACGGCTGCGACCGCGATCAGCGCCGAGAGCACGAGCCCGCCACGCGGCGGCGCGTCGCCGTGAGCGTGCGCCGTCATCGAGACGCTCAATGCGCGAACGCGGTCGCGCTCGTCGCGCCGTGGGTCGGCTCCGCCTGCTGCTCGAGCCGGCGTAGCTGCCGCTTCACGTCCGCGAGGAGCAGATCGGCCATGTCGTGCGTGAAGCCGCGGCGCACGACGACTCGCAGCACGGCGAGGTCGGTCCGGTTCTCCGGGAACGTGTACGCCGGCACCTGCCAGCCACGCTCGCGCAGCGCGAGCGAGAGGTCGAAGACGCTGTAGTTGTCCACCTCCGGCTTCAGCGCGAACGCGAAGACAGGCAACTCGTCGCCGCGGGTGAGGAGATCGAACGGCCCGATCTCGTCGAGCTGCGCCGCGAGGCCGGTCGCGACGTCGCGCCCGTACTGCTGCACTCGCCGGTAGCCCTCGAAGCCGAGCCGCAGGAAGTTGTAGTACTGGGCGACGACCTGGGCCCCCGGGCGGGAGAAGTTGAGCGCGAACGTGGGCATCGTGTCGCCGAGGTAGTTGACACGGAAGATCAGCTCATCGGGTAGAGCGTCGGCGTCGCGCCAGACGATCCAGCCGACGCCGGGGTAGACCAGCCCGTACTTGTGGCCCGAGGTGTTGATCGATGCGACGCGCGGTAGCCGGAAGTCCCAGACGAGATCCGGGTCGACGAACGGCGCGAACATCCCGCCGGAGGCTCCGTCGACGTGTAAGGGGACATCGATCCCGCTGTCGGTCTCGAAGGCGTCGAGCGCCGCGCAGATGTCGGCTACCGGCTCGTACGAGCCGTCGAAGGTCGAGCCGAGGACGGCCACGACGCCAATCGTGTTCTCGTCGCAGCGCGCCACCGCCTCTTCCGGCGTGAGGTGGTACGTGTCACCCTCCATCGGCGCGAGGCGCATCTCGACGTCCCAGTAGTTGGCGAACTTCTCCCAGCAGACCTGGACGTTCGCGCCCATCACGATGTTCGGCCGGTCGGCGGGCATCCCGTCGGCCAGCCGCTGCTTGCGCCAGCGACGCTTGAGCGCGAGGCCTGCCAGCATCGCGGCCTCGCTCGAGCCGGTCGTCGAGCAGCCCGTCGCCTCGTCTGAGTCCGGGGCGTGCCAGAGGTTGGCGAGGATGTTGACGCAGCGCGTCTCGAGTGCCGCGGTCTGCGGGTACTCGTCCTTGTCGATCATGTTCTTGTCCAGGCACTCGGCCATCAGCTTCTCGGCCTGCGGTTCCATCCACGTGGACACGAAGGTCGCCACGTTCAGGCGCGCGTTCCCGTCCAGCATCAGCTCGTCGTGGACAATCTGGTACGCGACGTCCGGCGGCATCTCGTCCTCGGTGAGCGCATGCCGGGGGATGCGTTCGGCCTCGAGCGAGTAGAGCGGCGCCACCAAGAGGTCCGCCGCTTGCTGCAATCCGCGCACCTCATGCTTGAGGGCCATCGCTCTCACTCTCCTTTCGCGCTGCAAGGCCGGTCATGGCGTCAGGCTTGCCCGGCTGTCCCCTCGGCGCATCGTCCTGCTCGGGTGAAGCGGGGGGTTGCGTTTCACCCGTCCGGTATGAAGCGCCGGGCGTCGAGCGGCGCAAAGCTGCTCGCGATGCGCTGGCGAAAGTCGTACGAACCGGCCCCGCCGACCCCGGAATTGGCGCTTGCGCCCGACTACGTGGAGCCCGTGCGCGCCTGGCGGCTGTGGGAGGTGGAGCCATTCGACGCGGCCCCTCGCCTGCGGAGCCTCTACCGCTTCTCCTTCTGGCCCGTGGGAGCCCCGCTCCAGGCCCGCTGCGAGGCGCAGCGGCTGCGGCTGCCGCGCCGGCCTCGCCACGTCGCCCCGACCGAGACGTGCACGTGCGGCATCTACGGCGCGCCTTTCGAGCTGATCCGCAGGAAGCTCGCGATCGACGGCGGCCTGCCTCCGGGCTGCCTGTTCGTCATGGGCACGGTCTCCCTGTGGGGCGACGTGCTCGAATGCGAGCGGGGCTGGCGGGCGGCGCTTGCGTACCCCAGTCGGCTGTTCGTGCCGCTCGGCTTCCCGGGCGCCGCGGAGCAGGCGGTCGGCCTGGGGGATTACGGCGTCCCCGTCGAGCTGGTCGACACGCACAGCCTCGTCGAGGCTCTCGATCACGTGGCGGAGCTCGCGGCATGACCGCCGCCGCGCAGGAAGCGCCGACTCCGGCGGCCCGGCCACGGCCGCTGTGGCGCCGGCTGGTGATGTGGGCGCTGCTCGTCGTGGTGGTCGGCGCGGCCGCGAACCTGCTCGGCTGGGACATCCGCGGCTGGTTCCGCAGTCTCTGGGACACCGTCACGACGATCTCGGCCGGGTCGCTGATCGCCGCGATCGCCCTGATGATCGTGCAAACGACCGCGACGGCGTTCGCCTGGTTCTCGATCCTCCGCTTCGCCTACCCCGGGCGGGTGAGGTGGCGTGACATCCTCGCCGGCTACGCCGTCTCCGTCGCGCTGAACGGGATCCTGCCCGCCAACATCGGGACGCTCGTGTTCCTGATCATGATCACCGTCCTGATCGGGATCAGCTTCGCCGCCGTCCTCGGTGCCTACGCCGTGGAGAAGATCTTCTTCACGCTCTCGGGAACCTTCGTCTACCTCTATCTGTTCCTCACGGTGGGCGGCTCGTTCGACATCTCGTTCAGCTGGGTGCACGAGCATTGGCCCGCCACGATCATCCTCTTCGGCGGCGGGATCCTGATGATCGTGTTGCTCGCGCGGCGCTTCTGGCCGCATGTCGTCGCCTGGTGGGACAAGGCGAAGGAGGGCGGTGCGATCCTCAGCAGGCCGCGCGCCTTCCTCGGACGGGTCTTCCTGCCCTCGTTCGTGGGCTGGGCGGCATCGTTGGCGTGCATCGGGGTCTTCCTCAACGCCTACGGGATCCCGGTCAGCTTCGACACGATCATGCACGTCGCCGGCGGCAACTCGCTCGCCAACGTGACCTCGTTCACCCCCGGCGGTGTGGGGGTGACACAGGCCTGGAACGTCGCCTCGCTGAAGGGTGTCGCCTCGCCGGCCGATGCGACGGCCTACTCGGTCGCGCAGCAGCTCGTGGGCACGGCCTGGAACATCCTCTATGCGCTCATCCTCATGATCTGGGCCTGGGGCTGGGGTGGGGGCAAGCAGCTCGTCTCCGACTCGTACACCGAGGCGAAGCGCCGCCAGGAGGAGGAGGCGGAGAAGCGGCGGGCCAAGAAGGCGGCCAGGTCGGCGGACGCCGGCCAGGCCACCCCGTGAGCGCGGCGTACGGCGAGGCTCCGGGCTGGACGCCCGAGAAGCCACGCTTCCGTCCGTGGCAGCTCGCGGTCGCGTGGCTGCTCGGGGCTGCGTCGCTCGTCGTCGCTGCGAAGCTCGTTCCCGGCGCGTCCGAATCGACGTTCCGCGCCGCCCTCGTCGTCGCGGCGCTGATTGCCGTGCTCAACGCCGTGCTGCCGCCGCTCATCGCCGCGCTCAGGATCCCGTTCACCGCGCTGCTTGGCTTCTTCCTCGTGCTCTTCGTGGACGCCGGGATGCTGCTCCTAGCGGACGGGTTCAGCTCCGGCATGTCGATCGATTCCTTCTGGTCGGCGCTCTTGGTCGCTCTCACCGCGGCCGCCGTCGGCGTCGTGCTCTCGGTGCTGTTCGGGACGAACGACGACGACATCTACTCGCTGCGCGTCGTGCAGCGGATCGCCCGGCGCTCGGGCGAGCGGGTCGTGACCGACCGGCCGGGCATCGTCTTCCTCGAGATCGACGGCCTGGCGCTCCCGGTGCTGCAGCGCGCGATGCGCGACGGGCACGCACCGACGCTGGCCCGCTGGCTCGAGGACGGCACCCACCGGCTCGCCGAGTGGGAGCCGGACCTTTCCTCTCAGACCGGGGCTTCGCAGGCCGGGATCCTCCTCGGATCGAACGACGACATCGTCGCCTTCCGCTGGGTCGAGAAGGAGCGACAGGTGCTCGTCGCCTGCTCGTCGCCGGAGGACTGCGCGGAGCTGGAGCGTCGGCACTCCACCGGGCCTGGCCTCCTGTCCGACGGCGGCGCGAGCCGCGGCAACCTCTTCTCGGGCGGCGCGGACCATCTGATCCTCACGGTGAGCCGGATGGAGGCCGAGCGCTCGGCCAACCCCGGCTACCGCGCCTTTCTCGCGAACGGCTTCAACGTCGCGCGGACGTTCGTGCTCTTCGGCTGGGAGGTGATCCTCGAGTGGATCGCGGCCGCGATGCAGCGGCGCCGCGACGTCCGGCCGCGGGGCCATCGGGGCGGCGTCTATCCGCTCCTGCGCGCGACGATGTGCGTGATCGCCCGCGACCTGATCGTGTACGGCGTGCTCACCGACATGATGCAAGGAAGGCCCGCGGTCTACGCGACGTTCGCGAGCTACGACGAGGTCGCGCACCACTCAGGTCTCGAGCGCCAGGACACGCTCGAGGCGCTGCGGAAGCTCGACCAGCAGTTCGGGCGCATCGAGCGCGCCCGCCGCTACGCCGCGCGGCCGTACGAGATCGTCGTCCTCTCCGACCACGGCCAGACTCAGGGGGCGACCTTCAGGCAGCGCAACGGCTACGGGCTCGACGAGCTCGTGCAGCGGAATCTCGCGCACGGCGGCGTCAGCGCCGTGGGCGGCGGCGACGAGCAAGACGCGATGGTCGAGCACGCCGCCGCCGAGGCGACCGGGCGCAGGGCCAAGGCGCCGAAGAACGATGTCTCGGGCCGTGACGTCGTCGTCCTCGGCTCCGGCAACCTCGGCCTCGTGTATCTGATGGAGAAGGGCGGCCGGATGACGCGCGAGGAGCTGGACGTCCGGCATCCGCAGCTGCTGCCGGCTCTCGCTTCCCATCCGCACATCGGCTGGGTGCTCGTGAAGTCGGACGAGCACGGCGCGGTCGTGCTCGGAGACGGCGGCGTCCGGTACCTCGAGGAGGATCGAGTCGAGGGCGTCGATCCGCTCGCGGGCTTTCATGCCACCGCGCCGCAGCACCTTCTGCGCACGCACAGGTTCGAGCACGCCCCGGATCTCCTCGTCGGCAGCTTCTACGACCCCGCCCTCGACGAGGGCTGCGCCTTCGAAGAGCTGATCTCGTTCCACGGCGGGCTCGGGGGGTCGCAGACGCAGGCGTTCGTGCTCTACCCGGCGGTGCTGCCCGCGCCCGAACAGCCGATCGTCGGCGCCGAGACGCTCCACCGCGTGCTCGTCGGGTGGCGGCGCCTGCTCGAGGGTGGCCCCGGGTCGCCGACCGAGCCCGCGCCGGCCCCGGAGCCTGTGACGCAGCGATGATGGCACCGGAATGGCGAGTAGCCGGACAGCGATCGTCGTCCCCGGCCACGGGTGGCTCGACCTGGGCGGGGTGCACCGGATTAGCCGCCGCTGTGTGAGGCTCGTCCGCGAGGCCGAGCAACTCGTGGGCAGCGTGGGCGCCGACATCGTGGTGTTCAGCGGCTGGTCGCCGACCGGCGGCCCCTCCGAGGCCGAGCAGATGCGGGAGGCATGGCGCGGCCCGGCCGTCGAGCTCGTCGTGGAGCCGACCGCGGCGACGACCGCCGAGAACGCCGCGCGCACTCTGCCGCTCCTGGCCGATCGCGGCGTCGGCAGGGCGGTCGTCGTCTGCGCCCCACCGCACCTGCTGCGGACGCGGCTGCTCTTCCGCCGTCTGTACGACGGCTCCGGGGTCGAGGTCGCCTTCCGCGTCGCGCGCCTGACGCCGACGCTCCGGTCGGTCGCCTGGGAGCTGCTCGCCCTCCCGTTCCTCCCGGTGCAGCTCCACGCAGCCCGCGCCGAGCTCGAGCGGAGACGCCCGTGAGCCGCACGCTCGTCTTCATCCCGGCCTGGAACGAGGAGGAGAACCTGCCTGCGGTCCTCGACGGGCTGCGCGAGCGGTTGCCCCACGTGGACGTCCTCGTGGTCGACGACGGATCCACCGACCGCACCGCCGAGGTCGCCCGCGAGCACGGGGCGGAGGTGCTCTCGCTCGGGACGAACCAGGGCCTGCGCGTCGGGATCGCCGCGGGCTACCGCTGGGCGCTCGAGCACGGGTACTCCTTCTGCGGGCGGGTCGACGCCGACGGCCAGCATCCCGCGGCGGAGCTCGAGCGGCTGCTCGAGCGCGTCCGCAGCGGCGAGTGCGACGTCGCGGTCGGCTCCCGTTTCGTGTCGGGCGACGGCTACGCCCCCTACCGCTATCGGCCGAGTCCGGCTCGACGCTTCGGCACCGGGTTGCTCCGCCGCTCGGTCGCGGTCGTCCTGCGCCGGCCTTTCGGAGACGCCACGAGCGGGCTCTACGCGGCAAACGCGCAGGCGCTGCCGCTCCTCGCCGAGCCGTACACGAGCGGTGCGCCGGAGGTGGAGGCCCTGATCCGCCTCGTCGACGCGGGGCTACGGGTCGACGAGGTGCCGGTGAACATGGCGCCGCGCGCCGGAGGCGAGTCGAAGCTGCGGGGCGGCAAGGCGGTGAAGCTCGTACTCACGGTGACGGGAACGCTTGCGCTGGCGCTGCTCGCCCGGCGCCGGCGCTGACCCCTCAGGGAGCCGGCGGCGTCCGCTCGAGCAGCTCGCGGAGCTGTTGGAGCTGCGCGTCGATCTGGTCGAGACGGTCGTTGACCGTGCGTTCGGCGCCGGCCGCTGCCTGCTCGACTCCCGCCGTCCGCTCTTGCTGGGCGCGGGCGACGAACACCGAGGTGATCGCGGCCGTGATGATCGCGAGGAAAGCGACGCCCCACAGCATCACGACCGACGTCATGACCTTGCCGATCACCGACTTGGGCGTGAGGTCGCCGTAGCCGACCGTGGTGACCGTCTGCAGCACCCACCACATGCCCTCCCAGATGGAGCTGTACTCCTTGTGGTCGAGGACGCGCATCAGCACGCCGCCCAGGACCACGATGAGCAGCGTCGCCGTGACGATGACGTTCGCGGCGAGCCGGACGGAGGGCGGCTCGCGCAGGAACTTCGTCAGGCGCCGCTCGATGACGTTGGACGGATGCGATGCGCGAGCGACGCTGTGGAGCGGTGTGTTGCCACGCGACGTCACTCCTGAATCTTGCACCGAGCCGATCCGCAGCGGGTCATCCCTTCCGGGCGATGATCGCTCCTCGGTGGCCGTGCAGCGTGTGACCCGGGAAGGAGGATCCTGCCGGCCGACCCCTCAATCAGCCAGACGCCTCCCGAGGATGCGGAAGAGGCCCGCACCCCGGGCTTCGTGCTGGGAAACCGCCTCAGGAGGGTGCAGTCCTGGCTCGTGGGACGCGCCGACACCTCCCTGGGAAGGATGGCGCTGCTCTGGTTCCGGCGCTACTTCGAAGCGAGTCGCAACTCCGGATGTGCGATCACGGTGTACTCGTCGCTGGCCGTCCTGCCTGCGGCGCTTGTCATCGCCTCGTTCGCCCACTCCGACACCAACGCCTTCGCGCAGCGTC
This sequence comes from Actinomycetota bacterium, assembly GCA_046731605.1. GTDB lineage: Bacteria > Actinomycetota > Thermoleophilia > Gaiellales > Gaiellaceae > Palsa-739. The sequence goes on along the minus strand of JBKPLL010000062.1, from coordinate 5,848 downwards.
TCATCACCCACCTGAACCTGACCGGAGCCAGCGCGGACCTCGTCCAGAGCACCTTCGGCAGCACCGCGTCGAACAAGTTGGCGGCGTCCGTATCCGTGGCCGTCAGCTTCCTCATCTGGGGTATCGGCATCGGTCAGATCTACCAGGACGTCTATGCGCGCGCGTGGCGGCTGAAGATCGGCTCGATCGCCGATCAGGGGCTGTTCGCGATCTTCTTCTTCGTCGTTGCCGGCTCGGTGGCGCTCTTCGTCGTCGCAGCCCAGAGCCTCAGCACCGACGGCCTGCTTCTGGTGGTTCCGGCCTGGCTTGCCGCTTCGATCGTCTTCTGGCTCTGGGTTCCCAGGTTCCTGCTGCACAAGAAGATCGCGCTCCGCGCGCTCCTGCCCGGTGCCCTGCTGGCGACGATCGTCGTCGGAGGGTTCATCGCGGTGTCGCCGCTCTTCATGGGCGCGACCATCAATGCGAACGGCCGGGCATTCGGCTCCTTCGGAGTCGTGCTCACGCTCATCGGCTACGTCTTCATCGCGATCACGCTGTCGCTCGTCTGCGCGGTGTTCTCTCCCGTCTGGGCGGACTGGCGCCGAGCAGAGGCCGACCGCGCGGCCTGATGGCCTCCGCCGCGCACGGGAAGGAGAAGGCTCGCCGGTCCCGTCGCGAGGTTCTGAGGACGCAAGGCCGGGCGCTCGTAGCTGCGATCGAGAGCGGGGACGAGGCTGCGGTCGAGTCTGCCGTGATCGCGCTGAGCCGGTCGCGCCGCATCTTCGCCCCGCTCGTGTTCGCGGTCGGGGCGTTCGTGATGCTCTTCCAGGGCCTGAGGCTCGTGTTCGTCAACTGGCGGCTCCTGCTCGTCCAGGTCCTGCCGGCAATGTGGATCTGGGTCGCGTTCCTCGACCTCAAGTTCCACGTGGTCAAGGGGAATGACTTCCACACGTGGCTCGGGCCGGCCGCGCTCGCCCTCGTCGCTCTGATTGCGCTGATCACCACGGCGTGCTTCTTCCTCAATGCGGTGTTCGCGTTCGCGATCACGCAGCCCGGCGAGCCGCAGATCCGACCCGGGTTCGCGCTCGCGCGACGGCATCTGCCGATCGTCCTCGGAGCCGGGCTGATCGTCGGTGTTGCGCTGGGGTTCTCGGCGATCGTGGTTCCCCGTTGGGGAGACCCGTGGTTCGGCCTCTCGATGGGGGTGGTGGTCGGCGTGATGATGCTCACCTATGTCACCGTGCCGGCCCGCATCGTTGGGGTCAGACCGACCGGCTCGCGCCGCGACAAGCTCGCCGCCTCGGTCGTCGGCGGAGCTCTCGGCGTCCTCATCTGCACTCCGCCTTACCTGATCGGGCGCATCGGGATCCTGCTGCTGGGATCGCACGTGTTGTTTGCACTCGGAGTTGCCCTGCTCGCCGTCGGCTTGGCTCTGCAGGCCGGCGCGACAGGCGCGGTCAAGGCGATCAAGATGAGCGCAAAGCTCGCAGCGGGAGAGGTCAGGCCTCAGGCTGAGGCAGGAGTGTCGTAGACGACCACGGTGCCCGCGAGGTAGTCGGGGAGCGCGCGGCGTCGTCGATCGAACAGGGCCGGGAGGAAACCGAGGAAGCAGGGCACGATCGCCAGCGCGAGCCCGACCGTCCGCCAGAGCGCCTGCCACCCGGTGAGGCGGCCGTCGGCTCGTCTCGAAAGGACACGAACTCCCATCAGCCGCATGCCGGGCGTCTGGCCCACCGTCTTCCAGAAGAGCGTGAAGTAGCCCACGGCGATGGCGATCGTGGCGGCCGAGAGGAGCGTCTGGGCGAGCCACTCGGGGTTCACGCCGCCCACGACCGCGGCCACGAGGCTGGCCGCCCCGCCGACGACCGCCGTGCCGGCGACGATCGCGAACGCATCGACGACCAGTGCCACGCCGCGGCTCGCCACGCCGGCGAACTGCGTGTGCGCAGACCTCCGCGCGCGGAGCGACAGCTCGGAGTCGAGCCCGGTCGTCGCCCGGCGCATGTCGCCCATGACCTCGTCGGCGAAGCTCGCGGTCTGCGACGCGAGGGCGGAACGAACCTCGGGCCCCGCGAGGACGCGCTCGAGTGCCTGCTTCATCTCTTCGCTCGCGAGCACGCGGTCGAGCATCTCCTTCGACTGAGGGCTCGCGAGCGTCGCCTCGACCGCCCGCTCCAGCTCGCCGGAGGTCACGAGCTCCTGCGTGACCCGCTCGACGACCCGATGCCGGACGAGCAATCGCCCCAGCTCCTCGGGCAGCGGGCCCGACAGCGTGCGATCGAGAGCCCGCTTGACCTCGGGCGTCGCCAGGAGCTCTTCCGCGGCCGCCTCCAGTGGTCCGCGCCAGACGCGAGCGGCTACCCGGGCGGAGTAGACGGCCGCGCCGCCGAGCGCTCCCGCAACCGCGGACCGTTCGTCCGGCAGGCCCTTGTCGACACCCATGGCCGCGAGGGGCCTAGTAGCTGCCCTCTTGTGGGCCGGCGTTGCGGCGATCGTGGATCCAGCCGAGCGTCAGCGCCACCAGGGCGAGCACGAGGAACGCCGCGAAGAATCCCCACGCGTAGATCGCGGTGAGGAAAATCCACATCACGACGAACAGGCCGATCGCGCCGAGGACGAAGAGGCCGGCGACCTTGAGCCAGAACTTCCATCCGAAGTCGTCCATTGCAGCGCAGGCTCCCGGTCGGGAGCCTGCGCAACATCATCCGATCGGGGTGATCGACGGGTCTGGGCTCAGCCGTCGCGGCCGTGGTCGTCGCCGGCGTCGTGGCCCGGGCCGTCTTCGCCGCCCGTGGAGGCGCGGGAGGCGGCGCTCGGCGCCTTGTGAGAGGCGCTGCAGACTTCACCCGACCGGGTCGCGCGAGCGCTGATCCGATCGGTGCCGGGCTGGTCGGCGACGAGGCGGCGGATCTCGAACGAGCCGCTCGGTGCGCGGGTCCTGGCGGTGAGAGAGGCAACGCGGTGACCGTTGCGGCGGAGCGTGACCTTCCACGGAACGCCGTTCCGGTTCTGGTCGACCTCGAACTCCACCTCGATGCGGCCGTTGTCGCGGCTCAGCTTGAGCTTGCTCGTGGACTGCTGGGTGCAGGTGCCGCGGACGGTGATGCCGCGGTGGCCACCCTTCGCCGATGCGACCGGAACCGCGAGCAGCGCGGCTGCGAAGAGAGAGAGCGTGAGCGGGATGAGCGAGCGGGACATGGCTGGTGATCCTTTCGGGAGTTGTGCAGGGCTGCGGGCAGCGTCGCGATCTCCCGGTCCGAGCCGCAATGGGACATTGGTCGGAGTCGAGCTCGGGACGGCCCCGGAACGGCGATCATGAGAGGTATGGCTTCGGCTTCGGGCACGCACGAGCCCGTCGCAACGCCGACGGCGCGGTCGGTGATCGTCCGGTTTGTGGTCGGAACGCTGGTGGCGATCGCGATCGCCGTCGTCGGCGGCTACTTCGTGCTGCGCGCCGTGGCGATCGACGAGGCGAAGCGGCAGACGCGGGACCGCGTGAAGGAGGAGGCGAAGCTCGTCAGGACCGCCGTGCGCGACGCGCTCCTGCAGGGCCGCGGGCGGGCGGTGCGGGCCGTGGACGACGTCGTGGTCGCCCAGGTTCTCAGCGATTCGATCGTGCGCGTGAAGATCTGGTCCCCCGGGGGCCGCGTCCTCTACTCCGACGAGCACGCAGAGATCGGCGGCCGCTACGCGTTGAGCGAGGATCAGCACAAGCTGCTGCGGAACGGCGGCGCGCAGGTGGAGGTCAGCAACCTCGATCGTCCGGAGAACAGGCTCGACCGACAGCAAGGACGTCTGCTGGAGGCCTACACGCGTATCCGCACACCGTCGGGCACCCCGCTGCTTTTCGAGATCTACCAGCCCCTCCGGTCTGTCAGGGCCGACGCGCGCCGACTGCTCGAGACGCTCGCGCCGCCGATTCTCGGCGCGATCGGGCTGATCGTGCTCATCCAGGTGCCGCTGTTCTGGTCGCTCATGCGCCGCTTGCAGCGGAGCCACGAGCAGCGCGAAGGACTCCTCGCCAATGCCGTGACCTCGTCGCGGCGCGAGCGCCGCCGTGTGGCGTCGTACCTGCACGACGGTCCCGTGCAGGAGCTCGCAGGGCTCGCGTTCTCGCTCGCTCCCGTCGCGGACGACGCTGCGTCCCGCGGAGCAGAGCGGGAGGCCACGGTCGTGCGTACCGTGATCGACCGCCTCCGCGGCACGGTGCGCGACCTGCGCGCGCTGCTCGTCGATCTCCACCCGCCGACGCTCGCGAGCGCGGGCCTCGACGCGGCGCTCCGCGATCTCGTCAGCCCGCTGTCGGCGCGTGGCGCGAACGTCGACCTGCGGGTCGAGGGCGAGGAGCGGCTCGATCCGGATACGCAGGCGCTCGTCTATCGCGTCGCGCAGGAGGCGGTTCGCAACGTAATCGGCTACGCCGACGCGAGCAACGTCTCCGTCGAGGTCGGCGTGGTGGACTCGACGGCGCGCCTGCTCGTCGCCGACGACGGACGCGGTTTCGGGCCGGAGACACGGGAGCAACGTCGCGTGGAGGGCCACCTCGGACTCTCGCTCGTCGAGGAGCTCGCCCAGCAGGCGGGCGGGAGCCTCGCCGTCGACTCGAGCGAAGGAGCGGGGACGCGGGTCAGGCTCGAGGTTCCGCTCCGGTGATCCGCGTGCTGATCGCCGACGACCACGGCGTCGTGCGCGACGGGCTCGCCGGTGTGATCTCCGCGCAACCCGATCTCGAGGTCGTTGCCACGGTCGTGAACGGCGCCGAGGCCGTCGAGTCGTGCCGGGCTTCGCAGGCCGACGTCGTGCTCATGGACCTCGAGATGCCGGTCCTCGACGGGATCGAGGCGACGCGCATCATCCGCGCCGAGCTTCCCGGGACGGCTGTGCTCGTGCTGACGTCGTTCTCCGACGCGCGCCGGATCACGGCGGCCCTCGATGCGGGCGCGGCCGGCTATCTGCTCAAGGACACGTCTGCGGACGACGTGATCCGGGGCATCCGGGCGGCTGCCGAAGGCGGGGCCCCGCTCGATCCACAGGCCGCCCGGCTTCTGCTGGAGTCGAGGGACGCGCCCGATCCGCTCGAAGGAATCTCTCCGCGCGAGCGCGAGGTGTTCGCCCTGCTGCTCGACGGCCTGCCCAACAAGCTGATCGCCCAACGGCTCGCCATCAGCGAGAAGACGGTGAAGACGCACCTGACGAACATCTTTCGGCAGATCGACGTCACCGACCGCCTGCAGGCAGTCCTCTGGGCCGAGCGCCAGGGTCTCCGGTCCGATCTCTCCTCCTGACTCGGACCAATGTCCCATTGCGGAGCCGGAGCGGTGCCCGCACAGTGGGGACGTGATTCGCTTCCTGGCTCTCGCGCTGCTTCTGTTCGCGCTCTCGGCAGGCGCCGCGCAGGCGCGCGGCGACGACCGCGGTGGAGGCGGCGGTGAGGTGCGGGTCGCGGGCAGCTGCGGGCGCGGCGCGACGGCGTCGCTGCGAGTTCGCTCGGATGACGGCCGGATCGAGGTGCGTTTCCGGCTGGAGCAGAGGCGCGGACGCGGCCTCTGGCGGATCACGGCCGTCCACGAGCAGCGGATCTCGTTCCGCGCGACGAGAAGGACGACGCGGAGCGACCGCTCGTTCGAGCTGCGGCGGCGCGTGGCGGATCTGCCCGGCAGCGACACCGTCGCCGTGCACGCCTGGGGGCCGCGCGGCCTCGGCTGCCGTGCGACGGCGACGCTGCCCGGCTGACTTCGCCTCAGCGGCCGGCCGCGTAGCCCTGCCGGCCACGCGGGTTCGCGCCCGCAGTCAGGATCCCGCCCTGCTCGCGACCGACGGCGGTGACGCGGCCGAGCGTCCACGGCCCGGACACCTCGACGTCGTGCCC
>JBKPLL010000061.1:0-30560 GCA_046731605.1 Actinomycetota bacterium | reverse complement strand
GTGAAGCAGAGAACCGCCGCCGGCTCGAACGGGGCGAGCACCTCGAGCGAGCGCAGCAGCGCGTCGACCCGCTCGCGCACGGTGTCAGGGCCCGGGAGCAGCGGCAGCGGGTGGACGGACGGAACAGCGGGAACCGCCGTGGCGGAACCGAGGCCGCTCGCCCGGAAGTCCTCGAGCGCGCCCTCGCCGAGCTTCAGCTCCCACACTCCGATCCCCTCGACGCCGGCCTCGGCATATGCGCGCACGTCGTCGGCGAAGCTCGCGGCGAGTGTGCTCACCTGCGAGATCGAGAACCGTGGCTGCTGCGCGTCCCTCGACACCCGGAGCCGTGATCGTGTCATGCGTTTGACATCTGATCAAGTGTGGTTCACGCTCGGTCCTCGTGGAGTCGACGCTCTCGCACGGCGGCGCCGCACTGCGCCACCGAACTATGGCCGAGGCTGCGCTCGAGCAGCTTCGCGAAGCGATCATCCTCGGCGAGCTGCCGCCCGGCACTCCGCTGCGGCTCGAGGATCTCGCCCGCTCCCTCGGGATGAGCATCTCGCCCATCCGCGAGGCGGTGCGGCAGCTCGAGGCGCTGGGCCTGGCCGAGCACGTCCCGCACCACGGGGCGAAGGTGACCGGGCTCGACGTGGAGGAGTTGCGCGAGCTGTTCTCGGTTCGGCTCGTCCTCGAGACGCTTGCGCTGCGACGGGCGTCCGAGTTCTTCGGTGCCGAGGACGAGGAAGCCGCGCGTAGGCACCTCGCCGCGTTCGACGCCGCCCGCGCGGGCAACGACACGCGGGCCGCGATGCGCGCGCACACCGCCTTCCATTTCACGCTCTACGAGGCGGGGCGCTCGAGCTGGCTGCTGCGCTTGATCCGTCCGGCGTGGGACAGCTGCGAGCGATACCGGCCCGTGCTGCTCGGGTCGCAGGGCGAGCTCCAGGACCGGCACGAGCAGCTGGATGCAGATTTGCTCGCCGCCTGTGTCGCCCACGACGCAGACCGCGCCGCAGAGGCTTTCCGCGCGCACCTCGAGCTCGCCACGAGCATCTTCTCGGTCGAGCTCGCCGGCCGCGGCATCTTCGCGTTCTGAGGAAGGGAAAGGAGAGAGAGATGGCAACGACGTCGGAACCGTCCACAGGGCACTCGGCCCGGGAGGTCGTGCCGTTCCGCGTTCGCACCGCGGACGGCCGGGAGGTCGAGCTCGAGTACTCGTCACCGAGACCCGCGGAGAGCCACGACGAGCCGGCGGTGCTCGAGGCGCTGCCGTGGTTCGAGCCGGGAAAGCCGCTCCGCAACTACATGCTCCACGAGAGCGATTTCTACGACGAGGTCGAGCAGGTCTGGGGCCGCCGGTGGGGCGCCGAGGGAATCGGGACGCTGCGCGAGGTTCTCGTCTCGCGCCCGACGGAGAACGAGACGCGGCCGGAGTACGCGGAGGAGTGGCAGTACTACTACTCGTCCGCAGGCGGCAACGCCGATCTCGGCCGGCTACAGGCGCAGTTCGACGAGTACTACCAGGTGCTCGCCGACCACGGCGTGCGCGTCAACTACATCGAGCCGCCGGTGCCGGCAATCGGCGCGTACGGCTGGATCAAGAACCTCGTCACGCTCGCGGGCGGCGGTCTCGTGGTTCACGGCGGAGCCATCGTCCACCGCTACGGGCTCGGCTCCTGGCAGAAGGGCCGCGAGGTGATCTGGCAGCAGGTGCTGGCGGCGCTGCAGGTGCCCGTCTACCACACGATCCACGGAACCGGCGTCTGCGAGCCGGGCGCCGGGCGGTGGCTCGACGAGAAGACGTTCGTCTTCAACGAGTCGGTGGTGGCGAACGAGGAGGGCCTGCGCCAGCTCGAGTTCGTGCTCTCGACCCTCGGCGTCGAGCTGATCGTCGCCCACAGCCCCGGCTGGTACGAGTCCACCGGTCACGGCAACATCGGGACCTCCCACATGGACATGGTCATGCTGACCGTCGACCACGGGAGGGTGCTGCTGGCTCCGCACCTCGTCAACTACGGCTTCGTACGGGAGCTGATCCGGCGCGGCTACGAGATCATCGAGGTGCCGGTCGAGGAGTACTGGGATCTCGCGCTCAACGGCGTGACCCTCTCTCCGGGACGAGTGGTGATGAACGCGGGGTCGCCCACGGTTCGGCGCGCGCTGGAGAAGCACGGCGTCGAGGTGATTCAGGTCGACTTCTCCGAGAGCCACAAGTTCGCGATTGCCGGGCTGCACTGCGCGACGCTCGAGCTCGTGCGCGACAGGCCCGATTAGCGCTGCACGAAGGCGCGCGCCCGCGCGACCGCGCGCTGTGTGAGCGGCGGCTCGAGCAGCTTCCGCGCGACGATCGTCCCCGATCCGGCGCCGAGGCCCGGGCCCGGCCAGGTGCTCGCCCCGATCTGCCACAGGCGCTCGACCGGCGTCGTGTGCCCCGGGCTGCTCCCGAACGGTCGCCAGAGGAAGTTCTGGTCGAGCTCGAGCGAGCCGCCGTAGGGGTCGCCGTGCCGAAGATTGACGTTCGCCCGCTGCAGGTCGTGCGGGCCGAGCGCGATCCGTTTCAGGATCGAGGGCTCGAGGTTCGGGATGTGGCGGGCGAGCCGCGCCTGGATCCGGTCGGCGTACCGCTCCCGCAACTCGTCGGTCCAGCCGCCGTTTCCTGCGTCGAGTTCGCCGGCCGCGTCGCCCTTGATGTGCCACGGCAGCTCCTGGAGCTGAATCCAGAGCAGGCCGCGCCCCTCGGGGGCGCGCGACGAGTCGAGGGTGAGCGGCTGACCCACGACGATCGTTGCCTCCGCCGGCAGGAGCCCGCGCTCGGCCTCGTTCACGGCGCGCGAAACCCCGTCGAGGCCCGGCGTCACGTGGACGATCGCGCTTCCCCCCAGCCGCTCGTCGCCGTCCCAGCGCGGCGGCTCGGACAGTGCGTAGTGGATCTGCATCTCCGAGCGCCCGTAGCGGAAGCGACGCGCTCCTTCCACGACACTGGGGGGGACGTCGGCGTCGGCCAGCAGGCGCTCGTGGAGCTGGGTCGGGGTCACGTTCGCGACGACGGCTCGCTCGGCCTCGATCGTCTCGCCGTCGGTGAGCCGCACGCCGACCGCCCGGCCGGAGCGGACGAGCACGCGCTCGACGTCGCGGTCGGTCTCGCAGACCCCGCCGTGGTCGCGGATCAGCTGGACGAGCGCCTCGACGAGCTTTGCACCCCCGCCGCGCGGCACCGGCATCCCGCCCTCCTGCACCGCCACCGCGATCACCTGCGTCATGAAGCCGGACGCCGCCTGCTCGGGGCCGAGCCCGGTGTGCAGCACCCAGGGGGCGAGCACGCCGTGCGCACGCTCCGAGGCAAAAGTCGTCTCCAGCCAGGACCGGCTCGACTGCAGCACCTCGCCGAGGAAGGCAAGCCCGCCCGCGCGACCCAGCCGTCGCACCGCCTTCGCGGCGAACGCGAACCCCGCGGGCGACCACAGCTCGGTGCCGAGGACGCCGAACGCGAGATCGGCGTTGGGGAAGAAGCGCTCCAGCACCCCGGGCCACTCCGGCCCCAGCTCCTCTGCGTTCCCCTCCGCCGTGCGCAGGAGGAAGGCGGAGCCGCCGTCCGGGAACGCCGTCGCGGTCGGAAGCTCCGTGTTGAGGTACTCGAGCCCGCGCGCTCCAAGCTCGTCACCGAGCTCGGCGTGCGCGGCGCCGCCCACCCAGAGCGGGTGCCAGGCGCTGAAGACGTCGTGTAGGAATCCCGGCTTGGTCAACTCCTCGGTCTTGATGGCCCCGCCGAACCAGTCGTTGCGCTCGAGCACGCACACGCGCCACTCCGCGCGCGCGAGCATGGCCGCGCACGCGAGGGAGTTGACGCCACTTCCGACGATGACCGCGTCGTAGTCAGCCACTCACGAGCTCCCGCAGCTCGTCGTCGGTGACGAGCCCTCGTTTGCGCGTCCCGAGCTCCTTGACCTGGGCGAGCAGCTCTGGCCAGCGTTCCTCGGGCACGTCGAGGCCGAGCTCCTCGACCTTGATCCGGATCGAGGCGAGGCCGCTCTTCTTGCCGAGCACGATCGCGCGCTCGGCGCCGACGAGCTCGGAGGAGTACGGCTCGATGGACGGCGGGTCGTGGAACTGCGAGGCGACGGCTCCCGACTCGCGCCGGAACAGTGTCTCGCCCGTCAGCGGCTTCCACGGGGCGAGCCCGTAGCCCGACAGCTCCTGAATGCGTGCAGCGGCCTCGCGGACCCGCTCGAAGCGAAGGCCTGTCTCGACACCGTAGAGCGCGCGCAGGGCGATGGCGATCTCACCGAGATCGGCGTTGCCGGCCCGCTCGCCCATGCCGTTGATCGTGCCATGGATCCAGCTGGCCCCCGCTCGCACGGCCGCGACCGCGGAAGCAGTCGCGAGGCCGAAGTCGTCGTGGCCGTGAAAGTGCACGGGCACTCCGTCCACGTACTGCAGCGTCGCGCCGACGAGATCCGCGACGGCCTCCGGCGACGCGATCCCGAGCGTGTCGACGACGGCGACCTCCTTCGCCCCCGCCTCGACCGCGGTCTCGTAGACCCGCCGGTAGAAATCCGGCTCGGCGCGGGTCGAGTCGACGCCGAAGAACGCCGCCCGGATCCCGTGCTCGTCGGCGAACCGCATCGCGCTCGCGATGCGCTCGAGCATCTTCTCGCGCGACACGCCGATCGCATCGAGCTTCAGATCGGAGATCGGCGACTCGATCACCGAGGCCTCCACGCCGAGCTCCACCAGGAGCTCGAGGTCGGCCGGCACCGCGCGCGAGAAGCCCCAGATCTCGGCGCTCAGCCCGGCGCCGGCTATCAGCTCGACAGCGCGGCGGTCGTCCTCGGACACGCGCGGGAATCCGGCCTCGATCCGCCGGATCCCGAGACCGTCGAGCAGCCGCGCGATCTCGAGCTTCTCCTCGGGCGAAAGGACGACACCGACCGTCTGCTCGCCGTCGCGCAGCGTCGTGTCGTACAGGCCGACCTCGCCGCGAATGGCGTAGCGATCGTTGAGCGAGCCCGTCCAGATCAGGTCGGACACCGCACCACTCCGTCCGGAAACGAGGAGAGCTTCTCCACCCCGTCGCGCGCGACCAAGAAGTTGTCCTCGACGCGCAGGCCGCCGCCGCCGGGCCAGTACACACCCGGCTCGACCGCGAGGACCATCCCCCCCTCGAACTCGCCGCCGGCCGCCTGATGGGGATACGGCGGCTCGTGTGCGCGCGCGCCCACGCCGTGGCAAATCGGATGTGTGGGTTGGCCCGCATAACCCATCGCGTCCAGGCCCGCCCGAACGCTTCGGTCGAGCTCGGACATCGAAGCGCCCGGCCGGATGGAATCGAGCGCGCTCTCGTAGACGTCCATGAGCGCCGTCTCGAGCTCGGCGTACTCGGGCTTCAGCTCGCCGGCCGCGAGGTTCTTCGTGTGGTCGGCCCAGTAGCCGTCAGCACAGACCCAGATCTCGAAGAGGACGGGCTCACCCTCGACGACGGGCAGGTCTCCGGTGGCGGTGAAGGTCTTGATGCCGCGGCCGGCCCAGACGAGCGAGAACGGCAGCGCCAGGTCGACCTGGCCGTGGTAGCCCGTCCCCTCGCCGTGCACGAAGCCCTGCCAGAGCGCCGCGACCTGCGCCTCCCGCATTCCCGGCCGGAGCAGCTCCTGGACGTGATCCATAGCCGCCGCCGCGATCTCGTTGGCGAGGCGCAGCCGCTCGACCTCCTGCTCGGTTTTGATCGCGCGCGCTTGCACGAGGAGCGGCGTCGCGTCGGCCGCCTCCGGGAAAGCGTCGAACCAGGCCGCCGTGAACGTCGTCGGCTCGCCGACCATGCGGTCGGACGCCTGCGTGCCGAGCGAGAGCTCGAGTCCGACACGCTCGTAGTCGCGGGCAGCCTCGACCGCCGCGTCGAGCGTACGCGACAGCGGGGGCCGCGGATCCTCGGGGTCGTAGCCACGGATCAGGCGCAGGTCGTCCGTCCACGCTGTCCGCGCAGCGTCCTCCTCCGACGCCTCGATCGTGATCAGCACCGGCTCGCCCTCCGGGGGAAAGACGCAGGCGTCGTAGCCCTTCATCCCCCAGAAGTTCGTGAGGTAGAGGACGTTGTCGGGTGCGCGGACGACGAGCGCGTCGAGCTCCGCATCGGCCATGAGCGCACGCACGCGGTCGAGCTTGGCGTCGTCGCGCGGCCAGGTCACTGCGCGATCTTACGTAGGGTCCAGCTTATGGAGCCACGCCGCCGTCGGCCGCCGTTCCGAGGCTACGGCGTCCCGGAGACGGAGGAAGGGATGCTGACGTGGGACTGGGCGGTCGAGCGGCTCACGACTGCGCGCAACTACTGGGTGGCGACGACGCGCCCCGACGGGCGGCCCCACGCGATGCCGGTGTGGGGGATCTGGCTCGACGGCGCGTTCTTCTTCGGCAGCGGCCGCAACTCCGCGAAGACGCGGAACCTCGCCGTGAATCCGGCGATCGTCGTCCATCTCGAGAGCGGTGACGAGACCGTGATCCTCGAAGGGCTCGCCGAGCCCGTGCTCGACGGCGCGCTCGAGCGGCGCGTCGACGAGGTGTACGGGGCGAAGTACGACTTCACACCGGACTCGTCCGGCGAGGCGGATCCGTGGTTCGTCGTCCGCCCGAGGCGGGCGTACGTGTGGACGGAACGCGGCTATCCCGGCAGCGCGACGCAGTTCGACTTCGGCTAGCTCTCGTCGCCCCAGGGGCGGATGCGCTGCGGCGCAGGCTCGCCGTGGCCTTCCTGCCACGAGATCACCGGATTGCGCAGCACGCCGATCCGCTCGATCTCGGCCTCGACGACGTCGCCGGGCTTGAGGTAGAGCCGCTTGCGCTCCTCCTCCGACTTGAAGCCGGCGACCCCCGCGACCGTCCCGGTCGAGAGGACGTCGCCCGCGCTGTAGCCCAGCGCCGAGAAGTTGCTGAGGATCTCGGGGATGGTCACGCTCATGCGGCTCGAGTGCGACTCCTGCCGCGCTTCGCCGTTGACGCGCAACTCCATCGCGAGGTCGTGCGGGTCGGGAATCTCGTCGGGCGTCACGATCCAGGGCCCGAGCGGGCAGAACGTGTCGATCGCCTTGCAGAAGCTGAACACGCCCGAGCGCATCTCGCCGCGCTGGATGTCGCGCGCGGTGATGTCGTTGAAGATCACGTAGCCGCCGATGTAGTCCGCGGCCTCCTCCGGCGAGAACCATTTGCCGGCCTTCTTGAGCACGACGGCGAGCTCGAGCTCGTAGTCCAGCTCCTCGGTCAGGTGCTCGGGATAGACGATCGGCTCGTCGGGCCCGACGATCGCGTCCACGTTCTGGAAGAAGTTGATCCAGGGCGCGATCCGGTGCGTCCAGTTGACGTTCTTCGACTCCTCCTCGTGCTCGCGGAAGTTGCCCGCGGTGTGGAAGAACTTCTTCGGCACGATCGGTGCGCGCAGTTTCGTTTCGGCGAGCGGCGTGCGCTCACCGGTCTCGTCGGCGCCGCCGCGCTCGAACCAGTCGCGCATCGTCGGGACCTCGAGCCGGACGATCTCCTCACCGTCGAGGTAGCCGACCCTGCCGTCGTCGTAGGTGACGAGCTTCATCGGGAGCGGAGGTAGGCGAGCACCTCGCCGGCGTTCGCGTCGGGCGGGAAGACGGGATAGAAGACCTTGACGATGCGGCCGTGCTCCGCGACGAGCGTCAGCCGCTTGTACAGCGCGTGGCCTGCGATCTGGAACGTCGGCAGGCGGAGCGCGGCGGCGAGCTGTCGGTCGGGGTCGGCGATGACGGGGAACGGCATCCGGTTCCGCTCGGCGAACTCGAGCTGGTCGTCCAGCGTCTGCGCGGAGAGCCCCGCGACCGGCACGCCGAGATCGGGGTAGAGGTCGCGGAAGGCACACGACTGCGGCGTGCAGCCGCGCGCACCCGGTGTCTCGTCCCAGCCGGGAAGCGAGGGAACGCCGGGGCGGCCGCTGCGCGGATAGACGTAGATCACGGCGAAGTCGCGGACGTTCACGCCGCCCTGCGACGAATCGAGCTCGAGGTCGGGCAGCTCGAGCCCGGTCAGGTGATCGGCCGAGCCGTCGTCCTCGGGCACCGGCAGTTCCGCCGGCAACGTGTAGACGTCATGCGACACCGCAGACCTCCATGGCGACACGCGCGTAGACCTCGGCCGTCTTGGCGAGGGCGTCTATCGGGAGGTTCTCGCCGAGCTCGACGTCCATCAGCCCGGTCGAGGTGCCGTAGTTGACGGTCGGGACGCCGTAGCGCGTGAGCGCCGACGCGTCGCTGAACCAGCGCGTCACATCGCGCGCGGGAGGCTCGCCCCAGACCTCGGCGTGCGCGGCGTCGATCGCGGCGACGAGCTCGTGCCCCTCTTCGATCTCCGCCCCGGGCGCGGTCACGAAGACCTCGCCCTCGATGCCGTAGTCGGGGAACCGCTCGGCGAGGCCGCGCACCATGTCGAGCACCTCACCGCGCGCGACCGCCATCTCCTTCGTCGGCGGCACGCGGACGTCGAGGAAGAGATCGGTGTGGTGCGGCGTGCGCGAGGCGCGCCAGCCGAAGCCGCCCTCGACCGCGCCGACGTTGACGATCGCCTTCGCGCCGCGATACGCGTTCGCGGGGTCGTCCTCCCAGCCGGGAATCCATTCGAGCACCGCGTCGAGCACCTCGCGCGCCCGCAGGATCGAGTTGCGGTCGCGCCGCCCCTCGCTGAAGGCCGTGTGGATGAAGTCGCCGTGCACGCGGATCCGCAGCCACAGCGCGCCGAAGTGGCCGAGCACGACCTTCCCCTCGGTCGGCTCGCCGAGCAGGCACATGTCCGCAACGCCGCCGTGCGAGACGAGATAGCGCGTGCCCGCCGCGTAGCCGCGGTACTGGGCCCCCTGCTCCTCTCCCTGCTGCGTCTTCTCGATCTCCCCGCAGACGGCCGCGATCAGCACGTCGCCGCGCAGCCGCACACCCGCGTCCTGCAGCGCGCGCACCGCCTCGACGTAACAGGCGACCGCGCCCTTCATGTTCGAGATCCCGAGCCCGTAGAGGCGACCGTCCCGCTCGAAGGCCTGCGGCTGGAAGCCCGGCACGTCGCGCAGCCATGGCTCGCGCCCCGAGTACGACGTGTCGAGGTGGCCGTTGAACATCAGCGACTTGCCGCCGCCGGCGCCGGGCCAGGTGCCGAGCGCGTTCGCACGCCCCTCCTCGACCTGCTGCCACTGCACCTGCAGCCCGAGCGTCTCGTAGAGCTCCACCATGAGGCGCGCCGCAGGCTCCTCGTCGCCGGTGAAGCTCGGCACGTTGACGAGCCGCGTCGCGGTCTCGACGAGCCGGTCGCGGTCGACCTTCATGAACGGACGTGCGGCAGTACCTGCTCGCCGAAGAGCCTGATCTGCTCGTGCCGGTCGGCGCCCCAGAGCTCGAGCATCACGTGAGTACAGCCGGCATCGCGGTACTCCTCGATCGCCGCGATGCAGTCGGCGGGCGTGCCCGCGATCGGGCGGCACTTGTCGAGGAGCGCGTCCGAGACCTCGGCCTTGGCGGCGAGGCGGCCGCCCCGCTCCATCGCCTCGGCCACGGGCCGGATCTCGTCCTGCTCGATCCCCGCGAGCTCGAGCAGCGTGTCGGCCGCGCCCTGGATGTTCTGCACCTTGTTCGCGAGGTACATCCCGGCGATCTCGCGCGCGCCGTCGCGGCCGGCCTCGCGGTCGCTCTCGTGGATCGAGGCGACGACGGTGCAGCCGACGTCGATCTCGTCGCCGACGTTGTCGCGGGTGTAGCGGACGAAGCCGGGCGTCGTGATCGACGGCGTGAGGCAGCCGTCGGCGATCTCGCCCGCGAGCTGCTGCATCTTCGGCGCGGTCGCAGCGACGTAGAGCGGCGGCACCTCGCGCGGAGCGTTCGCGTCGGCGGCAAGCGCGGGCACGTCGGCGCTCCACGTGTCGCCGTCGTAGTCGAACCGCTCGCCGGAGAGGACCCCGCGCGCGATCGTGACCGCGTCGCGCATCGGCCCGAGCGTCTTCTTCGTCTGCGTCTTCGTGTTGTTGAGGAAGATCTTCGACGTTCCGAAGCCGAGGATGAACCGGCCCGGTCCGGCCGCCTCCTGCACCACGCGCGCGTCCATCGCGGCCTGGACGGGATGCCGCGTCGAGGCGGCGATGATCCCCCAGCCGATCGTCAGACGCTCAGTCTCGCGGGCCATGAGCGCCGCGACGCCCGTGGACGAGCGCGCCTCCATTCCGTGCTTGCGCCACCACGGGTACGCCTCGGCGAGCCAGATCGTGTCCATCCCGGCCTCGTCCATGGCGCGCGCCGACGCGAGCATCTCGTCGAGCGGCTCCATCGTGAGCTGCATGACGCCGACGCGGAACGGGACGGCCACGCGGCTCAGTCTTCGGTGGAGGTCGTCGGTCCCTCGGGGTCGGCTTCGTACGCCTCGGGCGATCCGGGGCTGATCCCCTCCTCGGCGCCGCGCGCGGCCGGCCCCGCGCTCCCGCCGGCCGCCTCCTGAACCTGGGCGTCCAGCGCGGCGAGGACGTGCTGCACCTGCTGGTTCACGATCGGCTGCAGGACGCGCTGGCCCATCGAGCCGACCGGCCCGAGGATCTTCACCTCGGCGCTCCAGGCCATCGACGTGCCGCCGGTGTCCGCGTCGGAGAGCGTGAACGACGTCTCCATGTTCATGATCGCGCCGACGCCGTTGCCCTTGACCGCGAGCTTCGCGAACTCGGGCTCGCGCTCCTCGATCTTCTCCATGTCGACCTTCATCTTCAGGCCGCCGAGGCCGAGCGGGATCTTCACGTTCGCCGTCCAGTGCCGGTCGTCGTGGACGTCGAAGCTCTCGACGCCCGGCATCGTCTTCGCCATCGACTCCGGGTCGTTCAGCACCTGCCAGACGGTCGCGCGCGGTGCGTCGAAGACACGATCGCCGGAGACGTTCATGCGCCGGCTTCCTCGAGCAGCCGCCAGACCCGCTGGTACGGGTTGTGGCTGTCGGTCACGACCGCGCCGGTCGCGTCCTGGATCGCGGCGCAGACGGCGTGGATCCCGGCGCCCCCGCCCTCGCCCATGCCCTTCGTGCCGAGGGGCGTGAACGGCGACGGGCTCTCGATCGCGCCGGTGGCGAGCGGCGGCATGTCGAGCGCGTGGGGCACGTGGTAGTCGTAGAAGTTGGGCGTCAAGAGGTTCCCGTCCTCGTCGTATTCGTACGTCTCGTGGATCGCGGCGCCGAGCGCCTGCGCCGTCGCGCCCATCACCTGGCCCTCGACGATCTGCGGGTTGATCCGCTTGCCGCAGTCGTCCACCGCGGCGTAGTCGACGATCTCGTACGCACCGGTCTCGGGATCGACCTCGACGACGGCGACGTGCACCTGGCACGCGTAGGTGAGCGTGAGGTTGCCGAACTTCTTCTCGACGTCCGGCACCTCGAACGGCGGCCGGTAGACGTAGCGGCAGTTGAGCGTCACGTCGAGGTCCTCAGGCAGGCCTGCGTTGTTCGCGTTGATGATCGCGCCGCAGGCCATGAAGGGGAGGAATGCGTCGGGGCTGTCCTTGATCCGGACACCGCCGTCGGCGAGCTCGAGTCCCTCCGGCGGCACGCCGCCGAAGACGGCGCCCGCGAGCTTCTTGATCTCGGCCGCGAGCATCTCGGTCGCGCCCTTGACCGCGCCAAGCCCTGTGACCGCGAACTGGCTCGCGTACGTGCCCGAGAAGCCGGCGTGCGAGTTCCAGTAGCTGTCGTGGCCCGCGCGCACGTGGACGTCGTCGGGGGAGCAGCTGAGGATGTCGGCCACCACCTGGGCCGCGGTCGTCTCGTGTCCCTGGCCCTGGGGCGTCGTGCCGAGCGTGACGACGATCTCGCCGAAGATGTCGAGCTTGACCGTCGCGACCTCGTTGTTGCCCGAGAACTGCAGCTCCGGGTTGATGAGGCGAGACTGGCCGAAGTTGTTCGTGCCCGAGTCGAGCGTGGAGCCGATCCCGACGCCGAGCAGCTTGCCGCGCGCCTTCGCCTCCTCGCGCTTCGCGGGGATCGAGTCGTAGCCGACGAGCTCGAGTGCGAGGTCGAGCATGGCCGCGTAGTCACCCGAGTCGTAGACGCAGCCGTTCGGCGTCTCGTACGGCATGTCCTCGGCGCGCACGTAATTCTTCTTGCGCACCTCGACCGCATCGAGGCCGAGCTCCTTCGCGACGATGTCGATCACGCGCTCCGTGAACCAGAGGTGCTGCATGCGCGAGTAGCCGCGGTTCGGCGAGACCGGTGCCTTGTTGGTGGCGACCTGCGTGAAATCGAGCTCGATGTGGCGCCAGCGGTACATCCCGGGGGTCACCTGCGCCCAGATCACACCCCCGAGCGGTTCGTAGCGCAGCCAGGCACCGGCGTCGTCGAGCGCTTTCGTGCGGAAGCCGAGCAGCGTCCCGTCGTCCTTGACGGCGACCTCGGTGTCCTGGAACCAGCGCTCGTTGCCGTGCGACATCGAGAGGTGGAAGTCGGTGCGCCACTCCGTCCACTGCACCGGCCGATTGAGCTTGCGCGCGAGCAGGCAGCACACCACGAGCTGCGGGTGCGACGTGATCTTGTTGCCGAAGCCGCCGCCGATGTCCTGCGTGACGAAGCGGAGCTTGTCGAGCCCGACCCGCATCGCCGGCCCCATCATGATCGCGGCGAAGCCGGGGAACTGGTTGTTCGTGTGGATCGTCCACTGCCCGACGCCGCGGTTGTACTCGACGAGCGCACCGTCGCACTCCAGCGGGGTCGAGTTGAAGCGGTGGAAGTGGAGCTCCGGGATCTTCACGACGCGGTCGGCCTCGGCGAACGCCGAGTCGAGGTCGCCCCACGAGTAGAGACCCGTCCACATGAGGTTCCCATCGGCGTCGTCGTGCAGCACCGGCGCGTCGGCGTCCTGCGCCTTGCGGGCGTCGACGACCGCCGGCAGCGGCTCGTAGTCGACCTCGACAAGCTCGGAGGCGTCGCGGGCGAGCTCGCGCGTCTCGGCGACGACCGCGACGACCGGCTCGCCGACATAGCGCACCTTGCCGACCGCGAGGGAGAAGTCCTTGATGTTCGCGCCGGGCACGCTCGAGATCTGGAAGAACGGATCGGTGAGCGCCGCGACCTCCTCGCCGGTCAGCGTGCCGTAGACGCCGTCGATCGCCTCGGCCGCCGAGACGTCGACCCGCGTGATGTGCGCATGCGCGTACGGGCTGCGGACGAAGTGGAGGTAGCCCATCCCGTGCCGCTTGACGTCGTCGACGAAGACGCCCTCGCCCTGCAGGAGGCGCTTGTCCTCCTTGCGCTTGACGCTCTGGCCGCCCCAGCCCTTCTGGATCTCGACCTTCTCGGGAGCGATGGTCGTTTCGGTCACTTCGCCACCGACTTCACGGCCTCGAGGATGTTCCAGTAGCCGGTGCAGCGGCAGATGTTGCCCTGCAGCGCCTTCTTGATCTCGTCCTCGGAGGGGCTCGGGTTCTCGCGCAGCAGGGCGGTCGCGCTCATCAGCATCCCGGGGGTGCAGTAGCCGCACTGCAGCGCATGGTGCTCGTTGAAGGCGTGCTGCAGCGGCGTCAGCGCCTCGCCCTCGGCGAGCCCCTCGACGGTCTCGACGCTCGCGCGGTGGGCCTGGACGGCGAGGAGCATGCAGCTCTTCACGAGGGTGCCGTCGAGGATCACCGAACACGCGCCGCAGTTGCCGGTGTCGCAGCCGATGTGGCTGCCGGTGAGGTCGAGGTCGTCGCGGAGGAAGTGGATGAGGAGCTTGCGCGGCTCGACGTCGCGCTCGTAGGTCGTCCCGTTGACCGTGACCGTGACGTCCATCAGCGCGCTGACGCCTCCTCGGCCGCGCGGGTCGCGAGCACCTCGGCGAGGTGCGTCCGGTACTCGCTCGTGGCGTGGACGTCGGACGGCGGCATGAGGTTGGCGCCGCGGACGGCGTCGGCGATTCCCTCCGGCGAGTCGGCGGTGACGAGCACCGGCACCGCGTCGACGCACCCGAGGGCGACGCGCACCGCTCCGTTCACCGAGGCCGCGGCGTTGCAGATGCACGTCCCGTCGGCACCGAGCGTGACCGCGGCGAAGCCGTCCCTCTTGCCGGCGGGGATCGCGATCCGCGTCAGCAGCTCGCCCGGCCCGCAGGCGGTCAGGTAAACGCCGACGAAGAACTCCTCCGCCGACACCTCGCGCTCGCCGCCGGCTCCGGCGATCGTCATCCGCGCGCCGATTGCAACCATCAGCGGCGGCAGATGGTTCGTGGGATCGTTGGAGCAGACGTTGCCGCCGATCGTGCCGCGGTTCCGCACCTGGACGTCGGCGATCGTGGCGCAGACCTCGCCGAGGATCGGCCGCGCCTTCGCCTCCGCCGAGGCCATGAGCTCGGAGTAGGTCGTCATCGCGCCGACCGTGAGCGTCCCGTCCCCGGCGAGCTCGATCCCGCGGAGCTCCTCGAGCCCGTTCAGGTCGACGAGCATGTCCGGCGAGGCGGCGCGGGCCTTCATGACGTTGATCAGCGTCTGGCCGCCGGCGAGAGCGCGCGCACCGTCGTTCGCGGCGAGGAGCTCCAGCGCCTCGGCCACGGATCCCGGCTTTGCGTACTCGACCTCCCGCAGCAGCACGAGGGCGATCCTACAGAGAGGCGTGAATGCGGGTTTCCGCGTCCTTCAGACGTCCGCCGGCGCGACCCGCACGGGCGGCGAGGATCTCGGCGAGCATCGACACCGCGGTCTCGGCGGGCGTGTCCGCACCGATGTCGAGCCCGGCCGGCCCGCAGATCCGATCGAGCTCGTCGTCCGTCACTCCTTCCTCGCGCAACAGGCCACGTCGGCGTTCCTGGTTGCGCCGTGAGCCGAGCCACCCGATGTAGAAGGCGTCGCTTGCGAGGGCGGCACGGATGAGCGGCAGGTCGAACTTGTCGTCGTGCGTGAGCACGATCACGGCGGTACCGAGGTCCGGCACGACCGCGGCCACCGCCTCGTCCGGCCACAGCACGAGCAGCTCGTCGGCGCTCGGTATCCGCTCCGGCGTGGCGAAGGTCGCGCGCGCGTCCGCGACGACGGTCCGCCAGCCGAGGAGCTTGGCAGCGCGGCAGAGCGCCTCGGCAGTGTCGACCGCGCCGTAGACGAAGAGGCGAGTCGGCGGAGCCGCGACATCCGCGAAAACGGTGCGATCGCCGAGCTCCAGAACGTGGCTGCGACCCCGGCGGCGCACCTCCTGCTCGAGCTCCGGATCGTGCAGCCGCTCGCCGACGCCGTCGCCGGCGACGACCGTCAGCGTCACCTCGGGCCGGTCGGCCTCCGCGAGCTCCTCGACGAAGACGTCGATCTCGCCGCCGCACGGCAGGCCGACGCCGAACGCCATGTCGTCGGTGATGCCGTAGGTGACCAGACGAGGCTCGCCGCCGCCGAGCACCTCCTGCGCGGCTAGCACGACGTCGCTCTCGACGCAACCGCCCGAGACGGAGCCGGCAAGCTCACCCTGATCACTCACCGCCAGCTTGGAGCCGACCGGCCGCGGCGCCGAACTGCGCGTCGCCACGACCGTGGCGAGAGCGACCCGCCGTCCGGTCTCGCGCCAGCGCGCGGCCTGATGCAGCGCCTCGTTCATCCGGTCAATCTAGCCGCGGCCGGTCCGGTCAGCGGCCGAGATACGCCTTGCGCAGGTCCTCGTGCTCCCGCAGCTCGGCCGCGGGCCCCTCGAGGACGACGCGTCCCGTGGAGAGGACGTAGCCGCGGTCGGCAATCGCGAGCGAGACGTTCGCGTTCTGCTCCACGACGAGGATCGCAACCCCCGACTGGTGCACCTGCTGGATGATCTCGAAGTTCCGCTCGACCAGGATCGGCGCGAGGCCCATCGACGGCTCGTCCATCAGCAGCAGCTTCGGTTGCGACATCAGGGCGCGGCCCATCGCCACCATCTGCTGCTCGCCGCCCGAGAGCGTCCCGGCGAGCTGGGAGCGGCGTTCGCGCAGCAGCGGGAAGAGCTCGTAGACGCGGTCGAAGGCCTCGTTCGTGCCGCCGCCCTGCAGGTACGCGCCCATCTCGAGGTTCTCGCGCACGGACATCGGCGCGAAGAGCCGCCGGTTCTCGGGCACGATCGCGATCCCCTTCCCGATTCGGTAGCTCGTGGGCCGCTCCGTCACGTCCTCGCCGGCGAAGTTCACGCTGCCGTTCCGCGGCCGCACGATCCCGAGCACCGTCTTCAGCGTCGTCGACTTGCCGGACGCGTTGCCACCGAGCAGGCAGACGAGCTCGCCCGAGCCTACCTGGAGGTTGACTCCCTGGAGGATGTGGATCGGCCCGTAGAACGTGTCGACGGAGTCGAGCCGCAGGAGCGGCTCGGGCGCCGCCCCGTTCCTGCCTCCGTCGCTCATTTCCTCGCCGTCGCGCTCGTGCCGAGGTACGCCTCGACGACGCGCGGGTCGGTTGCGACCTGGTCGAAGCTGCCCTCGGCGATCTTGACACCGTGGTCGAGCGCGACGACGCGGTCGGAGATGCCCTCCACCACGTGCATGTCGTGCTCGATCACGAGAATCGTGTAGTCCGCTTCGTCCCGAAGCTTCCCGATCAGCTCGGTGATCTCGTGCGTCTCGACGGGGTTCATCCCGGCGGCCGGCTCGTCGAGCAGGAGGAGGCGGGCGTTCGTCGCCATCGCCCGCGCGATCTCGAGCCGGCGACGGTTCGCATACGAGAGCGAGTAGGCCGGCTGGTCCCAGCGGTAGCCCATGAGCCGCTGGCCGAAGAAGGCGAGGCGTTCCTCGGCGAGCTTGCGGATCTCCCGCTCCTCGCGCCGCATCCCGGGCGTCCGCAGCACCGACCGGAGCACGCCCGCACGCGTGTGCCCGTAGGCGGCGGCCATCACGTTCTCCTTGACGGTCATGTTCAGGAAGAGACGGAGCGTCTGGAACGTTCGCGCGACGCCGCGGCGCGTGATCTTGTGGGATGGAAGCCCGACCAGGCTCTGGCCGTCGAACAGGATCTCGCCCTCGTCGGGCTGATAGACGCCGGTCACGAGGTTGAAGAGGGTGGTCTTGCCGGCGCCGTTCGGGCCGATCACACTGACGATCTCGTGCTCGGCGACCGAGAAGTCGAGCTGATCGATCACCTGGAGGCCCCCGAACGCCTTCGAGACGTTGTTCAGTTCGAGCAGCGCCGCCATCAGGCGATCTCGACCTTCGCCGTCCCGAAGAGCCCCTGTGGCCGCGTCGCCATCAGCGCGATCAGGAGCGCCCCGAAGAGCACGTATCGGGTGACGGCCGGCTGCTGGATCAGGAGGTTCTCCCAGACGAATGCGGTGAGGACGAGCGTCGGGGGCACGACGGCCACTCGCCACCAGCCCTTGAGCTGCACGATCGTGACCACGAGGACGATCAGGGCGAGGTAGCCGTAGACGGCCAGCCGGTTCGGGTGGGTCGGAAGCAAAACCCAGTGCTTGATCGCGTCGGTCAGGTAGCCGCCCTCGGTGACCTGCCCGCTCGTCCCCCGCGGCCAGACCGCGTCCGCGATCTCGTGCACCGCGAAGCCGAGCACCACGGTGGAGGCGAAGGCGACGGCCATCTGCAGCCGCGACTTCTTGAACAGCATCACGACCCCGACGAGCAGGCCGAGGTAGAACAGCGTGCGGGCGTTGTTCGGCGGCGAGGTCGAGTCGAGCACCTGGAAGGACACGATGATCGCCGTCGCGCCGGCGAGCATCCCGGTGAGGCTGCCGGCACCGCCGAGGATCACGACCGCGTAGATCAGGATCAGGACCTGGGTGCCGAAGTTCTGCGGGAAGGCGCCGGTCTGGGCTGCGGCGAACACGCTTCCGGCGAGACCTGCGATCGCCGCTCCGAAGGAGAAGGCCATGATCTTCAGCCGGTTGACCGGCATGCCCATCATCTCGGCCGCGAGGGGATCCTCGCGTGAGGCCTTCCAGGCGCGCCCGGTTCGGGACTCGCTGACCAGGTGCACGATGATCAGCACCAGGATCACGCACCCGAACAGGAACCAGTAGTAGCCCCGGGTCGAGGAGATAGTGAAGGTCTCCCCGAAGGCGGAGAAGCGCAGCGGGTCGATGTTGCCGAGGCCGTTCGAGCCGTTCGTGATGCCGTACGGGTCGGCTGAGTTCGTGAAGACGACGAAGGCCTGGCCGAAGAAGAGCGTCACGATCGCCAGGTAGTCGCCGAGCAGCCTCCTCGAGCTCGAGCCGAGGAACAGCCCGAGCACGGCGCACAGCGCGACGGCCGTCAGGATCGAGTACTGGGCGGACCAGTGGTGCGTGTATTCGTGCCCCTTCTCGTGATGGGTCCCCGAGAGGAAGGCGTAGGCGTAGGCGCCGAAGCCGAAGAACGCGACGTAACCGAGGTCGAGCAACCCCGCGAAGCCGACGACGACGTTGAGACCGAGCGCGAGGAGCGCGTAGATGAGGATGAAGAGGCCGTAGTTGTAGACGGTCGCTTCGCTGAGGGGAAGGAACGGGAAAAAGACCGCCGGCGTGAGCAGCGCCAGCTTGCCCGAGGGCGGCAGCCCTGTCCACAGCCGTTGGATCCGGCCGCCCAGCCCACGCCGCTCGTGGCGCTCGTCGGCCTCCGAGACCCAGCGGTCGACGCCGATCTGGGTGCTCGGCGGGGCGGGTGGTTCGGGAGTCGGTGGCGTGTCCGCCATCCGCCTAGACCTTCTGCAGCGCGGGGGTGCCGAGCAGGCCGCTGGGCCGGATCAGCATCACCCCGATCAGGATCCCGAACACGACGAGGTCGGCGACGTTGCCGTTCAGGTAGCCCTTCGCCCAGGACTCGACCAGGCCGACCAGCAGGCCGCCGAGCATCGCGCCCGGAATGCTTCCGATGCCCCCGACGACAGCCGCCGTGAAACCCTTCAGGCCCGCGAGGAAGCCCACCAGGTAGTAGATCTGGCTGTACACGAGCCCGAACATCACCCCGGCCGCGCCGCCGAGCGCCGAGCCGACGAGAAACGTGGTCGCGATCACGCGATCGGAGTCGATGCCCATCATCGCGGCCGCCTCGCGATCGAACGAGACCGCGCGCATGGCCTTCCCGAAGCGCGTCCAGCGAACGAGTGCAACGAGGGCGACCATCAGCAGCAGGGCTCCCGAGATCACCAACACGCCGAGGTATGACACGAAGACGCCGGCCGAGCCACCCAGGTAGATCCCGTTGTAGCTGATCAGGTCGTAACCGTCGTAGTTGCGGTAGTCGGCGCCGAACAGGAGCAGCACGGAGTTCTCGAGGAAGAATGCAACCCCGAGCGCGGAGATGAGCGGGGCGATCCGGGGTGCATCGCGCAGCGGCCGGTAGGCAAAGCGCTCGATGGCCAGGCCGAGCACGCCCGAACCGAGCATCGCCACGACGAACATGCAGGCGACGAGCAGCCCGACCGGAATCGCCGGGCTCAGCGGTCCGCCGAACAGCGTCAGGACGCCGAAGCCGATGAACGAGCCGATCATGTAGACGTCGCCGTGCGCGAAGTTGAGCAGCTTCAGGATCCCGTAGACGAGCGAATAGCCCAGGGCGATCAGCGCGTAGATGCTGCCCAGGATGATCCCGTTCACGGTCAGCTGGAAGAAGAACGTCCAGCCCTGGGCCGGTGAGAAGTAGACGGCGTAGACGATCCAGATCGCAAGCAGCACGCCCAGACCGCTGAGGTTGCCGAGCGCCTGTCGAGAAGTCGGCCTCACGTCGCTTCTACTCTCTCAGACGCGACGTGCGGCCCACCCTATGGGCCGCACGTCGCGTCTCGATCGAACCGGCCTTCTTGCTAGCCGACCCGCTTGAAGGAGCCGTTCTTCTGGATCTGGTAGACCCCGTAGGCGGCGGGAAGCTTCATCTCGCCGCTCTTTTGGAATCCGACCGGGAATCCAAGGATCGAGCTCTTCAGGTGCGTCTTCGCGATCTGCTTGCGCACCGCGGCGCGGGTCGTCTTGCCGTGACCGGCCTTGCACGCCCGGGTGACGGCCCCAGTGACGACTTGCGCCGCCACGTACGACGGCAGCCCGAAGAACTCGCCGTTGCCACCATGCGCCTTCACGTAGGTCTGGACGACCTTGCTCGTCGGGTCGTACGGGAACGCCGAGTCGTACGAGCCCGCGATCTTCCAGACGCCGGGAGCGAACAGACCGTCGGAACCGAACAGCGTGATGTGGCTCTTGCCGGCGGCCTGTAGCTGCTGGCCGAACGCCTGGGCCTGCGGAGCAAGCTGCCACGGGATGTAGATGCCCTGGTAGTTGTTCGGGATCTTGGCGATCACCGACGAGAAGTCGGACGCCTGCTGGCTGATCGAGTCACGCTTCGTCGTGACGCCGCGCTTCTTGAGGATCTGCTGCACCCCGTCGGCCAGGCCCTGCGAGTACGTCTCCTGGTCGTCGATGATGTAGACCCTCTTCCACTTCAGCTTCTTGGTCATGTAGTTGGCGACCGTCGGGCCCTGCTGGGCGTCATTCGGAACCGTCCGATAGAAGAACCCTCTGCGGTTGCCGTCGGTGTGACCGTCCGTGAGCGTCGTGCGGCTCGCAGACCCGGAGACGAAGCCGAGGCCGCCTGCCTTGTAGGCAGTCGTCGAGGCCACGACCTCCTGGCTGCCGGCGGGTCCGACCACTCCCAGGACCTTGGAGTTCGACTTGAACGACTGCGCGACCTTGACCGCGAATGCCGTGTCGTTGCCGAGCTGCGTGTCGCCGAGGACGATCTTGATCCGCGCCTTCCCGTGTTTCTTGTTCCAGCGCTTGACGAAGTACTTGGCCCACCTGATCTGCTGGTTTCCGATATCGGAAGCAGGCCCGGTGACCGGAGCGGCCATGCCGATCGTACGGACCTTGCCGCACTTGACCTTCGTCGCCGCCACCGTGTTGCGGTGAGCCGGCGCTTTTGCCGAGCCCCAGGCGGTGGTCGCAACGACTACCGAGACCAGAGCCCCGAGAACCGCTACGAAACCAATCTTCTTCAACATTCATACCCTCCTTGTAAGACGTCCCTCACGGATATAAGACGCTCACCTCCGCCCGAGGTTTGCCCCGCGGAGACGACCTTGGCCCGCGACTCTACTCCGCAGTGAGCGCAAGAGGAAGGGATCCGGCGGTATAGGGTCGCGCTGTGCGGTACTGCATCCAGGCCGAGGAGGGTGGCGACGACGTCACGCCGCTTTTCACCGTGCCCGAGTTCCAGCAGCGCCTGCTGCGCTTCGAGGGCGACAGCGCCGAGCGGATGGACGGCGAGCGCGACGAGGTGCTGTACGTGCTCGCGGGCAGCGGAACCTTGACGGCCGGCGGCGAGCGGCGCGAGGTCGAGCCGGGGGCCGGCGTCTTCGTCGCGCGGGGGACTTCCTGGCAGGTCCAGTCGGCGGAAGGCCTGAAGATCTTGTCCGTTCTGGTCGAGGAACCGCTGCCCGCGTCGGCAACTCACGCGGTCATCGCGGGCGGCGAGCGGGGCGCCGCGACCGCGGGACGGGAGTTCACGCTGCTGGCGCACCCCGAGAACGGCTGCGAGTCGGTGACCCAGTTCGTCGGCTACACCCCGGTCGGGCGCGCGCCCGACCACTTCCACAAGTACGACGAGGTCGTCTACGTGCTGTCCGGAGACGGAGCGTTCCACGTCGACGGCGAGACCGCGCCGCTGCGCGCCGGCTCGTGCGTCCATCTGCCGGCCGGGCTGATCCATTGCCTCGAGAACACCGGTCCCGGCGAGATGCGCGTGCTCGGCGTCTTCAGGCCGGCCGGCTCGCCCGCCGAGGCGTACTACCCCGACGGCACGGCCGCCGTCGTCGCTGGGGCCTGATGCCGCACATCGAGCGCACCGCGCATGTCGGCTGGGACGGGAACCTCGCTCGCGGGGCGGGCACGCTCGACGGCGAGAGCGGCGCGATCGCGCGCCTACCGTTCTCCCTGCCGTCGCGAATCGGCGACGCGGGCGGCAAGACGAGTCCCGAGGAGCTTCTCGCCGCCGCTCACGGGGGCTGCATCACGATGTCCCTCGCCGGCGAGCTGACCTCCGCGGAGACGCCGCCGGGCCGCCTGGACGTGGCGTGCACGGTCGTGATGGACGAGGTCGAGGGGCAGGGTCACCAGATCGTCGGCTCGCGCGTCGAGATCGTCGCACGGGTGGAGGGGCTGGACGACGCAGCGCTGCAGGGCGCGGTGGAGCGGGCGGACGCGGGCTGTCCGTTCTCGCAACTCCTCAAGCGGGCGGGCGCAGACGTCACGGTCACCGCACGGCTCGCGTGAGCCTGCAGGAGCTGGCGGCCGCACGCCGGACGCACAAGGCGTTCGGCCCTGAACCTGTCCCGCACGAGACGCTCCTCGAGCTGCTCGCGGTAGCGCGGTTCGCGCCGACCCACCACCTCCACCAGCCGTGGCACTTCCGCGTCCTCGGGCCGGAGTCGCTCGCGGCGCTCAAGCGCGTCGCCGGCGAGAAGGAGGCGCAGAAGCTGGACCGGGCGCCGACACTCGTGCTCGCGACGGCCGCGCTCACCGGCGACCTGGTACTGGACGAGGAGGACGTGTGCGCGACCGCGGCGGCGATCCAGCTCGTCCTGCTCGCGGCGACGGAGCGTGGCATCGCCACCTACTGGCGCACGCCGCAGGTTCTGCGCACCAAGGCGGGCCGTGAGTCTGTCGGCATTCCGCAGGGCGAGCGATTCCTCGGTCTCCTCCATTTCGGAACGGCCGAGCGCGAGCCGGCACCCCGCGAACGCGAGCCCGTCGAGTCCTACGTCGAAATCCTCCCCTAGCTTCTCGGGGCGAGATCGAAGCGGTCGAGATTCATGACCTTGTTCCATGCGACGACAAAGTCCCGCACAAATAGCTTCTCTGCGTCCTCGCAGGCATAGACCTCGGCAAGCGCGCGGAGCTGCGAGTTCGCGCCGAAGACGAGGTCCACACGGCTCGCCGTCCACCGCACCTCGCCCGTCCGGCGGTCGCGTCCCTCGAAGGCTTGCTCGTCCGTGGAGGTCGGTTCCCACTCCAGATTCGGATCGAGCAAGTTGACAAAGAAGTCGTTGCTCAGCGTGCCTGGCCGCTCGGTGAGCACACCGGCCTCGGAGCCGCCGTGGTTCGCGCCGACGGTACGCAGCCCTCCGATGAGGACTGCGGTCTCCGGCGCTGTGAGCGAGAGCAGACTGGCGCGGTGGACGAACAGGTGCTCCGCTGGGCGTGAATGGCCGTTGCCGAGGTAGTTGCGGAACCCGTCCGCAGTTGGTTCAAGGACGGCGAAAGACTCCACGTCGGTCCACTCCTGGGCCGCGTCCGTGCGGCCCGGCGCAAACGGCACCTCCACGTCGTGGCCACCGGCCTTCGCCGCTTGCTCGACCGCCGCGCACCCTCCGAGAATGATCAGGTCGGCGAACGAGATCCGCTTGCGGCTCCCGTTCCGGGGACGGTTGAACTCCTCGCGGATCGAATCCAGCTCCTCGAGTACCGTCGCGAGCTCATCGGGCTCGTTGACCTCCCAGCCTTTCTGCGGCTCCAGGCGGATGCGCGCGCCGTTGGCGCCGCCTCGCTTGTCGCTGCCGCGGAAGGTCGACGCGGAGGCCCACGCGGTCTTGACCAGCTGCGGGATCGTCAACCCGGAGGCGAAGATCGCCTCTTTGAGCGTGGCGACCTCTTCCGGTCCGATCAGCTCGTGGTCGACCGGCGGGACGGGGTCCTGCCAGATCTGCGGCTCCGCCGGCACGAGCGGACCGAGGTAGCGCGCGATCGGCCCCATGTCACGGTGCGTCAGCTTGAACCAGGCCTTCGCGAATGCGAGAGCGAGCTCGTCGGGGTTCTCGTGGAAGCGCCTTGAAATCGGCTCGTAGATGGGATCGATCCGAAGGGCGAGATCGGTCGTGAGCATCACCGGTGGATGGGTCTTCGCCGGATCGTGCGCATCGGCCACGAGGCTGTGGGCGGCCTCATCGGTCGGGACCCACTGCCATGCGCCGGCCGGGCTCTTTGTCAGCTCCCACTCCCACCCGAACAGTGTGTGGAGGAAACTGTTGTCCCACTTGGTCGGCGTCGGCGTCCACGTGCCTTCGAGGCCGCTCGTGATCGTGTCGTCGCCCTTGCCGGTGCGGTAGTCGTTGCGCCAGCCGAGGCCCATCTCATGGATGGAAGCCGCCTCGGGATCCGGTCCCAGATGCTCGGCGGGCGCCGCGCCGTGGGTTTTGCCGAACGTATGACCGCCGACGATCAGCGCGACTGTCTCCTCGTCGTTCATGGCCATTCGGGCGAACGTCTCTCGGATGTCGCGCGCAGCGGCAAGCGGGTCAGGCTCCCCGTCCGGACCTTCCGGATTGACATAGATCAGACCCATCTGCACGGCCGCGAACGGATTTGCGAGCTCGCGATCACCGCTGTAACGCTCGTCGGCGAGCCACGTGTCCTCAGCGCCCCAGTCGACGTTGTCCGGCTGCCACGTGTCCTCTCGGCCACCGCCGAAGCCGAAAGTCTCGAATCCCATCGACTCGAGCGCGCAGTTGCCGGCGAAGATCAGGAGGTCGGCCCAAGAGACCTTTCGGCCGTACTGTTGCTTGACGGGCCAGAGCAGCCGGCGCGCTTTGTCGAGGTTGACGTTGTCGGGCCAGCTGTTGAGTGGCGCGAAGCGCTGCTGTCCGGCGCCGGCGCCGCCGCGGCCGTCGTGGATGCGGTATGTGCCGGCGGCATGCCAGGCCATGCGGATGATGAGGGGCCCGTAGTGGCCATAGTCCGCCGGCCACCAGTCCTGCGAGGTGGTCAGCACCTGGGTGACGTCCTGCTTCAGCTGGTCGAGGTCGACAGTCCCGAACTCCGCGGCGTAGTCGAAGTCCTCTCCCATCGGGTCGCCGAGCGGGTTTGGGGGGTCGAGCAGCTTGAGGTCGAGCGCGTTGGGCCACCAGTCCCGGTTCGTCCTTGAGGTCCGCCAGTGCTTGCTTCCGTCGGAAGTCTCTGCCGTTGCGGGACCGGTCTTCGTCTCTGTCATGCTGGCCTCCCCTCTCGCTGCGACGCAGTCGCGTCGCCCTCTCCTTACTCGCCACTCTAACTCGGCGACGACGGGCTGACAGGCACGGGAGTTAGGAGCCGTGCCGCGGGGGGTAGTAGGAGTCGTGTGAATGGGGTCACACAGGAGCGGAGCTTCGAGGTCGAGTGTCCCCACTGCCGCAAGACCTTCGCCGCAAAGCCGATCAAGGGTGGACGCGCGGCTCGCTATCGAGGCTTCAAGTGCCCGCACTGCAAGCTCTTCGTCCCGCTCCAGCGCGCGACCGACACCGGCCTGAGCCGAGATCCGGACGCAGCTAGCTGACCGCGTCGCGGAGCGCCTGCGCCTCGGGCAGGTGCTCGAGCTTCTTCAGCGTGTTGTTCTCGATCTGGCGGATCCGCTCGCGCGTAACGCCGAAGGCGCGGCCGACCTCCTCGAGGGTGCGCGGCTCGCCGCCGAGCAGCCCGTAGCGGAGCTCGATCACCTCGCGCTCGCGCCGCGGGAGCGCGTTGAGCGCGTTCACGACGTCCTCCCGCCGCAGCATCAGCTGAGCGGTGTCGTACGGCGACTCTGCGGCCTCGTCCTCGACGAAGTCGCCGAGCGAGGAATCCTCCTCCTCGCCGATCGGCTTCTCGAGCGAGATGGGAAGCTGCGACATGCGCAGGATCTCGCGCACCTCCCCGGTCGTCATCTCGAGCTCCTCGGCGATCTCCTCCGGGCTCGGCTCGCGTCCCAGCCGCTGCACGAGCTGGCGCTCGATGTGGACGACCTTGTTCAGCTTCTCGACCATGTGCACGGGGATCCGGATCGTCCGCGCCTTGTCGGCGATCGCCCGCGTGACGGCCTGCCGGATCCACCACGTCGCGTAGGTGGAGAACTTGTAGCCCTTGCGGTAGTCGAACTTCTCCACCGCCCGGATCAGCCCGAGCGACCCTTCCTGGATCAGGTCGAGGAAGGAGAGCCCGCGGCCGAGATAACCCTTTGCGATGGAGACGACGAGGCGGAGGTTGGCCTCGATCATCGCGGTCTTCGCCCTCATGTCGCCGCGCTCGATCCGCTTCGCGAGCGTCACCTCCTGGTCGGCGGTGAGGAGCGGCACCTTGCCGATCTCGCGCAGGTAGAGGCGCAGTGAGTCGAGCGAGGGCTCGACGGTGAGATCGAGCTTCGGGGCGGCGACGACCTTCTCGTCCTCCGGCGGCGGCGGCTCGTGCGGCGGTGCCTTGTGCCGCTCGCCCTCGACGACGTCGACTCCGTGCTCGACCAGGTACGTGTAGAAGTCCTCGGCCTGCTCCTTCGTCAGCTGGACGTCCTCGAGCCCGTTCGCAATCTCGTCGTAGGACAGGAAGCCTTTCTCCCTCCCTTCGGCGACGAGCTTGTGGAGCTCTTCGACTTCAGGAAGCGAGATGTCGACGGTGAGCACGTCCCGAAACCTCCCGGCCTAGTTGTTGCACGGCAGCGCTACTACAACCGACCGCGGCAACCCCTCGCGTGCCCCGGTCCTCCCTCGATCGCGCCGCGGATACTAGTCAGGACCCGCCAATTCGTAAAGAACTTGTCAACGCGTGATCGATCGCGGGAACGAATCCTTCCGGACGGCTAACCGCTCGGCGCGTTGCTGACTACTGCTGCTGCCCTTTCCTTGCGTTCCGCAGGCCGTACCAGCCGCCAAGCGTCAGCGCTGCGAGCTCGACGAGAAAGCTCGCAGGCTGCGGCACGCGGTTGGCAACGGCCAGCCCGAGGAAGCCGAACGCGATGGCGGTTCCGACCACGTGCGCCATCGACCTCACCCGGGACTCCTCCTCGCTCGACGGTGTACGGCCGATATCGGGCGCGGGCCAGGCTGGCTTTAGGTGACGAGCTCGCCGACCTGCTCGCCGCGCGTGTTGAGGACCGGCCGGGCGGCGAGGTCGGGCTGGTGAACGCCGAGCCGCCCGAGGAAGGCCGCGAGCGCCGGCGCGTGGGCGCGGCTCGTGCCGTCCTCCGTCTTGAGGGCGACGCCGGTTCCATCCGGGCCGGCGGCGCAGAGGAGGCCCTCGGCCCCGCCCTTCGCAAGCCAGCCGGGCGCGCTGCGCATAAGGAGATAGTCGGCGCCGTCAGGACCTCCGACGAGGTCCGGCCGCGCCCGCATCGCAGCCGCGACCCTGGAGCCTCCGGCCAGAGACGCGAGTCGTGAAAACGCATGCGCCATCCGCTCGAGCGCGAGCGCGAAGGTGACGATGCCGCAGCCGTCGGTGCCGGTCACGAGCGACTCCGCGTCGACATCTGCTGCCTCGGCGTGAACCTCGAGACACGCCTGCTGTACCGGGTGCTCCGGCAGGCGGTATCCCTGCGTGGGCCAGCCGCGGGCGCGGCAGAGGGCGAGCATCCCGGCGTGGTTGCCGGAGCAGTTGTTGTGGACGAGCTCCGGCGGGCGTCCTTCCTGAGGCCCGAGCTCGAGGTCGGCCTCCGTCGCCCCGGCCCGCGCGAGCAGCGCTCGCACGGCGGCCACCTGGTCCGGCGTATCGTGATGGGAGGCGCAGGCGATCGCGAGCTCGTCGTCCGGCAGGTCGTCGCGGGCGCGTACGAGCGGGACGGCCTGCAGCGGTTTGGAGGAGGAGCGCATGAAGCACGTCAGCGACGGATCGCCGGCCGCCGCGATCGCCTCGCCGCCCCGAACGGCCACGGCGTGCACCCGGTGCGTCGCCTCGACGACTCCGTTCCGGCGCACCTCGACCACGATCGGCTCGCTCACGCGCGCGAACCATACGCCGCTTTGCGAATGGTCGGCATTTTCAGTATGGTCGGGATATGCCGACCGTTGAGGGTCACGACTACGAGGCCGCAGACACCCTGATCGTCGCCGAACCGGCACAGCTGAAGGCGATGGCCGATCCTTTCCGCACCCAGCTGATCCAGCTGCTGCGCAACCGGGCGCGCTCCACGCAGGAGCTCTCCGAGGAGCTCTCGGTCCCGAAGGGAACCGTCGGCCACCACCTGAAGGTGCTCGAGGCGGCCGATCTGATCCGGGTCGTCCGTACCCGCAAGGTGCGTGCGGTGACGGAGAAGTTCTACGGCCGTACTGCGCGGCTCTTCCTCTTCCAGACCGAGGATCCCGCGGACAGTCGTGCACTCTCGGCGGTCACCCTCCGTCAGGCCGCAGGCGAGGTCGAAGTCGCACCGATCGTGAGCGGCTTCGGCCTCGTCCGCGCACGGCTGACACAGAAGGACATGGAGCGCTTCGAGCGGCGAACGCAGAAGCTGCTCGACGACTTCCGCACCGCCGACACTCCCGGCGGCACCCCGAGCTCCCTGACGGCGGGGATCTGGGCCACGGAGACCGACGATGCGTAGGCCGAGCGGCGCTCTGTGGAGCCACCCCGATTTCCTGAAGCTGTGGACAGGACAGTCGATCTCCGAGCTCGGCTCGCAGGTCTCGCAGCTCGCGATCCCGTGGCTCGCCGCGGTCGGGCTGCACGCAAGCCCACTCGCCTTCTCGCTGCTCGGCGTCCTCGGCTTCCTGCCGTTCATCCTGTTCGCGCTGCCGGCCGGCGTCTGGGTCGACCGCCTTCGCCGCCGGCCGGTCATGATCGCCGGCGACTGCGCTCGCGCGGTCCTCCTCGCACTGATCCCGATCCTGTGGGCGGTGGGCGTCCTGCAGATCTGGCACCTGCTCGTCCTCGAATTCGTGATCGGGATCTTCACCGTCTTCTTCGACGTCGCCTACCAGTCGTACCTCCCGGCGCTGATCGAACGGGAGCACCTGATCGACGGCAACTCGAAGCTCCAGCTGACCGTTTCGATCGCGCAGATCGGCGGACCGAGCCTCTCCGGCGGCCTGATTGCTGCGATCACCGCCCCCTACGCGATCCTCGTCGACGCGGTGAGCTTTGCGATCTCGAGCGTGTTCATGATCGGGATGAAGCACCGCGAGAACCTGCCGCGCCAGGATGCGGCGGAGCCGCGTCCGAAGATGTGGCCGCAGGTGAAGGAAGGCCTCGCGTGGGTCGTCGGCAACCGGAATCTCCGCGCGATTGCCGGCTGCACGGGCACGTCGAACTTCTGCAGCAGCCTGATGTTCGCGATCGTCATCCTCTACATGGTCCGCGTCCTGCACCTCTCCTCGCTCGAGGCCGGTGCAGTCTTCGCGGTCGGCTCCGCCGGGTCCATCGTCGGAGCCCTGCTCGCGAACCGCCTTGGGAAGGCATTCGGTGTCGGGACGGCAATCGTCCTCACGGCTGTGATCTTCTCGTTCGGGGGGCTCGCCTACCCGCTGGCTCCGAAGTCGTTCCCGCTTCCCGTGCTCATGGCGGGCCAGGTGCTCTTCGGGTTCAGCGCAGTCGCGTACAACATCCTCCAGGTCAGCTACCGCCAGGCGATCACACCCGAACGCCTGCAGGGACGGATGAACGCCGCGATGCGCTGGATCGTCTGGGGGACGATCCCGCTCGGCACCCTGGCCGGCGGCGCGATCGCGCAGGCGACCTCGCTCCACGCCGCCCTCTGGGTCGGCGCAGTCCTCGGCACGCCGACGTTCCTGTGGGTGCTCCTGTCGCCGCTCCGCTCGATCCGGGAGATGCCCGAGCCGGTCGAGCCGCCGACCCCGGCGCAGGCCGAGCTCGAGGGTGGGCTCGTCGAGGGCACGCCGCTGCCCGCCCCCTCCGCGGCCGACGCCTAGCGCGATGCGTAGACCGTCCGGGGGACTCTGGTCACACCGGGACTTCCTGAAGCTCTGGACCGGTCAGGCGATCAGCGAGTTCGGCTCGCAGATTTCGCAGCTCGCGATCCCGTGGGTGGCGCTCGTGACCCTCAATGCGACGGCGTTCGAGGTGGCGTCGCTCGAGACGGTCCAGTTCCTGCCCTTCCTGCTCTTCACGCTCCCCGCTGGCGTATGGGTCGACCGGCTGCAGCGTCGCCCGGTGCTCATCGTCGGCGACTTCGGCCGGGCCGCGCTTCTCCTCTCGATCCCGATCGTGTACGCCGCCGGCCACCTCACGCTCGCCCAGCTGTACGTCGTCGGCTTCCTCGTCGGGATCCACACGGTTTTCTTCGACGTCGCCTATCAGTCGTACCTCCCCGAGATTGTGGATCGCGACCATCTGATCGAGGGCAACTCGAAGCTGAACGTCACGCAATCGGGAGCGCAGATCGCCGGGCCGGGCCTGGCTGGCGGACTGATCGCGCTCGTCACCGCTCCGTACGCAGTGCTCGTGGACGCGCTCAGCTTCGTCGTCTCGGGCGCCTTCACTGCCGCGATCCGCGCCCGCGCTCCGGAACCCGACCGAGAGGTCGAGAGGCGGCATCTGCTCGTCGAGCTCTGGGAAGGCCTCGGCTACGTCGTGCGTCACCGGCTGCTGCGTCCGCAGGCCATCTCCACCGGGGTCTCGAACTTCTTCTCCAGCCTCGGAGGCGCGATCCTCATCGTCTACGCGCACCGCACGCTGGGGATGTCTTCGGGGTTGATCGGGCTCGCGGCCTCGCTCGGCGCCGTCGGCTGGCTGGTCGGAGCCACGCAGGCGGACCGCCTTCGCCGGTGGCTCGGCGTCGGAGGGGCCTCGATCTTCGGCGCAGCGCTCGTCGGCCCCGGGGCGATGATCGTTCCCTTCGCGCCGAAGAGCTTCCCGGTCCCGTGCTTCGTCGTGAGCGGCGCGATCATGGGCTTCGGCGTCGTCATCTACAACATCCAGCAGGTCAGCCTCAGGCAGGCGATCTGCCCGCCCCGGTTGCAGGG
>JBKPLL010000060.1:0-12030 GCA_046731605.1 Actinomycetota bacterium | reverse complement strand
GTTCCGCAGGCGAGCCAGGTCGGAACCTGGGTCGAGGAGACCGACATCCGGCCGACGATGCTCCATCTGCTCGGCCTGAAGGACGACTACGAGTCCGACGGCCACGTGATCGCGCAGGCCCTACGGCACGTGCCGCACGGGCTCAGAGCCACCGAACCGCTCGCCGCCGCGTACGACCAGATCGAGTCGAGCGTCGGCCGGTTCGCAACGGACACGCTCATCGCGGACACGAAGGCGCTTGCGTCCGGCTCGAGCTCGGACGACAGCGCGTATCAGGCGGAGCAGAGCGTGCTGGCGCAACTTGCGCAGGAGCGGGATGCGCTGGCCGCCAGGATCAGGAAGCAGCTCAACAACGGTCACGGAGTAAAGCGTGGCGAGATGCGGCGGGATCTCCGCCGCGTGAGTGAGCTCCTGCAGCGAGCCGACGCCCTAGCCGGCTCGTAACTGCTCGACTTCGAAGGGCTCGAGCTCCCGGCACGCGCCGGGCTCGAGCCCTTCGAGCGTCAGGCCGGCGTACTTGCTGCGGTGGAGCCTCGTGACCGGGAGGCCGACCGCCGCGAGCATCCGCTTGACCTGGTGCTTCCGTCCCTCGTGGAGGACGAGCTCGACGCGGCCGCGGCCGAGGCGGCGTGCTCGGGCCGGAGCTGTGACCCCGTCCTCGAGCTCGACGCCGTCGCGAATTCGCTGCAGCGTCTCCTCGTCCGCGTCGCCGTCGATCTCGGCGACGTACGTCTTCTCGACTCCATAGCGGGGATGGGCGAGCCGGTGGCTGAGCTGTCCGTCGTTCGTGAGCAGAAGCGCTCCCGTCGTGTCCACGTCGAGGCGACCTACCGGCACGACGCGCGGCTCCCCGGGAACGAGCGCGACGACCGTCGGCCGCTCCTGCGGGTCGTGGGCGGTCGTGACGACGCCCGCCGGCTTGTGGAGGAGGACGTACCGGAGGCGCTGCCGCTGCACCTCCTGCCCGTCGACCTCGACGCGGTCGCGCAGGCCGACGACGGTGTTGAGCTGCCCGGTCTCGCCGTTGACCGTGACGCGGCCGGCTTTGATCAGCTCGTCGGCCCGCCTGCGCGACGCGACTCCGGCGCGAGCGAGGAACGCGTTCAATCGCATCCTGAGAAGATACGGGCGTGCAGCAGTACATCTCGCTCATCCGCTGGACGTCGCAGGGCCGCATGGGCCTCCCTGCCTGGCGCGACCGGATCGAGGACGGGGAGCGGGAAATCGAGGAAGCGGGTGGGAAGCTCGTCGGCGTCTGGGTGACGCTCGGCCGCTACGACGTGGTGGAGGTCTTCGAGGCTCCCGACGACGACACGGCGCTCGAGATCGTCACCAAGCTCAGCCACCACGGCGCCGAGCAAACCGAGACGCTGCGCGCCTTCACACGCGCCGAGGCCGAAGACATCATCAAGAAGCTCTGAAGA
Organism: Actinomycetota bacterium; assembly: GCA_046731605.1. Taxonomy (GTDB): domain Bacteria; phylum Actinomycetota; class Thermoleophilia; order Gaiellales; family Gaiellaceae; genus Palsa-739. The sequence continues at coordinate 10,606 of JBKPLL010000060.1, read as the reverse complement.
CGTGTTCGCGCGGGCCACGTCCGGTGTCTGACACCGGCCACGGCTCCCGCCGACACGGCCAAAGTGACAAATCGGCTTGCTTCCGTGCCCGGATGGCCGCTCGAGCCGTGTCTGAGTGTCTGACACCTAGACAGGTCCGATCAGGCCGAGCGTTTCTCGGCGACCGTGTGCAGGCGGTCGCGGATCTCGGCTGCGTCGGCGCCGACGTCATCGAGACGCGGTAGCTCCGAAAGGCTCTCGAGGCCGAAGACGCGCTCGAAGAGCGCTGTCGTGCGGTAGCGGACGGCTCCGCCGCCGTTGTCGCGGCCGGCCTCGGCGATCAGCCCCCGCTCGAGCAGGTTCGCAACGGCGGAGTCGGCGGCGACGCCGCGGATCCGCGCGATGTCCGGACGCGAGCACGGCCCGAGGTACGCGACGATCGCAAGCGTCTCGAGAGCGGCCTGGGAGAGGTTCCGCTGAGCCGGCCGCTCGAACAGGCGCGCGCACGCGGCGGCTTCCTCCCGCGCGGCGCGGAACGCCCAGCCGCCCGCGACGTGCTCGAGCACGATCCCGCTCCGCTCCTCGGCGAAGCGCTCGCCCACGAGCCGCAGCGCCTCCTCCACCCGCTCCGGGTCCTCCCCGGCCGTGGCAGCGAGCTCCTCGACCGGGAGTGGCGACGACGCGACGACGAGCAGCGCCTCGAGCGTGCGCGCGAGAGCGTCCAGCGGATCACTGTCGTCGAAGGTGCCGGCGATCAGGCGGAGCGGACGGTCCATGCGGCGGTCCTTTCCTGTTGGTCGTTGTTCTCCTGCGCGACGCGACTGACGCGGATCGGGGCGAACGGCGCGGCCTGCTCGAGTGCGAGCTCGCCCGCGCGCCGCAGCTCGAGCACGGCGAGGAAGGCCGAGGCCTGCTCGAGTCGCGTCATCTCGGCCACCTCGGCATCGAAGTCGAAGCGTGAGCGCCTGCGCAGCAGCGCACGGAAGCGCTCGAGGAACTGCGAGACGGGCGGGAAGCGAAGGGCCATGTGCGAGAGCGAGACCTGAGGGGGCTCCTGCGCGAGCAGGCGCAGCGCCCCGGCGAGGCTCTCGGCATCCTGCGGGGCGAGCTGCGTGGAGACCTTCGGCGCCAGCGGCGCCGGGCCAAGGCGGAAGTAGCGGTCGCCCTCGGCGGCGAGACGCTCCCGCAGCCAGCCCGCGGCCTCCTTGGCGCGCCGGTACTCGGCGAGCCGCCGCGCCAGCTCCTCGGCCGCTTCCTCCGGCTCGAGCTCCGCGAGCTCGGCCGCCTCGTCGGGGAACAGCGCCCGTGCCTTCAGCTCGAGCAGCGCGGCGATCAGGACGAGGAACTCGCCGCACGCCTCGAGGTCGAGCTCCTCCCGTTCGGCCAGCCGCTCGAGGAACGCGGTGACGATGCCCGCCAGGTCGACGTCCCGCAGGTCGAGCTCCTCCTTGAGGACGAGCGCGAGCAGCAGGTCGAACGGCCCCTCGAAGGCGTCGAGGTCGAGCTCGAGCTCCCGGACGATCACCGAGCGGACGCTAGCGGCGTTACCGGACGCGGCCCTTGGGGACGGCCATGCGCGGCCCCGTCGGAATCGCCCGCGGCCTGGCCGCTGCTTTCTCCTCGGGGTGGTGGAAGAACTGCCACCAGACGAAGAAGCCGACCGAGAGGATCCAGACCACGAGCGAGACCCAGAAGTTGACCCGCATGTGCAGGAAGTAGTTGGACGGGTCGATCCGCAGGATCTCCTCGAACGTGCGGAAGGTCGTGTACCAGGCGACGTACAAGGCGAAGAGCGCCGGCCGCCGGATCGTGAAGCGCCGGTCGACCCAGAGGAGGACGCCGACGCCGATCAGGTCCCAGATGAACTCGTAGAGGAACGTCGGGTGGTACGCGGCCCTCCCCTGATAGCGCGCCAGGATCCCGTTCTGGTGCTCCGGATCGATCTTCAGGCCCCACGGCAGGCTCGTGGGCCGGCCGTACAGCTCCTGATTCCAGTAGTTGCCCCAGCGGCCGATGCCCTGCGCGAGCAGGAGCCCGGGCGCGACCGCGTCCATCATCAGCGGGACGCTGTTGCCTGAGCGATGGACGACGATGGCGCCGGCGATGACGCCGAACGGGATCGCGCCCCAGATGCCCAGCCCGCCGTCCCAGACGGCGGCGAAGCCCCACCAGTGCGCGTGGATCGTCGGATCCTGGTTCCAGCTCGTGATGTCGTGGTAGAGGCGCGCGCCCACCACACCGGCGATGACGCCCCAGAGCGCGACGCGGAAGATCAGATCCCAGTCGCCTCCCCAGCTCACCCAGCGGCGGCCGGTCAGCCAGATGCAGGCGGCGATGCCCAGCAGCAGCATCACGCCGTACATGTGGAGCGTCAGCGGCCCGAGGCTGAAGGTGCCGTCGGAGGGCGAGGAGATGTAGCCGAGGACGACGCCGGTCACGGGCACGAATTGTGCCCGCACCGACGGTCGACCGTCAGGTCAACCGAGGATCCGGACTGCGAGCTCGGGCGGGCAGCCGCGCTGCACGAGCTCGATCGCCTCGTGCAGATCGACGTCCGTCCGCGCCGCAAGCGCCACGGCGTCGTCGCCCGCGAACCCCACCCGCATGAGCTCGGCGGTGCGCCAGCGCTCGACGCGCTCGCTCTCCGTCTCGACAATTTCGTAGGCCGCAGTATCCATCCGGAGTCTCCGTTCACACTTTCGGGAATCTGCGACGGATGGATCTCCCCCTCCGGGGGGATTTCCGTGGGACTATTGGACTGACGCGGCGCCCAGGAGGTGGCGCACGGAGGCGAAGAAGTCCGGCTGCGGATCGACGCGGTACTCGGGGCCCAGCTCGAGCAGCTTCGACCCGAGCGACGTGACGAGATCGACGTACACGGGCGCCTCGCCCGGGAAGTCGCGCACCACGCCGGCGAGCTCGCGGATCACGCCGGCCGGGGCACTGCGGGCGTCAACCTTCAACCGCACCTCGCGCCGCTCCGGCACCGCCTCGAACGCCGACACCTCGAGCGCGACGAGCTTCGTCTCGCCCTGCTGCTTGTGGTCGACACGGCCCTTGACGACGAGCACGGCGTCCTCGGCGAGCAGCCCGCGCGCCGCCGCGTACGTCGAGTTGAAGACGACGACCTCGATCGAGCCGGTCACGTCCTCGAGCTGGACGAACGCCATCGGCTCGCCCTTCTTGGTCGTCGTGGTCCGCACCCCGGCGACCATGCCGCCCGCAAGGACGGTCTCGCCCTCGCGGCGCCGCTCGAGCTCGACCAGCGTGCAGTCGGTGCGCCGGCGGAGCTGGTCGCGGATGGCGCTGAGCGGATGCTCCGAGACGTAGAGGCCGAGGCTCTCTTTCTCGAGACGCAGCAGCTCGCCCTTCTCGAACTCGCCGTCCGGGATCGACGCGTGGTGGCGCGACGTAGTGGCGGGCGAGTCACCGAGGTCGAAGATCGAGGCCTGGCCGAGCAAGCGGTCCTGCTGCTGCCTCTGGCCGTAGGAGAGCGCGTCCTCGAGCACGTGGAGCATCCCCATGCGCGACGCGCCCGTCGAGTCGAGCGCGCCGCTCGAGACGAGCGACTCGAGCGCGCGCTTGTTCGCGACCGAGGGATCGACGCGCTCGGTGAAGTCCCAGATGGACGCGAAGGGCCCGCCCTCCTCCCGCGCCGCGACGATCGCGCGGCACGTGGCCTCGCCGACGTTCTTGACCGCGTTGAGCCCGAAGCGGATCTTCCCCTCGACGACCGCGAAGTCGACCTGCGACTCGTTCACGTCGGGCGGCAGCACCTCGATTCCGAGCTCGTCGCACGCGGCGACGTAGAACGGCACCTTGTCCTTCGTGTTCATCACGGAGGAGATGAGCGCCGCCATGTACTCGCGCGGATGGTTCGCGCGCAGCCAGGCGGTGCGGTACGCGATCAGCGCGTAGCAGGCGGCGTGGGACTTGTTGAAGGAGTAGTCCTGCGCCTGCTCCATGTCGGCCCAGAGCTGCTGGGCGACGCCGGCCGAGGTGCCGCTCCCGGCGCAGCCCTCGAGGAACTTCGTCTTGAGGGACGCCATGAGCGAATGGATCTTTTTTCCGATCGCCTTGCGCAGGTCGTCGGCCTCGGCAGGAGAGAAGCCGGCGATCTGCTTGGCGATCTCCATGTACTGCTCCTGGTAGATGCAGATGCCGTACGTCGGGGAGGTGATCTCCTTGAGGCGCTGGTCGGGATAGGCGACGGGCTCCTGGCCGTTCTTGCGGCGTGCGTAGTCCGGGATGTACCGCATCGGCCCCGGCCGGTAGAGCGCGACGAGGGCAATGAGATCCTCGAAGTTCGTCGGCTTGACCTGCCGGAGCGCGTCGCGCATGCCGGAGCCTTCGAACTGGAAGACGCCGATCGCCTCGCCGCGGGCGAGCATCTCGTACGTCTTGCGGTCGTCGAGCGGGATCGTCGAGATGTCGAGGCCGGGGACGAGCTCGACGGCCTTGTCGATCACGTCGAGGTTGCGGAGGCCGAGGAAGTCCATCTTGAGCAGGCCGAGCTTCTCGATCGTCACGCCGTCGAACTGGGTCACGACCTCCTGGTCAGGGCCCTTCTGCTGCAGCGGCACCGTGTCCATCAACGGCTCGGCGCCGATCACGACTGCGGCGGCGTGGATCCCGTCCTGGCGCGTCAGGCCTTCGAGCGGCCGGGCGAGGTCGACGATCTCCTTCGAGACCGGGTCGGCGTCGACCGCCTGCTTCAGCTCGGAGCCCGGCTTGAGGCAATCGTCGAGCGTCTGGCCCGGGCCTTCGGGGATCAGCTTCGCGAGCTTGTCGACGACGCCGTACGGCACCTCGAGCACGCGGCCGGCATCGCGGACGGCAGCGCGCGCGGCCATCGTCCCGAAGGTGATGATCTGCGCGACCCGGTCGCGGCCGTACTTCTCGCGGACGTAGTTGATGACGCGGTCGCGCCCAGCGACGGCGAAGTCGATGTCCATGTCCGGCATCGACTTGCGGCCCGGGTTGAGGAAGCGCTCGAACAGCAGGTCGTAGCGGATCGGGTCGAGGTCGGTGATCTCGAGGCAGTAGGCGACGAGCGAGCCGGCGGCGGAGCCGCGGCCGGGGCCGACGCTGACCCCGTTCCGCCTCGCGTAGCCGACGAAGTCGGCGACGATCAGGAAGTAGTCGGAGAAGCCCATCTCCTTGATCGTCTTCAGCTCGAACTGGAGCCGCTCGCGGAGCTCCGGCGTCACCGCCCCGTAGCGCTTCTCGACTCCGCGCTCGCAGAGCTCGACGAGGTACTCGAACGCGTCGCGGCCGTCGGGGGTCGGGAAGTGCGGGAGCAGGATCCGGTCGAGCTCGATCTCGACGTGGCAGCGCTCGGCCACCTCGAGCGTCCGCCGCAGCGCTTCCTCCTGGCCCGGGAAGTCGGCCGCCATCTCCTCGGGCGTCTTGAAGTAGAAGTGGTCGGTCTCGAACTTCCAGTGGCTGGGATTCTTGAGCGAGTCGCCGGACTGGATGCAGAGCAGCGCCTCGTGCGCGCGCGCGTCCTCATGCCGGAGGTAGTGGACGTCGCCGGTCGCGACGAGCGGCAGGTCGCGCTTCTGCGCGAGCTCGACGAGCTGCGGGTTGATCCGCTGCTGGACCTCGAGGTGCGCGTTCTGCAGCTCGACGTAGATCTGGTCGCGGCCGAAGACCTGTTCGAGGCGATCGAGCTCCGCCTCGGCGTCGGTGCCGCGATTCTCCTCGAGCGCCTTGCAGACACGGCCGGAGAGGCAGCCCGAGAGCGCGATCAGCCCCGAGCCGTGGCGCTCGAGCAGCTCCCAGTCGACGCGCGGCTTGTAGTAGTAGCCCTCGAGGTAGCCGAGCGAGGAGAGCTTGATCAGGTTCGCGTAGCCTGCGTTCGTCTCGGCGAGGAGCGTGAGATGAGCCTGGCCCTTCTGCTGTGCGTTCCGGTCGTCGGTGACGTAGACCTCGCAGCCCAGGATCGGCTTGACTCCCTCGTCCCGCGCCGCCTTGTACAGGTCGACGGCACCGGCGAGCGAGCCGTGGTCGGTGAGCGAGACGGCCGGCATCTCGAGCCCGGCGGCGCGCTTCGCGAGGTCCGGGATCCGGCAGGCGCCGTCGAGGATCGAGTACTCGGAATGGACGTGGAGGTGGACGAAGGGCGCGTCGGGCACGGGAGGTCGAGGATAACGTCGGGCGGAGACGACGCCCTCTCGCCGGCACTGCGACACTCTCCGCGTGAGCCGGAGCCGCCTCGTCCCCCTTGCTCTCGTGGTCACGCTGCTCCTCGCGGTCGTGGCGATTGCGGCCCGCGGGCACCCGCTCGGCTCGCGCAGCGGCAGCGGCGGCGCGTTGCCGTTCTCGTTCTGGGACTACATCTACACGTCGATCGTCATCGTCGTCGTCCCGCTCTTCCTGGCCGGGTTGTTCGCGGCCGCCTTCATCCGCCGCACAAGTGGAAAGAAGCGGAACACGTGGCAGAGCCTGCTTCGCGCACTCGTCTTCTACCTGGTTCTCCTCGGTCTCGAGCTGCTCGTCATCCGCCATCTGCATCTGCATCCCCGGCGCCCGGAGGAATCGGATCAGATCGAGCCCGACTTGCTGAAACCGGGACACCAAAGAGCGCACCACTCCGGTGGAGCGCATTCCAATTCCCTCAGCTTCCGCTGGGACGAGCTCGCGATCGTGCTCGGGCTGCTGCTCGTGGTGGCCGCGATCGTCGCCGTCAAGCTCAGGCAACCAGAGCTGCGGAAGCCGGGCAGCGTCGCGCCCGAGGCGGTCGCGGCGGCGCTCGACGAGTCGCTCGACGACCTGCGCACGGACCCGGACCTACGCCGCGCGATCATCGCCGCCTACGCGCGGATGGAGTCCGCTCTGGGCGCCGCGGGGATCAGCCGTCATCCCGCCGAGGCGCCTCGCGAGTACCTCGAGCGAGCGCTCCTGTCGCTCGACACGAGCGCCGAATCGGTGCGCCGGCTGACCGATCTCTTCGAATGGGCTAGGTTCAGCCACCATGAGCCGGAGCCGTCGATGCGGGACGACGCGGTGGATGCGCTCGTGGCGGTGCGCGACGAGCTGCGAGCCTCGGAGCTGACGCCGGCATGAGGTTCACCGGGAGGCTCGGCTGGACGGTCACCCTCGCGGCGATCGCGCTCGTGGCCCTGCTGGCGCCGCCCAGGCTCTCGACGTCCCGCGCGCTCGCGATCTGGCTCGTCATCGTCGCGGCGCTCGTCCTGGTCGCGCTCATCCGCGAGTCACGGGAGCGCGTTGGGCCGGCGCCGCCCAGCCGCTTCGAGCAGGCGCTCCGCAAGCCGAAGCCGCCTACCGCGCAACCGGAGGAGCTCCTGCGGATGGAGCGGGAGATCCTGCTCGGGATCGCCGACGCGGATCACGCCCACCGGCAACTCGTGCCGCTGCTCCGGGCCACGGCGAGCGCGCGGCTCGCGTCGCGACACGGGCTCGAGCCGGGCCGCCGGACCGAGCTGGAGCGCGAGCTGCTCGGGGAAGAGGTGTGGGCGGTGGTGCGTCCCGACCGGCTGCCGCCTCCCGACCGCCGCGGGCCAGGCCTGCCGGCGGACCAGGTCGTCGCCGTGATCGAGAAGGTGGAGTCGCTGTGACGGCGCTCGCCGAGCTCCGCGAACGGGCGGGTTCGATCCTCGCCGAGGTCGAGAAGGCGATCGTCGGCAAGCGAGGGCCGCTCGAGCTGATCCTGCTCGCCCTGTTGAGCGACGGGCATGTGCTGCTCGAGGACTACCCGGGACTCGCCAAGACGCTGATCGCGCGCTCGTTCGCCCAGGCGACCTCACTGCGCTTCGCGCGGATCCAGTTCACCCCGGATCTGATGCCGGGCGACGTCACCGGCTCGCAGATCTTCGACCAGCGGACGACCGAGTTCGTCTTCCGCCCCGGTCCGGTCTTCGCCAACCTCCTCCTCGCCGACGAGATCAACCGGGCTCCGCCGAAGACCCAGGCCGCGCTCCTGGAGGCGATGCAGGAGCGCCAGGTCACGATCGAGAACACGACGCATCGGCTCGAGCCACCCTTTCTCGTGCTCGCGACCCAGAATCCCATCGAGTACGAGGGGACGTACCCGCTGCCCGAGGCCCAGCTCGACCGCTTCCTCGTACGCATCTCGATCGGGTACCCGGGGCGTGAGGACGAGATCGAGATGCTCGAGCGGCGTCTCCAGCGCGGCGTGGACGAGGTCGAGCTGGAACCGGTGGTCGACAGGGCGACGCTCGTGGACATGCAGCGCGCGCTCGAGGAGGTGCATGTCTCCGACGCGATCGAGGGCTACGTCGTCGACCTCGTGACGGCGACGCGGGAGTCGCAGCGGCTCGCCGTCGGCTCGAGCCCGCGCGGCAGCATCGCGCTCGTGAAGCTGTCGCGCGCGAAGGCGGCGCTTTCGGGACGCGATTTCGTGACTCCCGAGGATGTGAAAGCGGTCGCGGTGCCGGCGCTGGCACACCGGCTGATGGTTCGCCCCGAGCTCTGGGTGCAGCGGCTCCGCGCCGAGGATGTCGTGGCGGACGCGCTCGAGACGGTGCCGACGCCGCGCGCGGAGGACGCCTTGCGCCCCGCCGGGACGTGATCGGCTACACGTCGCGGAGGCTGCCGGCGTACGCCACCCTCGCGGCGGCCGGGCTCGTCGCCGGCCTCGCGCTCGGCCGGGTGGAGCCGATCGCCCTCGCGGCCCCGTTCCTGCTCGCGCTCGTCGCCGCCGCGTCGGAGCGTGCGCCGCGCGTCTCGGTCAGCCCGTCGCTCGACCGGGAGCGCGCGATCGAAGGGGACGAGATCACGGCGACGATCAAGCTGTCCTCGACCGACGCCGTCGGCCGTTTCGAGCTCCTCCCCCTCTTGCCGCCCGAGCTGAGCGTCGACGGGGAGACCGCGCGCGCAGTTCATCTGGCCGCGGGTGAGGAGCAGACGATCGAGCTGAAGCTCCGCTGCGAGCGCTGGGGCGTGTTCACGGTCGGACAGGTGCTCTTCCGGGCGCGTGACACGCTCGGCTTTCGCTCGTGGGAGGGCGGCGCGGGCGAGCCGCGGCCGCTGCGCGTCTTCCCGGCCGAGGAGACGCTCCGCACCCTCGTCGCGCCGCTCGAGACGCAGGTCTTCGCCGGGAACCAGGTCTCCAGGCTCCGCGGGGAGGGGATCGAGTTCGCCGACCTGCGCGAGTGGCGGACCGGAGACCGGCTCCGCCGGGTCAACTGGCGCGCGACGGCGCTGCGCGGATCGCTCTGGGTGAACGAGCAGAATCCGGAGCGGAACACGGACGTCGTCCTCTTCCTCGACACGTTCGCCGAGGTGCGTTCCGAGGGACGGAGCACGAACGACCGCGCCGTGCGGGCCGCCGCGACGCTCGCCCACCTCTACCTCCAGCGCAAGGATCGCGTCGGAGTCGTCGGCTTCGGCGGCTTCCTCTCCTGGCTGGTTCCGGCGTCGGGCATGCGACAGCTGTACGCCATCATCGAGGCGCTGTTGACGAGCCAGGTCGTCCACAGCTTCGCGCTGCGCGGCGTCGACGTCCTGCCGCCGCGCACGTTGCCGCCGAAGGCGCTGGTGCTCGCGATCACGCCCCTCCTCGACAGCCGCACCGCCGCTGCGCTGCTCGACCTGCGTGCCCGCGGCTACGACCTGATCGTGGTCGAGGTGTCGCCGCTCGAGATGGTCGCCCCGGAGCGGGGCTCGTCCCTCGAGGTCGCCTATCGCCTCTGGCGGCTCTCGCGCGAGGCGCTTCGCTGGCGCTACGAGCAGGTCGGCGTCCCGGTCGTGACGTGGCGCGAGGACGAGCCGCTCGCCGTCCCGGTCGAGGAGGTGAACGCATTCAGGCACCTCGCCAGGCCCGCCTAGTGCTCGCCGCGGCGGGGGCCGCCGCCTACGGCGGAGCTCTTGCGGACGCGCTGACACGCGCGCCGTCGCCGGTGGCGGCGTTCGTGCCGGGCGCGGTGGCCGGCGCGATATCGCTGTTCGTCGCGCTCGTCTTCCACGGTCGCGGCCTCGGCGCCGCGCTCTTCCTCGCCGGAGGCACCTACGTCGCCGCCGTCGCCGCCGCCGGGAATGCGGTCGACGCGAGCGCGCCGCTGGTAGCCGTGCTGCTCCTGCTCAGCGGCGAGCTGTCGGCGTGGTCGATCGACGAGGGTCTGGAAATCCGGGTCGAGCCCAGGGTCGTCTGGCGCCGCGGCGCGGCCGTGACCGCGCTCGGCCTCGCCGGCCTCGCCGCAGCGGTGCTCGTCGTCGCCCTGTCCGCCGTCCCGTCGAGCCACGGTCTGGTCCTGACGGTGCTCGGGGCCGCCGCAGCGGTCGGAGCCGCCGGCACCGGAATCTGGGTCACGCGCCGCTAGCGATCGGTCAGTGCGAAGAAGGACGCTTGCGAGTTCGACGGTTGCGACGCTGGTAGCTTCCTGGCCGTGCGAGCGGTCGCCCTACTCTGCGCCGTCGTCGGTCATCGCTGGCACGTAGAGACATCGACCTAGGGCGCGACTGTCGTCTCGTGCAGCCGCTGCGGGCATCAGGAGCTCGCCGAGTCCGCCGAGAACGCGTCGGCCCCTCACGTTCACGGCGAGGTCGACAGCGATAGCCGGCGGTTCGAGATGGTCGGCGGCGTTGGTAATGAGCCGACGCGGAAGCCTCTGAGCGAGATTCCGGTCACCGACCGCCGCTGACG
>JBKPLL010000059.1:0-13918 GCA_046731605.1 Actinomycetota bacterium | reverse complement strand
CGCTGGCTCTTGCCGCAGAAGCTGCAGAGAAGCTGCTCGTTGCCGTCGGTTGCGCGTGCCATATCTCTTCTTCTACCTCGGTCCGGGGGATTCGTCTATGCCTAGCGGTGAGCGATGACCTGATCGACGATGCCGTACTGCTCTGCTTCTTCCGATGTCATGTAGTAGTCGCGCTCCATGTCCTTCGAGACCTTGTCGACCGGCTGATTCGTGTGCTGGGCGATGATCTCCTCCAGGCGCCGCTTGAGACTGATGGTCTCCTTGGCCTGGATCTCGATATCGGTGCCCTGGCCCTGGAAGCCGCCGGATACCTGGTGGATCAGGATCTTGGCATTCGGCAAAGCAGTGCGCTTTCCCTCCGTGCCGGCCGCAAGAAGCAGCGCTCCCATCGACATCGCGATGCCGACGCACGTCGTCGCGACGTCCGGCTTGATGAACTGAATCGTGTCGTAGATCGCGAGGCCCGCGTAGACGGAGCCGCCCGGTGAGTTGATGTAGATGTTGATGTCCTTGTCGGGATCCTCGGACTCCAGATGGATCATCTGGGCGACGACGAGGTTGGCGACCTGATCGTCTATCGGGGTTCCCAGGAAGATGATCCGCTCGTTGAGCAGGCGCGAGTAGATGTCGAAGAAGCGCTCGCCGCGCGAGGTCTGCTCGATGACGGACGGGATGACGAGATTCGTCGGCGGGTTCATGATCGGGCTCCTTCGCTCTGCTGCTGGTCGGGGGTCCAGAGTTTCGTCTCTGTCGGGGGATTCTCCTTGTCGGGCGTCCAGATCGCTTCGCGCGCCTCGGCCTGCGCGAGGGGGATGCGCTTCACCTCGCCGGCCACGTGGTCGAGTGCCTTGCGGAGTCGCAGGTCCTCCCGGAGCGACTCGAACCGGCCGCCCTCGCGCAGCGCCACGAGCATCTCGTCGGCGTCGTCGCCGACCGCCTCGGCCTGCTCGCGAACGAGCTCCTCCACCTCGGCGTCCGGCACGTCGAGGCCGAGTTGCTCGGCGACCGCATCGAGCACGAGCTCGCGCGCGACCGAGCGCTGCGCCTCGTCCTGGAGGCGGGCGACGAGCTCCTCGGGCTGCTGGCCCGTCATGGCGAGGAAGGTCTCGAGCGGGACGCCGCGGGCCTCGACCTGGCGCGCGAAGCCGCGCAGCAGCTCGCGCGTGCGGGACTCGACGAGCGGCCCCGCAGCCTCGACCTTCGAGGCGGCGACGAGCGCGTCGGCCGCGTTGGCACGGAACTGCGTCTCGACCTCGTCCTCGATCTGCTCGCGGAGGCGCGACTCGATGTCTGCCCGCAGCTCGGCGAACGTCTCGAACTCGCTCGCGGCGCGGGCGAGGTCGTCGTCGAGCGGCGGCAGCACCTTCTCCTTGATCTCCTTGACGGTCGCGGTGAGGGTCTGCGACCCGCCGTCGGCGAGCTCGAACGACATCTCCTTCGTCTCACCGGCGTTCATGCCGACGAGACCCCGCTCGACCTCCTCCACGACGGCGCCGCCGCCGAGGTCGACGACGTAGTCGCGCCGGGTCTCCTCCTCGGCGACGAGATCGACCACGACTGTGTCCTCGGGGCCGACCGGGCGGCCCTCGACCGGGACGAGTTCGGCGACCGTCGCCCGCAGCGCGTCGAGCTCGTGCTGGACGAGGTCCTCGGGCAGCTCGATCTCGGCGGCCCCGACCTCGAGCTCCTTCAGGTCGGGCAGCTCCGGCTTCGCCTGCACCGCCACCGTCGCGGTGAACTCCCAGTCCTCGTCGTCGGAGGCGGGGAGCTCGAAGTCGTACTCGGGCTGCGCGACCGGCCGGACGCGGCTGCGCGCGGCCGCGTTCCAGAACCAGCCGCCGATGTGGCTCTCGACCGCCTCGGTCATGAGCCGCTCGCGGCCGACGCGCTGGAGGAGCACCTGGCGCGGCACCCTCCCCTTGCGGAAGCCGGGCACCTTGACGTTCTGCGCGAGGTCGTCGGCGGCGTGCTCGACGGCGTGGTGAACGTCGTGCGACGGAACCTGAACAGTCAGCCGGACGCGGTTCTCCGGCAGCTCCTCGACCTGGGCCTGCACCCAGCCATTCAAGCAGGGAGCGGGCGGGCGAGGTCGAACCGTCGAGGCACGTGAGCGCCTGGAACCTCAGCCTGCTCGGCCTCGCCGGAGCCATCTGGCTCACCATCCTCACGGCGATGGCCTACGCGGTCCGCGCTGCCGACCTGATGCGGGCGAGAGGACTCGAACCTCCAAGGGCCTCGCGGCCCAACGGGACCTAAACCCGCCGCGTCTGCCAGTTCCGCCACGCCCGCGCGGTACAGCATAGGGACGCAGGAGCGTGATCCTAGGAAAGCGGCTCGTCCGAAAGCAGCGCCGATTCACGGAACTCGAACCGCGCCGCCCGAGCCAGCTCCTCCTCGAGATCCTGCTCCTCGTCGCCCCTGCCCCGCTCCAGCGGCTCGTCAAGTGCCGGGTCGATCTCGAACTCGGATTGCACCACGCCTCCTGCTTGTCCGCTACGTCACGATCCCCGCGCACTGCTCCACCGAAACCGCCTGGCGCCCGGCCCCGCTAGAGTCGCGCCTCGGTGGCCGGCATGAAGCCCGAGGACGTCTATGCGCTGAGGAGCGTCGGCGACCCGCGCCTCTCGCCCGACGGACGACGCGTCGCCTACGTCGTGAGCCGGACCGACGAGGAGGCGAACACCTACCGCACCGCGATCTGGGTGTCGGCCCTCGACGGCTCCGAGGAGTCGAGGCAGTTCACCTCCGGCGAGCGGAACGACGGCTCGCCCCGCTGGTCTCCCGACGGGCGCTGGCTCGCCTTCGTCTCGAATCGCGAGGGCGACGAGAAGAAGGCGAAGGGACAGCTCTACGTCCTCCCCGCCGACGGAGGCGAGCCGCGGAAGCTGACCGACGGCAAGGAAAGCATCGAGTCGATCGCGTGGTCGCCCGACTCGACCCGCATCGCGTTCGCGCGTCGCGTGCCCGACGAGGCGTACGAGGAGGAGGACGACCGGAAGCGCGCGCCGCGCCGCTTCACCCGCGTCTTCTTCAAGCTCGACAGCGTCGGCTGGATCGGTGACCGCCGCAAGCATCTCTTCGTCGTCGGCCTCGACGGAAGCGACGAACGGCAGCTCACCGACGGCGACTGCGAGAACGACACTCCGGCGTGGTCGCCAGACGGCAAGCGGATCGTCTTCGGGTCCATGCGCGGCGAGCGCTGGGACGTCGAGTTCGTCGAGGCGCTCTACGAGCTCGACCTGGACTCCGAGGGAGCCGAGCCGAAGCGCCTGTCCCAGCCGGACGAGTCCGCGAGCAATGCCTCGTTCTCTCCCGACGGCTCCCGCATCGCCTACATCCACTCGCCGGAGGACGGCACGTACCCGCATCACAGCCAGATTGCCGTGATGAATGCGGACGGGAGCGACCGCCGGGTCCTCACGGCCTCGCTCGACCGGCAGTGCGCCCCATTCCCGCTCGCCCGCGAGCCGGTCTGGGACGGCGAGCGCCTCGCCTTCGCCGTGGAGGACGGCGGCAACGTTCATCTCTACACGGTCCCGGCGGACGGCTCGGCCGATCCCGAGCTTCTCGTCGGCGGCGAGCAGTTCACCGGCCTCTTCGACCTGGTCGACGGCAGGCTCGTCTACACGGCGAGCACGTACGACCGTCCACACGAGCTCTTCGACGGAGACGGGAAGCGCATCACTTCGGTCTGCGACGACTTCGTCGCCGGGCGGGAGCTCGCCGAGGTCGAGCGGTTCACCGCCAAGTCCGCCGACGGCACCGAGGTCGACGCCTGGCTCGTCCGTCCTCCCGACTTCGACGAGGGAAAGCGTTATCCGGTGCTCCTCACGATCCACGGCGGCCCGTTCTCGCAATACGGCACCGGCTTCTTCGACGAGGTCCAGGTGTACGCGGGAGCCGGCTACTGCGTCCTCTTTTCGAACCCGCGCGGCGGCTCCGGCTACTCCGAGGAGTGGGGACGCGCGATCCGCGGCACGGGCAACGGGGACGGCCCCGGCTGGGGCACGGTCGACTACGAGGACGTGATGGGCGTCGTGGACACCGCGTTGGAGAAGTACCCGTTCCTCGACGCGGAACGGCTCGGCGTCCTGGGCGGCTCGTACGGCGGCTACCTGACCTCGTGGATCGTCGGACACACGAAGCGGTTCAAGGCGGCCCTCTCCGAGCGGTCCGTCAACCACCTCGTCAGCGCCTTCGGGTCGAGCGACCTGTTCTGGGTCTTCGAGCGCCAGTTCGGCGGGCCGATGTGGGAGGACGTGGACGCCTGGCTCCGGATGTCACCGGCCACCTACGCACGAGACATCGAGACGCCGCTCCTCGTCGTCCACTCCGAAACCGACCTTCGGTGCAACATCGAGCAGGGTGAGCATCTGTTCATCCAACTCCGCCTGCTCGGCAAGGAGGTCGAGATGCTTCGCTTCCCGGCCGAGAGCCACGAGCTGTCCCGCTCCGGGTCGCCGATCCACCGCGTGCAGCGGTTCGAGGCGATCCTCGACTGGTTCGGCCGCTACCTCGACCCCGGACCCCGGTAACTAACCGAAACGGGCGACAGCGCCGGCGCGGCGACGTTCCGCCTCGACCTCACGGTCTTTCGGCGTGGCTGTCGTGACGAGGTCGGCGAGGAGATGCTCCGTGATGTGGGCGATCTCGTGCACGGCACGGTCGAACGCCGCCCCGTTCGCCTGCGACGGCTTCGTCATCCCGCTGACCTTGCGCACGTACTGCAGCGCCGCGGAGTGAACCTCTTCGGAGCTCGCGGGCGGATCGAAGTTGTAGAGAACGCGGATGTTCCGGCACATGCCTCGATGCTACGTGACCGGCTTCATGGCCCCGGGAGGAATCGAACCTCCGCACGCAGCTTCGAAGGCTGCCGCTCTATCCGCTGAGCTACGGGGCCGTTGCGCCGGAAGGGTATCCCGGCCTGCGGCTCGCTACGCTGTGCCCGCTCGGTGGCGGTAGCTCAGTTGGTAGAGCTCCGGGTTGTGGTCCCGGTGGCCGCGGGTTCGAGTCCCGTCCGCCACCTCGAGAAGACAACGGGGCCGCGAAGCGGCCCCGTTGCATACGTGCTCAGGCCGGAATACGTTCGCCCGAGAAGATCCGCAGCATCTCGCGATTGAAGGCCGGGATGTCGTCCGGCTTCCGGCTCGTGACGAGGTTGCCGTCGACGACGACCTCCTGGTCGACCCACTCGCCGCCGGCATTGCGAATGTCCGTCTCGAGCGTCGGCCACGAGGTGACCCGCTTGCCGCGCACGGCTCCGGACTCGACGAGCACCCACGGGCCGTGGCAGATGACCGCCATCGGCTTCCCGGCCCGGTGGAACTCCTCCACGAACGAAACGGCGTTCTCGTCGCCGCGCAGCTGGTCGGGGTTGCCGACGCCGCCCGGGATCAGCAGCGCGTCGTACTCGTCCGGCGACACCTCCTCGACCGTGTGGTCGACCTGCACGGTGTTCGCCGGGTCGAAGTGGTCGAAGCCCCTGATCTCGCCGCCGTGGATCGAGACGACCTCGACGTCGGCTCCGGCGTCTTCGAGCGCCTTCCGCGGCTCCTCGAGCTCGACTTTCTCGAACATGTCGGCAGCGAGGATCGCGACCTTCTTGCCCTTCAGCACATCAGCCATTTGATCCTCCTTCAGTCGGTTTCGGTGCCTCAGCGCCTACCCGGGACTTCAGGAGCTATGCGTGCCGTACATCTGGTGATGCGCACCATCCTCGGAACGGCGATCGGAGCGCTCGCCCTCGTGCTGGTCGTCACCGCCGCCGCGGCCTCGACTCCTGCACCCTCGCGCCACGCCTCTCGGGCGGTGATCGACGGCCGCTCGATCGCGCGCCGCTTCCCGTCCGGCCCCTCGATCGTCGTCCGCTATCCCGCGAGCTGGCACCTCACCACCCGCCGTCTCGACAACGTGGTCGATCCACGCACGCTGTTCGCGCTCGGCACCTACCGCCTGCGTCGTGGGCCGGTGGACGACTGCGACGGGACGCGGGCGCGTGGCCGGCCGGCCGACGGCGCCTTCGTCCTCGTGAAGGAGGTGCTCGACGGCGCCTCGCTGCGGCGCAGCCTGCCTCGGCTCGGGACGCGCCCGAAGCACTTCCGGCTACCGACCCACGGACAGGCGGGATGCCTCGAGCCTCCGAGCGTCGCCTACCAGTTCCGCGTCGCCAAGCGAGCCTTCTACGTCTGGATCAGCGTGGGACGGCGGGCGTCGCCGCAGACGCGGGCGGCGCTGAGGCGAGCGCTCGACCGGATGTGGATCGCCCGCTACGCGAAGCCGTAGCTACGCGTAGTTCGCGCGGAGGTAGTCCAGGTAGGGCTGCGCCGCGATCGCGGAGCCGGTCGCGCGCCGCAGGGTCTCCTGCGGCGAGAACTTTCGGCCGAGCGCGTGGATGTGCTCGCCGAGCCAGTCGCGCAGCGGCTCGAACTCGCCGCGGCCGACCTTCTCCTCCAGGTCTGGCAAGTCGCGCGTCGCGGCCTGCCAGATCTGCACCGAGGCGACCGTCCCGATCAGGTAGGTCGAGAAGTAGCCGATCGAGCCGCCGGACCAGTGGACGTCCTGGAGGACGCCGTGCCCGTCGTCGGGCACCTCGACGCCGAGGTAGTCCCACATCTTCTCGTTCCAGCGCTGGGGCAGATCGCGCAGCTCGATGCGGCCCTCGACCATGTCCTGCTCGAGCTCGAAGCGGAGCATCACGTGCATCCCGTACGTCACCTCGTCGGCCTGGATGCGGATCAAGCTCGGGGTGACCGCATGGATGCCTGCGTGGAACCGCTCGAGATCGACGTTTCCGAACTGCTCCGGGTACGTCTCCTGCAGTCGCGGATAGAAGAGCTGCCAGAAAGGACGGCTGCGGCCGACGAGGTTCTCCCAGAGGCGGCTCTGCGACTCGTGGACCCCGAGCGAGCAGGGCCCGCCGGTCGGCAGCCGCTCGAGGTGCTTGGGCTGCTGGTGGCTGTAGAGGCCGTGGCCGTACTCGTGCATCGTCGAGAAGAGGGACTCGAGCGAGTCCGGGTGGTAGTTCGTCGTGATCCGCACGTCGTCGCGGCCCGGGCCCGACGCGAACGGATGCTCGGTCGGATCGATCCGCCAGCTGTCGGGGCGGTGGCCGAAGAGGTCGGTCACTTCGAGCGCGAGCGCGCGTTGGCGGTCGGGCGGGAAGTCTCCACGCAGGAACGACGTGTCCACGTCACGCTCGCGCAGCTCGGTGATCAGCGCAACGAGCGGCGGCTTCAGCTCCTCGAACAGCGTGCGCACCTCGGCGGTCTTCGTTTGAGGCTCGTAGTCGTCGAGGAGCACGTCGTACCGCTCGTCCGCCCCGTCCGCGACGCAGTCGACGTACTGGAGCTTCAGCTCGACGATCCGCTCGAGCGACGGCAAGAACGACGCGAAGTCCGACTCCGCCTTCGCCTTCACCCAGACCGGGCGAGCCTCGGCGGCCGCGCGAGCCATCTCCGCGCGCAGCGACGCCGGGACGTTCACCGCCTTCTCGTACTCGCGCCGCACGAGGCGGATCAGCGCGGCGTCGTCGGAATCGGGCTCGAGCGACTCCTCGAGCGGCCGCAGCTCCTCGAGGAAGCTGCCGACGGCGGGATCGGTGAAGCGCTCGTGCATGAGGCGGAGCAGCGTCGCGAGCTGGTCGGCGCGGTGGGCGGTGCCGGCGGGCGGCATCATCGTCTGCTGGTCCCAGGAGAGGAGCCGCGCGACCTTGCCGAGATCGGTGACCTCGGCCAGCCGCTCCTTGAGCTGCTCGAGCGCGTCCGCCATCCGCGGCACCCTAGCGGTCTACCCTTCTCCCACGCGCCCGTAGCTCAGTGGACAGAGCGGCGGACTTCTAATCCGCGGGTCGGAGGTTCGAATCCTCCCGGGCGCACTCACTTCCAGGGTGGTGGCGCTCAGGCGCACCGGGATCAGTGACCGTGGAACTCGTGCGTCACGGCGTGGCCGCGACCGCGCACGATCAGCCACCGATTCACGGGCACCGTGAGGAAGAACGCGATCGCGAGGCTGAGCAAGAGGCTCCACCAGAAGAGCCCGTCGGCGAGGCCCGCGGCAATCGCGCCCGGCACGAGCAGGATGAATGCGTTGTCCACCACTTCCATCGTGGCGATGGAAACGGTGTCCGAGGCGACGGCGAGCCGCATCGCGCGGCGGGGAGGCACGCCGGCCGCGATCACAGGCCGTAGCGTTAGCGCATAGCCGAACACGAACGCGAGGAGCACTGCGACTGCGACAGAGAGGGCGGCCCCGAGCCCGAGCGCCGTCGCCAGCACCATCCCGAGGATTTCGCCTATCGCGCAGCCCGTGAGGCAATGCAGCGTCGCCTGCACCGCTGAGCGCGTGGGCGAATCCACCCGATGTGTGCCGGCGTGGTCCATACAGCCAGCATGCCAACAGCGTCCAGGACGAGCGAACGCGGAGGCGCAGTACGCTGACTCCGGTGCCCGCGGGTCTGGGCGGGCGCATGCGTCTCGAGTGCCTTGGGAAAGAAGCGACCGGTGACCCAGCAGTCCGCTCTGCGCCTCTGGCGCCGCCGTGGCCCTTTCAAGGTCCTGTTCGCTCACCATCGCGAGCACGAGGCGCATCACGTGGTCGTGCTCATGGTTCTCGCCGCGGCGCTCTCGCTCATCGCGACGATCCTCGTCGCCGGCGCAGCGGGCTACGTGGCCGTCGCCTCGCACCTGCGGCACGCGAACACGTACTGGTTCCCGTTCGCCATCGCGGGTGCGGTCGCGGCCCACATCGGCTACACGTTCGCCTACCGCGAGGTCGCCCACGTCGGCCGCGGCGTCAAGCTCGGCGCATTGCGGGCGGGGGCGATCGTGGCCGCAGGGTTCGGGATGTTCATTCCGCGAGGCGGATTCGCGGTGGACATCGAGGCTCTCGAGGATCTCGGCGTCTCACGCGAGGAGGCGCGCGTGCGGGTGCTCGGGCTCGGCTCGCTCGAGTACGCCGTGCTGGCGACCGGCGCTCTGATCTGTGCGGTCTTCCTGCTCATCGCCCACTCCGACGCCCAGCGCGCCGTCACGCTCTCGTGGACGATCGGGGTTCCCGCCGGCACGGCGCTCGCCCTGATCGCCGTGCACTACCGCAAATGGATCTGCCGCGGGTGGCTGAAGGGGATCCTCGGCCCGCCGCTCGAGGCGATCGGGGTCGTGGGGCAGATCGTCGCCTCGCCTCGCCGGCACGGCGCCGCGGCCTTCACCGGGATGGCCGTCTACTGGGCCGGCGAGGTGTTCGTCCTCTGGGTCTGTCTCGCCGCGTTCGACCGTGTCACGCCGGGGGTGGCGGCGGTCGTCGTCGGCTACGCGACCGGATACGCGCTGACGCGGCGGACGCTCCCGCTCGCGGGCGCCGGCGCTGTCGAGGCGCTGCTGCCGTTCGCGCTCGTCTGGGTCGGCTTCGGCCTCCCCTCAGCCGTCCTCGCGGTCTTCGCCTACCGCTTCTTCAACCTCTGGCTGCCGCTCGGTCCGGCGGCCTTCGGGCTCTACCACCTGCGGCAGCGAGCTCCCGACAGCTGACGGCTCCCGAGCGCCTTGCGCCATCTCCTCCCAGACGTTTCGACCCGGCCGACCTCCGGCAGAATGGCACAACATGTCCCTGCGCGGCCAACCCCTCGAGCAGGACGTGACGCTGCCGGACGGACGCGTCGTAGCCGTGCGGGTGGGCATCGCCGACGACTCCTACATCCCGCGTCGCGAGCTCGACACGGTCACGATCGAGCTCTGGGACGAGAGACGCGGCGAGCATCTCGCCGGGGTCGCGACGGTCCTCTCGGCCGACGACGTGGACGGTGCCCGGGCCCTTCTGCGTGAGGCCGTCTCGGGACTCGGAGACGGCTCGCTCGAACCTACCGCCGGCGCGCTCGAACCGCTGGCGGATAGCGTGCCGGGGACATGAGCGCAGCGACCCTGCACACGAACCACGGCGCGATCGAGCTCGAGCTGTTCGAGGGCGAGGCGCCGAAGACCGTCGAGAACTTCCGCAAGCTCGCCGGGGACGGCTTCTACGACGGGGTCGTCTTCCACCGCATCATCCCGGACTTCATGATCCAGGGCGGCGACCCGACCGGAACCGGCTCGGGCGGCCCGGGCTACACGTTCGAGGACGAGTTCAACGAACACCCGGTCGCGCGCGGCGCGCTCGCCATGGCGAACGCCGGCCCGAACACCAACGGGAGCCAGTTCTTCATCGTCACCGCGGATGCCTGCCCGTGGCTCGACGGGAAGCACACCGTCTTCGGCCAGGTGACGAACGGGATGGACGTCGTGGACGCGATCTCGGCGCTCGAGACGGACGCGGCAGACCGCCCGCGGGAGTCCGTCGTCATCGAGCGGATCGATCTCTGAGCACCCCCCAGAGCGGCAGCCCGTACCAGAGCAAGCCCACCACGCAGAAGAGACCGGCGGCTGCCACGATCGCGGCTCCCCGGGAGACGACCGAGTCGATCACGAGTAGCACGACCGCCTCGAGCGAGACGGCCGAGGCCGCGATTCCCGCGATCGAGAGCCGGTTTCCGATCCGGACGATGCGCTCCTTGTCGCCGTGGCGGAAGCGGAGCCGGTGGTACGAGCTCGGTGCGGTGAGCAGCGCGACCGCGACCGCGGTCGACAGAAAGGCGACGACGAACACGTCGCGCTGGAACGAGGTGACGCGCGTCCAGCCGTTGGCGAACGGGACTGCGAGCAGGAAGGCCAGGAGAACCGTGACGCCCGGAAGGACGACGCGCAGCTCGTTCAGCAGCTCGATCAGCTCGCGGTCGGCCCGCTCCTTCGGCGTCTCCTCCTCCGGTGGCGTCTCCTCAGGCATGCCCGGACGCTACTGGCTCGCGCCGCTCGAGTTAAAGGTCTACAGCGAATCGGCCGAATCCCGGCTTACATGGGGGCTTACATGCGGCTTTCAGATCCCTTAGATGCGGCTCACCGACACCTGCTCTGATGCTCACGTGCCCGGACTGACGCGACGCCTCTTGCTCGCCGTCCTGGCGACGCTGGCGCCGGCCGTAGCCGCCTCTCCGGCCGGCGCCGCCGGGCACACCTCTCAGGCCACGGTGAAGGCCCGCCCCAACGTCGGCATCGTCGACATCTACACGACGCTCGGCTACCAGAACGGCCGCGCCGCCGGCACCGGGATGATCATCTCGCGCTCGGGCGAGGTGCTGACGAACAACCATGTGATCAGCGGGGCGACGAAGTTCAAAGTCGTCGACGTCACGACCCACCGCAAGTACTCCGCCACCGTGGTGGGCTACTCGGTCATCCGCGACATCGCGGTGCTGCAGCTGGCGCACGCCTCGGGGCTCCGCACGGTCAAGCGCGGAGGCGCGATCCCCCTGCACGTCGGGATGAAGGTCGTCGCGCGCGGGAACGCGCAGGGCCGCGGTGGGCCGCCGAAGGCGGCGCGCGGGCGGATCATCGCCCTCCACCAGCAGATCCAGGCCAGGGACGAGGCCGGAGACACGGAGACGCTGAACAACGTGATCGCGACGAATGCCCCCGTCGTGCCCGGATACTCCGGCGGGCCGCTCGAGAACGGCCAGAACCGCGTCCTCGGCATCGTCACCGCGGGTTCGACCTCGGGTGCACGCCGCGGCTTCGCGATCCCGCTCAAGCAGGCACTGCAGATCGTCCGCCGGATCGAGAGCGGCAAGTCGAACGCGATCGTGCACGTCGGGCCGACTGCGTTCCTCGGCGTCGGGCTCGACGACGCCCCGGGCGGAACGGGAGCCAAGGTCGTGGCGGTCCTCCCGGGGAAGCCGGCCGACGTCGCCGGGCTCGTCGAAGGGGATGTCATCACGTCGCTGAACGGCACCGCGATCTCGTCGAGGGCGGACGTCCGGCAGACGGTGCTCACCCTCGTGCCGGGCGAAGCCGTTCCGATCGGCTGGACGGACACGAACGGCGTCTCCCAGTCCGGCACCATCGCGCCCATCAGCGGCCCGCCGCAGTAAGACGCAGGTGGCGGGAATCGAACCCGCGTAGCTAGCACGGGCAGTCGGCTGTCCGCCTGGCCCGGACCCGCCGCGACGGGCGCTGCCGTCGCGGCGGGCCGTCCCAAGCCCAGTCCTCTACGGTTCGGGTGTCTGCGGGAAGGCAGACCAGCCCTCGACGAAAGCGGCGCCGGGCAGTTCTCCTTGGCACCAGTCTTGTTCGCCGGGAGGGCCGCAGGCGCCAGTTTGGCTGCTGCCGCCGTGGTCGAAGGCGTAGTGGAGCGCGCTGGCGGTGCGTCCGCGCAGGAGCACGGTGTCGGGCACGGGCGGCTGCGGCTGGGGGGCCCAGGCGGAGCCGAAGCGACCCGCGGGTGCTTCCTGCGGGTGGGAACCGGCGTAGTGGCGGACGGCGAACACCTGCTCGGAGAGGAACGACTCCATCAGATCGATAGGGACGTTCGTCCAGCCGAAGCCGGACGACCACTGCCAGGCGTCGTTGGTGAGCGCCACGTAGGTATCGGCGAGGAAGCTGCGCGCGGCGGCGGTGGTTGGGTCGGAGGCGAGAGAGTCGGCGAGCGCGAGCGGATGCATCAGGTAATCAGCGAGGTGCTGGGTGCGCTGCTCGCGCGAGGCGTTCGGCACCGCCCAATCGCGTATGTCGGGGTAGACCTCCTGTGCCCAGAACCTGACCCGGCCGCTGATGTCGCTCCAGAACATCGAGTCGCGCAGCCAGCCGCTCAGGTTCGTCCTGTAAACGTCCAGCGGTGAGGTCGGCTGGCCAACGCCGGCCACGAACACACATCCGGGCGTGCCGCCGCTGCCGTCGTAGAGACCACGGATGAACGCGGCCGCGTTCGCCCGCACGCCGGGCTGCCCCTGCCGCACTCCAGACGGCAACTCGTTCAGCGCCCAGGTCTCGTAGCCGGCGGCGAGCAGCCGGTGCCCGGCCTCGACCCCGGCGCTGTAGTAGGTGTCCAGCGGGTGGCTGGCGATCCAAGCCTTCCAGGTCGCATAGTGGATCTCCGCCATCGGATGGAAGTGCACCCCGAACTCGCGGATCCGCTCCGCCTGGTCGGGCCGCATCACCGTCTTGTCCTTCACCACCGGCGGCACCGAGACGTAGAAGTCGACGCAGGTCGAGCGGTCGAGCGCAAGCGAACGCACGAGCCCCAGCCAATCCGTCGCTGCGTAGAACGCGACCTCCGAGTGGTAGCGGCAGTACGCCGGCAGCGCATCGGCGGCCCGGCTCGCCTCTCCCACCGACGTCATCACCTGCGGAGTGTCGGCCGGGTTGAGATCCGGCACTGGATCGAGCCCAGAACAATCGACGACCGCCAGTGTCGCCGCCTCCGGCTCGCCACAATCCACCCCCGCCGCCGGATCATCTGCACGCGCCGGGGCCACCACCACGAACACCACCGCCGCGACAGACACCATCGTCAGGACAGACAAGCCCCACCTGAGGAACCTGTTCATCACAATCCCTCCTCTCTGCGGCTAGATGAGAGTCGAAGGTTGAAGCGAGTCGCTAATCCGCTACTAACGCTGCGCCAACGCTGCGGCCAGGACGAGTCGCTGCGACTTGAGGGGACGGGTCGGCAGCAGCGACTTCCGTAAGAACTGGTACGCCGCATCCCTCGAGGGGCACGAGAGTGAGCGGATTTCGGAAGCGAAAGCTGGCGGCGCCTGGTCGATCCGCCCGGTCGTGACTCATCGGCCGAACGAGGCGGCTCGATACTCCGTTCAGCCGATAGGCGCGCCCGGGCTCGCGGCGTAGCTTCGCCTGCCGGGGCGTGGGGTCCAGCGCGTGGCCTCCGGCTAGCCCCGGCGAGCACCGCACCCAACGGAGGTTGCCACCCGGTTGCCACGGCGCCCTCTCCGTCGCCCGGTGCGAGAACCCGCCGGCACCGCGAGCTAGCGTCCGGGACGGCCTCTGAACTAGAAGAAGCGGGTGGCGGGAATCGAACCCGCGTAACTAGCTTGGAAGGC